>JANMZN010000506.1:0-10969 GCA_031383285.1 Segetibacter sp.
GCCATTTGTTTCAACCGTACTGTTACGCCGGGAAACATGTGAATTGTACAATTCTCTTGTACATTGCAATTGTCTTCAATAATGATCTCACCCCAATCCCCTCTTATGGCTGCACCGGGGCCTATGTACACATTTTTGCCAATAATAACATTGCCAGTAACCGTTGCCAATGGGTGAATGAATGAGGATTCATCTATTACAGGGATATAACCATTGAATTCCAAAATCATACTGATTATTCGTTTTGACAGAAGTGTTTTAAAAGGTAATTACGCTATAAATCATGGAAAGTATAAAACTATGCACCATAATGATATCAAAACCTAACATCGTTCAATAATGGCAGCATAGCCTTGCCCAACACCTACGCACATCGTAACCAATGCATATCGCTTCTGTTGTTTGATCAATTCGATAGCAGCACTATTCAAAATCCTAGCACCACTCATGCCCAACGGGTGTCCAATAGCAATGGCACCACCGTTCGGATTTACACGAGGATCGTTATCATCTATACCAAGCCCTCTTAAACAAACCAATACTTGAGAAGCAAATGCTTCATTTATTTCTATAATATCAATGTCTTTCATCTTCAAACCAGCTTTCTTCAAAGCCAATTCACTTGCTGGCACCGGCCCCATACCCATATACTTTGGTTCTACTCCAGCCACCCCCATTGAAACTACTCTTGCTTTTGGTATTAATCCAAATCTCTTAATACCTTCATCAGAAGCCAATAACAATGCAGCAGCCCCGTCGTTTAATCCAGAAGCATTGCCCGCTGTAACGGTCCCATTCTTTCTAAATGCGGGTTTTAGTGCCCCTAATATTTCAAGAGACGTTGTTGGTTTAATAAATTCATCTTTTTCGAAAATAATTGGGTCTTTCCTTTTTTGAGGAATACTGACTACAGCAATTTCTTCAATCAACCGCCCGGACCTTTGAGCAGCATCTGCCTTTTGGTGTGACCAAACTGCAAATTTATCCTGGTCCTCTCTTGAAATATTATCTCTTTCTGCAAGGTTTTCAGCAGTCTCGCCCATCCCATCCACGCCATAAGCCTCTTTCATTTTTGGGTTCACAAACCGCCATCCAAAACTGCTATCAAACATTTCCGCATCTCTTCCAAATGGAGTACTTGTTTTGGAGATGACCCAAGGTCCACGGGTCATGTTCTCTACCCCACCGGCAATAAATACATCTCCGTCTCCACTATGAATACCCCTTGCAGCAGCAATAGCAGCAGAAAGGCCGGAAGCACACAATCTATTTACAGTCTCTCCGGGAACACTGTATGGAAGTCCGGCAAGTAACAAGGCCATCCGGGCAATATTGCGATTGTCTTCACCCGCCTGATTTGCGCAGCCCATTATTACATCAGCAATAACATTTGGATCAACCGTGGCATTGCGCTTCATCAAAGCGCTAATCACAAATGCTGCAAGATCATCTGTTCTTACTGTTGCCAATGATCCACCAAAATTTCCTACGGGTGTTCTGATTCCATCAATTATATAAGCTTGCTTCATAAATGCATTCGTTTTTGAAAAATCACATTCTTTTTACGCTTCTATCAAAGGTTTTGAAGTTCTGTATCCTGTTCCTTTAAACAAAGCAATGAGAATCCCATTTTGGTTCGTTATCCTAACTGTATATATGCCTGTTTTATTCCTTAAGCTTTCTTCATTAGCTTCAACAGTCAACACATCTCCAACTTTTCCGCTTTCCATATAGTCGATGGTGCAACTGAGCGCCAAGCTAAGCCGATTGTAATTATTACTCGCAAAGGCAAAAGCACTATCAGCTGCTGAATAAGTAACTCCTCCATGAAGCACATTAAAGCCATTCATCATGACTGGTTGAATTGCAAAATGGAGCCTGCAATACCCCGCTCTTATTTCATCAATCTGAAGGCCAAGCAGTTTACTAAAAGCATCATGCTCCATCATTCTATCTACAACCTGCTGTGGCATTACCATTGTTCAAACATGTTAGTTAAAAAAAGATTTTTGAGTATTACTCATTCTCCTCAATAATACACTTGCCCTATACCTGTCTTCGTGATAATCATTGTACAATGTATCCAACGATTCAAGTACTTTATTTATTCCCCATTCATCAGCCCATTTTAATAATCCCATTGGGTAATTAACCCCTTTTGTCATCGCCAATTCTATATCCGTTATTGAAGCAACATTCATCAGCATAGCTTCCGCAGCTTCATTGATGAGCATTGCAACTATCCTATCAACAATCTGTTTTCCAAGTACCTCGTCTGTTGTTGCTACTGGTAATGGCAAACTATAATTATAAAATCCACGCCCACTTTTCTTACCAAAAAACCCCGCTTCAAACAATCTCTTTTGAGAAAAAGAAGGCTTATATTTTTGATCAAAAAAGAAAGAACTAAAAACGCTTTCTGTTACTCTGAAATTCACATCATGACCTATAAAATCCATTAAAGCAAATGGCCCCATTTTGAAACCACCAATGGTAGTCATAGCCCAATCTATGGTTGCACAATCTGCTATTCCTTCTTCCATCATCCTGATAGCTTCTCCATAGAATGGACGTGCAATCCGGTTTACTATGAAACCCGGAGTATCCTTTACAATCACTGGTATTTTACCCCAACCTGATACCCATGCTTTTACTTCTTCTGCTAGTCCCGCTTTCGTCTGAACAGCCGGAATTATCTCTACCAACTGCATGATAGCCGCAGGATTAAAAAAATGGATTCCAATAAAATTTTCAGGATGTTTACAAATAGATGCAATAGAAGTAATAGACAAAGAAGATGTATTGCTCGCAAGGACACATGTATCTGTAACAAATAGATTCAACTCTCTAAATAAGTTTTGTTTTAGTTCCAGATCTTCAACAATGGCTTCAATCACCAAATGGCATTCACAAAAAGAAGAGTAGTCCTGAGTAAGTGAAATATTTCCAAATATCTCATCAGCTTTTTCAGCAGTTATGGAGCCTTTGGCTACTAGTTTGTCCAAAGATCCTTTTATGTTTTTACCTGCTCTTTCAAGTGCTTCTCCATTTACATCCAACAACATTACATTGTGTCCTGCTGTTGCTATTACTTGTGCAATACCGGCACCCATTGCACCGCTGCCTATAATTCCTGCTATCATTTTCCTATGAATGTAGGGGTTCGTTTTTCAATAAAGGCATTTATTCCTTCTTTAAAATCTTCGGTGTCAGCAGCTTTCTCTTGGTAATCTGCTTCGTGCAACAACTGCTCTTTTAGGTTAGAACTGAATGAAATATTCAACAAATGCTTGGTATAATTCAATGCTTTTGTTGGCATGTTTGAAAGCTGTTGCATTAGTTTGGTTACCTCTAATTCAAACACATCATCTGAATACACTTTGTAGATCATTCCCATTTCCATGGCTTCTCTTGCAGTCACTTTATCACTGGTCATCATGAGTGCTGTAGCTCTTTGCAAACCAATTAACCTTGGCAAAAAGTAAGTTCCTCCACTATCAGGTATCAAACCAATTTTGCAAAAAGCCTGAATAAAAGTTGCACTTTCTTTTGCAACTACAATATCGCAGCCCAAGGCTATATTAGCGCCAGCTCCAGCTGCTACTCCATTAACCGCACACACAAGGGGTTTGCTCAACTCACGCATCTTCAGGATAATGGGATTGTAATTGTTTTCTACTATTTCAGGTACGGACTTCGCATTTTCTCCTATCGTCTCCTTCAGGTCTTGCCCTGCACAAAATGCTTTCCCTTCGGCTGTCAATAAAACTGCTCTCACTTCATCATTATCATCACATGCTTCCAAGGCCTCTTGAAGCCCCATGGCCATTGCAGTATTAAAGCTATGAAAAACCTCCGGTCTGTTCAATCGTATGGTGGCAACTCCACCATTCACAGACAAATCAATTCCATTGTTGTGGCTCATTTATTTTAAACATTTAAAGTAATCAAATGGTTCCTTACAATCCAGACACTTATATAACGCCTTACAAGCAGTAGATCCGAACTGACTGACCAATTCTGTATGTTCAGATTTACACTGTGGGCATTTTACAACTACATCCTTAGCAAATAACTCATTCATGCTATTGAGTGGCTGCACAGGAGGAGCTATTCCATACGCTTCTAGTTTTTGCTTCCCTTTCTCACTCATCCAATCTGTGGTCCAGGAAGGAGATAAAATGGTCTTAATTTCAACGTCTTTATACCCTTCGCTTATTAACTTAAACCGTATTTCCATTTCAATAGTATTCATAGCCGGACAACCTGAATAGGTAGGCGTGATAGTAACCAAAACCCGCTTTCCATTGTATTCAATATCCCTTACTACTCCTAAATCTACAACGCTCAAAACCGGAACTTCCGGATCAAAAACATCTTCCATAAAATGCCAAAGCTGACTAGTAATGTTTTGTGGTGCGCTTTCCATCATCATTTGCAAACTTATTAATTTTAATGCTGGAAATAACTAAAGATTGATTGCAGCATGTTCATTTTCAATATTGCTGATAGTTTATAGCCCTATTCTATTATCTTTCCAATCCTGAAACTTTAAACTTAGAAACCAAATATTGTAACTATTCCAACTAATTATTTCCTAAAATTCCATCTTTCATTGGATTACCGCATTACAAAGGTGCAAATTTGTGTTCTAGATCATTAGTCCACGTATGAACCCAGGTAAACAATTAATGCTCCTCATATTCCTTTCGATCACCTTGTCTGGTTTTTCTCAGGCAAATGAGCTAAAAGGATGGCACTTGGAAGATAAAGCGCAATCCGGCATTGAAGGTATTTCTCTTAATAAGACATACAACTTTTTAAAGGGCAAGAAAAGTTCACCTATCATTGTAGCAGTAATTGATAGTGGCATTGATACTACACACGAAGACCTAAAAAAAGTACTTTGGATAAACCCAAAAGAAATACCAGGCAACGGAATAGATGATGATAGTAATGGCTATACAGATGATGTACATGGCTGGAATTTCCTTGGTGGCAGAGATGGAAGGAACATTAAATCTGAAGCAACCGAACAAGCAAGAATTTACCATAAGTACAAAAGCAAATTTGCCGGTAAACTTGTAAATGCAACTGAATTAAATGTTGAAGAGAAAAATGACTATTTATTGTGGAAAGTAGCGGATAGCCTTGTAAATGTAAAACCTGAAGATGAAGTAGAATTAATGTTTTTGGAAATAGCCTTAAAAACTGCTAAAAAACATGAGAAAGTACTACAGGAAGAAATGAATCAGCAGGAGTTTACCGGGGAAGAACTTGAGAAATTTAAACCTCAAACGCAACATGGTAAAAGAGCTAAATTGGGATATATCACCTTCATGAAACTTGTAAATATTGATGGCGAAGAGACCAATATCAATACATTTAATCAAATGCAGGAATACATTAGCGAAAAGCACAAATCGATAGATGCTAAGGTGCAACTACCTGCCAATAATCGAGAGGAAATTATAAAAGATAATTACAATGACATCAATGACCGGTTTTATGGCAACAATGATGTAATGGGTCCTTCTCCTATGCACGGCACGCATGTAAGTGGTATAATAGCCGAACAACGCAACAATGGAATTGGAGCAGATGGAATAGCAGAAAATGTAAAGTTAATGATGATTAGAGCCATCCCTGATGGTGATGAATTTGATAAGGATGTAGCCCTGGCTATAAAATATGCTGTTGACAATGGAGCCAAGATTATCAATATGAGTTTTGGAAAAGACCTTTCTCCAGAAAAAAAATGGGTAGATGAGGCAATTCATTATGCAGAATTGAAAGATGTATTGATCGTTCACGCAGCAGGCAATGATGCAGCCAATATAGATAGTGCTTTTAATTACCCAAGCCCGCAATTAATAGAATTTAAGGAATTGGCATCCAACTTTATAACAGTTGGCGCCTCAAGCGATCCCAAGGTGACAAACAGTTATGTAGCAGATTTTAGCAACTACGGCAAAAAGACTGTTGATGTTTTTGCCCCTGGAGAAAAAATTTATTCCACTATGCCCGGAAGTGCTTACGGCTTTCAAAAGGGAACAAGTATGGCTTCTCCTGTAGTGGCAGGAATTGCAGCACTTATCAGGTCCTACTATCCAAAACTGAGTGCAAAACAAGTAAAATTCTCCATAGAGCATTCCGTAGACATCGACTCAACAGCAACAGTTGAAAGACCAGGATCTGCGGAGAAAGTCATGCTTTATAACCTCTGTTCATCAGGTGGTTGTGTAAATGCTTTTAAAGCAATAAAATTGGCAAGCACATTGCAGCCTGAGATTAAAGAAACAAAAAAAGTACCTTTACCAAAACCTAGTTTTAAAAATAAATCAACAAAATCATAACATGAGACCACAATCCGGAACCTATCCAGTTTACTTTGATAATTATATTAAACTTGTTGATGCGATTTCTATAGAAGAAGCAATAGAAAAATACAGCGATGATCTTATAAAATTCTTTAAGAAAATACGCGAATCGAATGCTGACTACCGATATGCGCCGGGAAAATGGAGTTTGAAAGAATTGCTGCAGCACATAATTGATGCTGAAAGGATTTTTGCTTACCGAGCCTTATGCATAGCAAGAAAAGATGGAACTCATCTGCCAGGATTTGATGAAAATTCCTATGCAGCAGAAAGTAAGGCTGATAGTAGAACATGGAAAAGCCTTTTGAAAGAATTTAAATCAGTAAGAAAATCTACTAATAATTTAATAAAAAGTCTAAACGAGGAACAGTTGCAACAAGGTGGTAATACAAATGGCCAACCAAATACTGTTGTGGCTATCAGCTTTGTCATTTTTGGCCATATTATCCATCATATGAATATGGTAAAAGAGAGGTACTTACAAGAGTAATAACTTTAAGGTATTAACAATCGCTGTTTCATTGCTTCATACAATATCATGCCTGCAGCTACAGATACGTTAAGTGATTCAAAATCGCCTTTCATAGGTATTTTGAATTGCTCGTCGCAGCTATTCATTAATGCAGGAAAAATGCCTTTGTCTTCACTTCCCATTATAATAGCACAAGGCTCAACCATGTTAATATCAAAAATTGTTTTAGTGGCTTTCATTTCACTTGCAAACACTTTTATGCCATTCATATGAAGGTCATCCACGACATTCATTAAACTGGTTACGCGACAAATCGCCACTTTTTCTAATGCCCCTGCTGATGTAGTAATCGCATCTTCATTCAATGCACCTACTCCCTTGTCCGGGATGATAATGGCATGAACACCTGTACACAATGCGGTTCTTGCAAGTGCCCCAATATTCCTCACATCTGTAATACCATCAAGAATAAGTAACAAGGGCGTTTCTCCTCTCTCAACTACAAATGAAATCACTTCCTGCAAATCCTGGTATTGAATTTTAGAAATGATGGCCACACAACCTTCGTGATTGCTCACATTAAAACCATTCAATTTGTCAACCGGTACCTTGTTTACTGGTATTCCATTATTTGCGGCTTCCTTCTTTACGTCTTCAACAAGATCACCGTGCACCGCACTCAGGTATATTCTTTCCAATTGTTTGCCTTGTTGGATAGCATCCAAGACTTTCTGCCTACCAATAATTAGGGTACTTTTCTTTGGACGTTGCTTATGCGGTTGATTTCTAAAATTCATGTTGGCAAATTAATGACTATTCGTGTTGAAAGGAAGATGTTGATACAAAAAAGCCTTCGCTTTTAAAACGAAGGCTTTTTGAAATATTTAATTCATTTATAACCCAAAAGCTTTTTTCACTTTTGTTACATAGTCAAGTTTTTCCCATGTAAACAATTCTACTTTTACTTTTTTCACTTTGCCATCAGGGCTGTAAAATACTTTTTCTACAACCTGAGGTACACGACCCATATGGCCATAGGCAGCAGTTTCGCTATAAATAGGATTGCGCAATTTTAGGCGGTTTTCGATAAAATAAGGACGCATATCGAACAAACCTTCAATGATTTTAGCAATTTCCCCATCTTTCATATCAACTTTGGCAGTTCCGTAAGTATTTACATTGATAGAAGTTGGTTTAGCTACACCGATTGCATAAGAAACCTGAACCAATACTTCATCACACAAACCTGCTGCTACCATATTTTTTGCTATATGCCTTGTAGCGTAAGCAGCACTGCGATCCACTTTTGAAGGATCTTTTCCGCTGAATGCACCACCGCCATGAGCCCCTTTTCCACCATATGTATCAACGATTATTTTACGACCTGTTAGACCGGTGTCTCCATGAGGGCCACCAATCACAAATTTTCCGGTCGGATTAATGTGATACTTAATGTTGTTGTTAAACAATTTAGCGTATTTCTTATATTTCGACTTAATACGTGGAATCAAAATATTAATAACATCCGCTTTGATCTTTGCAAGCATTTTAGCTTCAACATCAAAATCATCGTGCTGAGTAGAGATTACTATGGCATCAATACGTACCGGTCGGTTATTATCATCATACTCAAGCGTGACCTGGCTTTTAGCATCAGGACGCAGGTAAGGCATTTTAGAATTCTTTTCGCGACGAATAACAGCCAACTCAATTAGCAAGTTGTGTGCAAGGTCAAGCGCCAAAGGCATATAATGATCTGTTTCGTTTGTTGCATAACCGAACATCATTCCTTGGTCGCCGGCACCTTGTTCTTCCTTAGTTTTACGGTCAACACCTTGGTTAATGTCTGCGCTTTGCTCATGAATAGCACTTAATACACCACAAGAGTTAGCTTCAAACATGTACTCACTTTTAGTGTATCCAATCTTTTTTATTACATCACGTGCTATATTCTGAACATCCAAATAAGCTTTAGATTTAACTTCTCCAGCCAAAACAACTTGTCCAGTAGTAACCAATGTTTCACAAGCAACTTTGCTTTGTGGGTCAAACGCAAGAAAATTATCAATCAAAGCATCACTGATTTGGTCAGCTACTTTGTCCGGATGTCCTTCAGACACACTTTCTGAAGTAAATAAATAAGGCATAAATAGAATTTAAGTTTTTAAATTTTCGCAAATATAAGGGCAGAAACGTTAACCTTCTAAATCTTGGAATAGATGATTCTCAAACGCATCCTTAATTTATTTACTGAAGCCATTCCACCGCCTCCTAATCTGACCCTTCCATCAGCTCCATTGTTAGTCGCAGAAGTTCCTAAGAAATAGGTAACTGCATTGAAAGAAGAAGGATAAGGATCCTTATACGTCAAAGAGTCATTTGATGGTGCTGATAACCGCAATGTATAGCTACTATCTTTACGGGTTACAATACCCTGCACATACCTGCTCAGATCAAAAGCAAATTCTTTTACAATACCAACGCCTGCCACATCCCTATCTATAGCATTTCCACCAAAATTTGAAAAATTTATACTACCGCTGCTGATAAAGAAATCATTAGGTACATTTTTTATTTTCCAGATTGAGCTATCAAATATGCTTAACAACAGCAACCTTGGCGGCGTAAGTGTAGATGACAATACATCAGGTTGCTGCAATGTAATCAATTCAGCTCTATGAATAATGGCATTTGGGAAACTCCTTAAGCCGGGTATTTTGATGGTCACAAATGTTCCGGGTGAAGTTTGAACAAAAGCTAGGGAATCATTATTTGAAGTATTATTAAAATTATTTACCTGTGCACCAACGTAGTTTCGCTTTATATAATTAGCATGCGCAGAAAAAGCATCAATGCTTGACCTGAATCTAAAATAACTTACAGTAGTATCCCTTCTTGTAGAGTCTGGATGTAGTTTGTATTTATAAAATAAAGCCAATTTAGTATTGGTATCCAATAAATTTATACGGATTAAAGCATTTCCGGCACTTCCTGCAGATGGACCTACTGCAAACCCTTTAAAATTAACCTTAAATAAAGAATCACTAACATAAGCGTGTCCAGTTGTAGAATCAAACTGTTTCAATAACTTATTTGCAAATGCTGCAGTCAATCTTATGCGTATTTGGTTCTTAGCATTCTCGAAACCATAGTTAACAGAATCAGCTAACTTATTAGGTCTTATGGTAGCAGTTCCCAAAAGGTTACTTGCAATGAATGATTTATTTACTGAATAAGCAGTATCATTTCTTAAGGTTTCACTCAACTCTTTTACTTCCCAAGTTTGAGGAGTAGCAGCCGATGTGGTGTCACCATAAGTTCCTTTATAACTCATAATTAAAACTGCAGAATCGACAATGTAAGTAGAAGGTGCACCCGGAAAGTAATATTTGAAAAAAGTAGGCTCTAGTTGAAAATAGGTAGTAGCTGTTGTTTTTCCAAAAATAGGATCATTGTTAATAACTCCAATGATATGATCATCGTACCTTAAAATACGAGCCGAATCGGAAGCCGGATTTATATAATTATTGGTAACAACATTTAAAAAAGTATCTAAAGTGTTTACTCCATCAATAGGGGGGATAAGACCTGTTCCAATGGTAGTAGATTCAATTTTAGTGCAACCGGAAAAAATATAGAATAGTACGATTGTTGACCAGCAGAGATTACGCATTTACTTGAATAAGTATAAAAATTATTAGGTATAATTACTAAGGCGCAAGGTCGTTATACAAGTCTAAATACTCTGTTAAATCAGAATCCCAACCTTTGAAAGGAATGACTTTTTTCCCCTTTACTTTAGAGAATTCAGCAACTAATTTTTTATCAATATTCTCTGATCCAAATGAGATAGCATCAGCATGCGATGCACCACCTTTTTGCAAAGCATAGTTTGTTGCATCTTTATAAAGATCAAGCTCTTTTTCTTTTAGGCTAACATGTATCAATGCTTTCTTAACAAAATCATCGCCCAACTTATCAGAAAAAGTTTCGCTGCCTAGTGTGTAAAGTACTTTGCTGTTGGCAAACACAGGCTCTTTTTTATATACTGTTTTGAGGTACAATGGAATTAAACCAGTCATCCAGCCACTACAATGAATGACATCAGGAGGCCAGC
>JANMZN010000226.1:0-3096 GCA_031383285.1 Segetibacter sp.
TACTCATCACATGCAATCCCTTTTACAGAATCGCCATAAGATGCAAAAAGTCTTGATAAAAATACTACATGCCGCCCCCTTCGATCAGGATTGTCATAATGAGTATCGGTTATGGTATTTCGCATACATGGCAACTTCAAGAAGTTATTATTCTCAATCGTAATCAAAGAAGAATATGGATTAGACAAAGCCTGTGCGCTAGTTACACTTCCTGCTTGAGCAGAATTGTAAGCCCAACCTAAAATGGCCATTCCTGCACTAGTACCTCCAATAGGAATTTTTTTTACAGCAGACAAGAAGTTGATCAAAGAATCAACAGGGGTTCCATCCCAATATTGTTTATAGGTGTATTGGTCGCCGCCGGCTATAAAAATGGCTTCTGCATTAGCAATCTGTTTTAATACATATGGATCATTGGCTGCAGCTACATTTTTAAACAAAATAGTCTCAACAGAATTAACAGAAACACCTAATTGGGAGTATAAATAGCTATTATACCCATTCGTTCCAGTTGTTCTAAGAACCACGATATCACCTCCTCCTGAGCGTTGAAGAAACCAACGCATCGCATGATTTTCTTCGGTAGCTCCGCCCATCAGGCATAGACCAAATTGGGTTTGTGGTTTTACATCAGCTGTATCTCCAGTAAAATAACTGGTATAGTTTTGTGCTTTTCCTAAAAAAAATTGAAATAGCAACAATAACAGAAGCAATCTTGACATAAAGGAAATTAAAGATTGTAAAACTACTTTTTATTTAGTCCAAATCCACAAGTCAATCAAAAGAAGTATCCGAAAATCGGCACTTTATTTCTCATGATATAACCTAACTCACATTTAGGCAAAGAAAGAAGCATTTCAAAAGTCGACAATTTTAATAGCTCTTCCAATTCCTCAAAAAATCAATGGACTTTACCATATCATTATGCATGATCCGATCTTCCTCTACAAACGTAACTTGATCTCTAAATGCTGAAACCAAATTTTCTAAAATAGGAGATGATTTTGAAGGTCTTCTAAATTCTAAAGCTTGAACGGCGGTCATTAATTCAATAGCCAATATTTTTTCCACATTTGCAATTACACGAAAACATTTTGTTGCCCCGTTTGCTCCCATACTTACGTGATCCTCCTGGTTGTTGCTGCTAGGTATACTATCAACAGAAGATGGCGTAGAAAGCTGCTTATTTTCACTTACAATGCCTGCCGCTGTATATTGAGGTATCATAAAGCCTGAATTAAGACCAGGATTCTTAACTAAAAATAAAGGCAACCCTCTTTGTCCACCTATCAATTGATATATTCTTCTTTCGGATATACTTCCAATTTCGCTCATTGCAATACTTAGAAAGTCAAGTGCCAATGCCAATGGTTGTCCATGAAAATTGCCCCCGCTTACAATTAAGTCTTCATCAGGAAAAATATTTGGATTATCAGTAACGGAATTTATTTCGATGAGGAATGTTTTAAGCACATGATGAAAAGTATCTTTAGTAGCACCTTGAACTTGTGGAGCACATCTGAAAGAATAAGGATCCTGAACATGGTGTTTTTTCTGTTGCCCTATCTCACTTCCATTAAGATAACTTCGAATTGCCATAGCAGTATCTACTTGTCCCTTGTGGTTTCGGATAGAATGTATCTTTTCATTAAGAGGTTCAATACTGCAATTAAAAGCATCCCACGATAAAGCGGTTAACAAATCAGCCATGTGAATCAGATGCTCCGCTTTTTGCAAGCACCACATACCATATCCAGTCATAAACTGTGTGCCATTGATGAGTGCCAAACCTTCTTTGCTGTTCAGGTTAATGGGTTGCCAATCCAATTGTTCTAGAACTTGGGCGGATGGATACTTCTCCCCTTTATAATTTACTTCTCCTAAACCTATAAGTGGTAAAGACAAATGGCTTAGTGGAGCTAAATCGCCGCTTGCACCTAGTGAGCCATTCGTAAAAATAACAGGAAGTACGTCATAATTGTACATTTCAACCAATCTGTTTACCGTATTGATATGTACCCCACTATGGCCATAACTCAATGACTTAATCTTAAGCAAAAGCATCAACTTGACTATCTCCTGAGGAACCTCTTCACCTAGTCCACAGGCATGACTCATAAGCAGGTTATATTGCAATTGCTCAATTTGATGGTTGTCAATTCTTACATTCTGAAGAAACCCAAATCCAGTATTGATACCATAAAAGAGGTCGCCATTTTGCTTCAACTTCTCATCAAGATAAGAGCGGCATTTAGTTATTTTAAGTTGGGTATCATCAGATACAGCTATTGGCATTTGATGATTAATAAGGCTTTTTACTTTTTCAAAATCTAACCATGTATGGTCGATTGGAAAATGATCAGTTTTCATTTTGTGTAGAATTATAACAAGCAATTAGGCAGCAAAGTAGTCAATTGTAGAAAAAAAGAAAAAACTTATCCAAATCAGGAAATAAAACCAGCAACATTACTGGCTTTAACTGACCATGAACCGTTCGCTTAAATTTTAAATTCCTATAACCAATTTATATATTAAATAATTATTTTTTTCAATTATAATAAAAAGTACTTTTTAACCGAAGTGTCAAAAGTTCCAAGGCACGAGTTCGGTAAGGCTAAAATGATAATTAACTGTGACGCCCTTATGAATACCACCTACAATATCCCCTTCACCTGACTTTCGCCTAAATCTACGCAGAACACTATATTGGGCAAATAACTGTTGCAGGATTTCAACTTTTTGATAGAAAAAAAGATGCTTGTTTTTGCCAACAATACATGGCCGGTTGAGTAAAACCCAGACAATTGAAGTTGGTATATTTGTTTCATGAAATAAGTTAAAATATCTTTTAAGATCGCTGAGGTTAAGCGCAACAGTTTCAGAGGGCATAAGCGAAGATGATGGTAAGGTCGATTGAACTTTCATGAATGTTCGCTGTTGTACTTTAACCTCAAGATAGTTATGTATTTTTCCATTGAGATCATGAACAACAATATCGGGATAGCCCGCATCTATGGTTTTGGTAGCATTATATTTTTCCGAATGATTAATTCTGTCAATAATTAGTTTTTCATAAAGTTCAGAAAATGAACTGTC
>JANMZN010000547.1:0-1786 GCA_031383285.1 Segetibacter sp.
GGTAAATGATCAACTGACTGCATTGGATGAAGTGAAGAGCCTTCTCAACAATGCCAAAGATGTACCAAAAGCTGTAGAACAATTGAAAGCTGAGATTTCTGAATACAAAAAGAAACTGGAAAGTTTCGAAACAAAGCAACTAGCAGTTTTGAAGCAAGAATTATTGACAAAAGTTGAAGATATAAATGGCATCCAATTTATAGGTCAGGTTGTAGAAGTTAGCAGCAGCGACTCGCTTAAGAAATTGTGCCTAGACATAAAGCAGCAACTGAATAATTATGTAGTGGTATTAGCTACAAAAACTGAAGGCAAAGCATATGTTGCCATTATGATTGATGAATCAATAGCTGCCTCAAAAGGATTGGATGCCACAAAAATCATAAAAGAGCATATCGCTTCACTAATTAAAGGTGGTGGAGGCGGACAAAAAACTTTGGCTGTTGCAGGTGGTCAGGACGGAAGTAATTTACGGCAAGTGATAGAAAAGGTAAAAGGTTTGCTGTAAAATATTATCAATGGAACCGTTATTTCAATCACTACGATTGTACTTTAGAGCATTTACACCATCCGATGCCAATTTAATTTATCAACTTAATAAAGACCCGGAAGTAACTAAGTATGTTCATGAACCTGTAACTACTCCTGAGTTGGCTATTGAAGTATTGAACCATATCATACTACCTCAATACAAAAGTTACAATCATGGTCGGTGGGCAGTACATCTTAAATCGACTAATGAATTTATTGGTTGGTGTGGCCTAAAGCAAACAGCAGAACACATCTTCCCTGATCTAGGATACCGATTTTTTAAACAACATTGGGGAAATGGATATGCTACAGAAGCTGCCAAAAAAACAATCAGCTATGGATTTGAAAGCCTTCACCTAAAAGGTATTTATGCCGCAGCCCATATTCAAAACCTAGCCTCCATTCATGTATTAGAAAAGTGCGGTATGACCCTCGAAGGCGAAAAAGTGATTGAAGAAAGCACCGTAAAGACGTTTATTATATTCAATCCCGATTTTCTAAAATAATTTAACATTTCCGAAGGTCTTCGTAATTCAATTAATTCCCTACTTTTGATCTACTAAAGTCTTCGTATAACAATTTTAAAAAAATAAACCATGATTACCAAAGCAAAATTAATTCTTGTAACCACCGCCCTTTTTATTGGCTCACTTATCATAGCCCAAGAAGGGCAAAAGCCAAAAGTTGAAAAGGAAGAAGAAATCATCATTAAAAAAAGTGGTGACAAAGTTGAAAAAATGACGATCATCGTTGATGGTGACAATGTTACCATCAACGGAAAACCTGTGGATGATTATGAGAGTAACAATATCATCATCATGAAGAAAAGAGGCAACATGGGTGGTCATGGATCAATGAGCGGAATGGGTGATCGCAGCCCAATGATCAGAAAATTTCACCACAATATGCCTGATGGTGAAATGCTGACTGACGATATTAGAGGCAGCAACAAGGCAATGCTTGGTGTGATGTCTGATAAATCAACTGATGGGGCTAAGATTACAGAGGTTACCAAAGAAAGTGGTGCTGAAAAAGCTGGATTAAAAAAGAATGATGTAATAACAAAAGTAGGTGCTACAAAAATTACTGGACCAGAGGATTTAGCTGAAACAATTAGAAGCTATAAACCAAAAGATAAAGTTGACATCACCTACAAAAGGAATAACAAGGAAAGCAAAACATCTGCCACGCTGGGCGAAAGCAAAGTGAGGTCCTTCGCTTTCAATTTCAACAATGATGATTTCAACTTTGAAATGCC
>JANMZN010000025.1:0-8866 GCA_031383285.1 Segetibacter sp.
AAAGCGAAATGGCTACCTTTATGTGTATGTGAGCAATACTAACACACAATACCCTGTTTATTTTGATGATATGCATGTACTACACAAACGAGGACCATTGTTGGAAGAGACAGCTTACTATCCGTTCGGGTTAACAATGGCGGGGATAAGTAGTAAGGCGGCAAACTCAACTCCTAATAAATTAAAGTATAATGGGAAGGAAGAGCAAAGACAAGAGTTCTCTGATGGTAGTGGGTTGGATTGGGTGGATTTTGGGGCTAGGCTTCAAGACCCTCAGTTAGGGAGATGGTGGGTTATAGACCCACTTGCAGAAAAGTACATGATGTTGTCCACTTATAACTATTGTGCTAACAATCCCATAAAATATATAGACCTTGATGGTAATGAAATAGCTAACCCCAATGACCCAGAAACAATAAAGTTGAAAGCTGCAATGTTACGAACTGAAACAGGGAAAAATATTTGGAACAAAATGGAAATATCTAGCAGGAGTATTACAATATCTCTCAACAGCAAATATGATGCTATAGCTAGCAAAATGTCATTGTTTGAAGGTGGGGAAACGATGACAGGAACAGACTATATAAATCGGAGCCAAAATAAACCAGAAGCTGATTTCTACGAGACTTGGAACTTTAATTCTGCCACAGGGGAATATAATAAAACCGAAGCATGGGATAATACTGTTATTGTCTTGAGTGAAGAAGCTTTGAAAAATTTGGCCTTACCATTAATGGGGATTTTTAAAATATCATTTGAAGAAGCATTAGATATGGCTTGGGGAGCAATTGGAAGCCATGAGGGTACCCATGCAATTCAAAATTATGCTGACTTGTACGATAAAAAGCAAAGCAAGGATGGAAAGTATGAAGACCAGCATAAAAATGGTGCAACAGCTAAAGGCTATAAAAAGCGAAGGCATGAGAAAGAGGCTCTTGATGCTGAGAATAAAACTAGAGAGAATGAAAAAAAAGAAAAGGATAAAAAAGACAAGAAGAATGAAACGAAGAAATCTTAGTTGCGTTGTCATTCAAGTAGTTTTAATTTTGCTTTTGGCTAGCACTAACAAAGTGTATTCTCAAGGCAATGATAGCCTTATCCATATTTGTAAATATCCAGTTGCATATGGACATGCATATAACCTGAAATATGAGAGTTTAACAAGCTATAAAGACCCAATTAGATACGTTCCAATTTTCTCAAAGGACAGCAGCGTTTTTGCTTTTAAGAGTGGGAAAGTCGTTACAGTTTATCTGAAGGAAAACTTTGTACTCATTCGTACTGGGTGCGGAAAGAAATACATCTCGTATAGCAACCTTCAAAAAATTATCATTAATGTAGGCGATAAAGTATCCCAAGGCCAGTTAATTGGCTTTACGAAAAAATCTATTTCAAATGAATATTTTAGACTTAATTTTAAAATGAATAATGGTGAGAAGGATATTAGTTATGAAGACCAATTAAAATATTTAAAACGGACTTGTAACTAATTAGCTATAAAGTAATCTTGTGAATTTTTAAAGCTTCCAACCAAAACAAAAGCTGTTCCCCCTAAGTGTTTTGCAGTTTGTTGGTGTTCCTCGGTTCGCTATTGCAACGCCTTCCCATAAACAGGACAAGTGTTGACCTGCAACTGTAGCAAGGATAAGAACATAAAATGATCACCGTGCTCCCAAAAGCATTCTACTTCATACGGATAAAGATAACACAGCGAAAACACTTTTAATGATGACCCGAGGCACCCAAATCCAATACAACTTTCAAGCACGTGCAAGGGTTCAGCAGCTTAAAAAAATAGACCGCACAAAACAGTACCTTATCGCTTCTATTGCTTAAACCATTTTACAACCCAGGGAAGGTTGTTGTATTTTAAACTGAAATAAGGTTGGTTGGTGCCTCCGAAATTTTCATAAAACGACTTTACACCCGGCAAGTCAGAGCCTTCAAAATCAAACAATAATTGCTGCCCTGCCAATTCTTTAATAATTGAGTCTAGCAGAAAATGATTGGCTTCAACCTTTCTGCCACCGGCAGTAATGGTGTTCATCATATTGTATATCCGCTTGCCATCTTTCAACATGATAGAAGCAGCCAATAATTCACCTGCATCATTCACTACTTCTCTGCACAACAACATTTCATTCTCCTTTGCATATGCACATACTTCCGAGAAGTTATGATAATCTGTAGCCGAAACGTGCGGCATTCTTTGCTGATAATATTCGCGATAAATGGAAACAAGCTTTGTAAAATCATCCGATGATCGATAATGCAAATCAAACTGTCTGCTTCTCTTTAGATTCTTGATAAGGTCCTTATGGTAGTTCTCCGAAATAGCCTGATATCCTGCCCCCAAATGAATAAAAAAATTTGTTGCCGGTTGGTATTGAACAGGTGATGGCATCATTTTAATTGGCGAATCATAGTTCCAATTTACTTCCCAGAAACTGTACCGATGCTGCAGATCAGCTAAAATTGTTTCAATGGGCACCGCTACTCCATCCTTTGCAAAAATTCCCAATTGCTGGGTAAATGGTGGCTGATAAAGATATTTTATTCCAAACTTTTTCCTGTGAACCAATGGCAGTACCCAATCATAATGATCGCCTACTAAAGCACTCCAACCCGCAGCCATATTATCCAGATAAAATGAGTGCCCGTAAATAAGCCTATGGGGCGAAGCATACATACATTCATCCCAAAGATGTTTATCAATTTGATGATTGTTAAGATATTGTATGTTGCTGCTTGTAGGCATTATTTGAAAGTTATCAGTATCATGGATGAAATGAATCGAAAAATAAAATCACCTTCAAAAATGAAAAGTATATACCCCAAAAGATGTTTAGAAATTTCATTGACCAAGTCTTTAAAACTACCATTCTTTAAGCTACTACTTTCACGAGGTAATAATTGGTTTTTCCCTTTTGAACAAACAAATATTTTTCATTAATAAACAACGAAATATTAATGGCCGTTGCAACATCTGTCACTTTCAGTTTATTTAAACTAATGCCCCCTCCTATTATCATCTTCTTTGCTTCTCCCTTACTAGGAAAAATAGTGGATTCAGTAAGAAAGCTCACCAAATCAACATCAGCCAACTGTTCCTTACTTACCTCTATTGCCGGAACTCCCGATAAGGTGTCATTTAGTTCATCTTTTGACAGCGAAGCTATGATCTGAAGGGTGTCTTTGCTAAACAACAATTCAGTAGCCTGTAATGCTTTTTGGAGGTAATCATTTCCATGTACAAAAGCGGTCACTTCTTCTGCCAGTTTCTTTTGCAACTTCCGTTGGTGTTCATTCCCTTTGTGTTCGGTCAAAACAGTATTCACTTCTTCCTGCGTTAGAAAAGTAAATATCTTGATATAACGTTCCGCATCCGCATCTGAAGTATTTAACCAGAATTGGTAAAACTCATAGGGTGAAGTCTTGTTAGCATCCAACCAGATATTTCCTTTCTCACTCTTGCCAAACTTACTGCCGTCAGCTTTTGTAATGAGCGGGCAAGTAAAAGCAAATGCCTCTCCATGTGCCTTCCGGCGGACCAATTCAGTTCCCGTTAGGATATTGCCCCATTGATCGCTGCCGCCCATTTGGAGTTTACAATTCTTCTGTGTGTAGAGGTAGTAGAAATCATACCCTTGTATCAACTGATACGTAAACTCCGTGAAACTCATTCCGCTATCCCCTTCCAGTCTTTTCTTTACGCTATCCTTGGCCATCATATAGTTTACCGTAATGTGCTTACCTGCCTCCCGTATGAACTGCAAGAAACTAAATTCCTTAAACCAATCGTAGTTGTTCGCCATCTCCGCAGCATTGGGCTTTGATGGATCAAAATCAAGGTATTGCTCCAGTTGTTTTTTTACTCCGGCTACATTGTGAAGCAAAATTTCTTCGCTCAGCAAGTTTCGCTCTTCACTTTTACCACTTGGGTCGCCAACCATACCTGTAGCTCCGCCAACCAAAGCAATAGGCTTATGACCGGCTTTCTGCAAATGCACAAGCAACAATATGGGCACCAAACTACCAATATGCAGACTATCGGCTGTAGGATCAAAGCCGATATATGCAGGGGTCATTTCCTTCAATAACTGCTCTTCTGTGCCCGGCATAATGTCCTGTATCATGCCTCGCCAACTAAGTTCATCAATAAGGTTCATGTGCTTGATGTTTTGCCCGCAAAAGTAGGGTAGAAAATGGGAACTTATTTTATAGGACCGCCTTTACTAAAATCAGTTTTCGTAATAAAACGCAAAACCAAGGTCTCTCATTTATTATATTGCTAGTTTTGATCAAGAGAAAACTTGGATAACGATGTGCTATGACATTTCCTTTAAGAAAACAATTAAGCAACTGAGCGATTACTTTCCCGAGCTCCAAATGAGTGATGAAATCAATGTAAATTTCGAGTCTGCTATTCATATCATTGGCCATGCTTTTGGAGAACATCCAATCATTTATAAAAAAAATGATGATGGCAAACCTCATTTAAAACTAATGGAGTGGGGCTGTATTCCCTTTTATGTAAAAGATGAAAACCAGTTTAAAAAAAGCAGAACCGGTATGTTGAATGCAAGAAGTGAGAAAATTCTGGATGACACAAAAAGCTATTGGTACAAAATACGAAACAGAAGGTGCTTGATACCCGTTTCAGGAATATTTGAACACAGAGAAATAGCGGGATGGAAACATAAGGTGCCTTATTTTATTGAATTAAAAGATCAGGAAATCTTCTTTTTACCAGGCCTTTATTCTGTTGCGGAATTGCCCGACAAAGAGACTGGAGAAATGATAAAAAGATGGACTTTCACTTTGATTACAAGAGGAGCCAATGGTGTGATGAAAAATATACATAATGGCGGAGAAAACAAAGGAAGAATGCCCCTGTTCTTGCCACTTGAAAAAGCACATGATTGGATAATGAATGAACTGGATGCAGACGAATTTAAATTGCTGTTGAATTTTGAAATGCCATCGAATGCACTCGCTTATTATCCAGTTTACACTATTCGGTCGCCAAAACTAAGACCTGATGAGAAGGCTAAGGATGAGTACTTTGCATGGCCTGATTTACCTGAACTTAATCTTGCTTGATTTATAAACAGCGCCGACTTTTAAACTAAGAAACTGGATCGGTCTCTGTGTTGGGAAAGGAAATAAGATGTGAAATTATAAGGTACTAATTACAGTCAGTTTCTCCATTGTTGGTGTTGGGCTACCTCCCTCTTTTTCAAGGGTGATTGCAAATGCCTGAACCGAGCCAAAACTTTTCATTTTCTGAATGTTGTATTTCTTGCCATTCTTATCCAGCATTATCATACCCGCATCTACTGGCTTACCATCAATAATGGCCCACAATTGATATTGTGATCCTTCAGGTACTTCAGGCAAACCACTTGCTTCTACATAAACATCGCCGGTATTTCTTAGCCAAAATATTTTTGCTGTACTAGATGGTGAACTTGGCGTTCCCTTCAGGACAACTTGTTGGCTATAATTGTTTAGGGGTACTTCCAAGTTACTGTTCAATGAAGCAATTGTACTTTCCTGAGATTGAATTTTGCTTTCAGCAATAGCGAGATCATTACTTGCCGATTTGTACTTATTGTAATAATTGACAGTTAGGATGGAAGAACCGATCAGCAAGATTATGGATGCGGCTACGGCATACTTCCAGAAATTATTAATACTTCTAACAGGAGCCGGAATGGTTACCAATGGAATAGTACGATCGTTATTTTTGCTCATTATTTTAGAAAGCAACTTATTCTTCACTTCAGCAGAAGGAACTACAGCATGTGCCATATCGTATTGTTCCAGACTATACTCTATAGCAAGCAACTCTTGTGCAACTTCCGGATAGGTAGCCTTCCAGGATTCCACTTTTATAGTTTCTTGCTCATTTGTTTTTTCCAAAACATAGAGTTCTAATAAACCTGATGATATGATGTCATTTATTTCCAACCTTAGGTAAATATTTTTCTTAGTTCAATAATCGCACTTCTAATTCTTGTCTTTACAGTTCCTTCGGGAATTTCCAATTCTTTTGCTATTTCCTTTTGTGTGTATCCCTGGTAATAGGACATGTTGATCAATATTTGTTGCTTTTCATCTAAAAACTCCAATTTTCGTTTAAAATCATTGCTTTCAAATTTATTTATAACATTATTGTTAACAGCAATATTAGTAAGCACCGATTCGTTTGTAACAATTCTATTTTGATTTTTATATTGACTACTTTTCATGGTATCCAATGCTAAGTTGTGTGCAATTCGCCGCATCCACGTATATAATTTCCCCTTGGTTTCGTCATATAAATCTATGTTGTTCCAAATTTTCAAAAATGCTTCTTGCAATATGTCTTCTGCTAGCGTTACGTCATTTACTAGCATGAATATTACTCCATTTAATGAAACGCTGTAATTATCGTACAAATATGAAAATGCTACTTCGTCCCTAACTTTTAGGGATGATACCAATTCATGCTCAGTATATTGTTGCTTGCTGACTTGCACTGTAGATAAAAAATTACGTAAAGTTATGTAAAAGTAACAGAACTTTCCTTTTTTGAAATTAATAATTTAGTACTTGCAAAATTAATACCACCCTATTTTGATTCTTTTTACGTGTATAGTTAGGCAAAATAGTTCAACAAAAATACAATCTGCACCTATTTACGAGTTACCGTAACAAAAAGATTTACATGGAAACAATAAAGTTAATGGCCTATTGTTAAAAAGATATAGGATTTAAAAAACCATCAAACAATTTATTGCGTATGTAATTCCATAAACTTCTTTTGGTAATTAGTAAACAACATTGCATGAGACAATTTAGGT
Source organism: Segetibacter sp. (assembly GCA_031383285.1). Taxonomy (GTDB): domain Bacteria; phylum Bacteroidota; class Bacteroidia; order Chitinophagales; family Chitinophagaceae; genus Segetibacter. Next base: position 6,849 of record JANMZN010000025.1, read on the forward strand.
GGTGTACCTATTTGATGATTTTTCTCATCAGTAATTTAGTTGCTTCGCTATCTACATCTGCTCAGCGCAGCACAAAAGGCATCTATTTAATACACGCCGAGACAAAAATACCGGTGCGGGAGGCTTTGCTAAAAATAACTGAAACTAATTATAGTGTGTTGTCTGATGATAATGGCTTCATTACCTTCGGAAATATTCCTGCCAATACTGAAGAAGTTACCATTTCATGTATAGGGTTTCAAACCATTGTCTTAGATATATCAGCTTTAAAATATGCTGATAATTTCACAACATTAAAATTGACGCCTAAAGTTTCTAGTTTAAAGGAAATAAAAGTAATTGCATCATCAAACAGAGGAATATTCAAAACCATTAGTGACCTCGATATTCAACTGCGACCCATCAATAATTCTCAGGAAGTACTACTCATGGTACCCGGATTGTTTATAGGGTAACATGCCGGTGGAGGAAAAGCGGAGCAAATTTTCTTAAGAGGCTTTGACCTGGACCATGGCACAGACATTAATATTTCTGTTGATGGAATGCCTGTAAATATGGTGAGCTATGCGCATGGCCAAGGATATGCAGATCTGCACTTTCTAATTCCAGAGCTCATTGACAAAGTAAATTTTAATAAAGGACCTTATTATGCGGATAAAGGGAACTTTACTACAGCAGGTTTTATTGAATTTAAAACCAAGGATTATTTAGAAAATAATTTTGTAAAGGTGGAAGGTGGTCAGTTTAGCACTTTTCGAGGAATTACAGGCATCAACCTCATAAAATCAAAAGGTGAAAGAAGAAACCACAGTTTGTATTTTGCCGGCGAAGGATCTTTTACAAAAGGCTATTTTGAAAGTTCGCAAAACTTTAGCCGGTACAATGGTATGCTAAAATATCATGGATCTTTTAACAACAAAAATACTTTAAGTGCATCACTTACTGGTTTTACAAGTAAATGGAATGCTTCAGGGCAAATACCCGACAGGGCAGTAGAAAATAATTTGGTTGGTTTCTATGGAGCAATTGATAATACAGAAGGTGGTAAGACTTCTAGAAACAATGCTAATGTAACGCTACAAATAAAGCTAAATAACGGCGGTAATATGAGCAATCAAATTTTCTATAGAAATACAAATTTGAATTGTACTCCAACTTTACATTTTTCAAAGAAGACCTAAACAATGGCTACCAAATTAGGCAAAAAGAAAGCAGAGATATTCTAGGCTATAAAGGATCTTACCAAAAAGAATATTACATTGGCAATATAAAGACAAAGACAAAAACCGGCGTTCAGGTAAGGTACGATGTAGTAAATAATATAGAACTGACAAGAACAAAAAACAGAACCCCTAACACAAACGAACTAATGCTAGGTAATGTTCGAGAGCTGAATGGAGGAGCATATATTTCTCAAAAATTCTCACTATTGAAAAAGTTAGATATTACTGGTTCTATCAGAAGCGATTATTTTACCAATCGATACGATGACAAACTTGCTTCCAAATCACTTTCGTCCAACTAAACCATCATTAGTCCAAAGCTGAACCTCAATTATCGGGTAAACGATAAGATTCAATTCTACTTGTACAATGGCAAAGGATTTCATAGCAATGATACGAGGGTAGCTGTACAACAAAACGGAAAAAAAGTAGTTCCACCTGCATATGGAACAGATGTAGGAGGCGTATTTAAAATTGGTGAAAAAATAGTTTTTCAAGCTGCCATTTGGTATTTATGGTTAGATCAGGAATTTGTATATGTAGGTGATGAGGGAGTGGTAGAAGCAGGAGGTCAGACAAGAAGAATAGGCTTTGATTTCTCAGCGAGATATGAAGTGGCCAATAATCTATATGCTGATATGGACATTAGCCTTGCTGATCCAAAAGCAATGGGTGTTCCCAAAGCAGAAAGCTATCTACCATTGGCTCCACATTTTACCAGTATTGGCGGGCTTACGTATAGGAAAGGAAAAGGATTGAATGGCAGTTTGCGCTACCGATTTATGAACAACAGGC
>JANMZN010000097.1:0-3720 GCA_031383285.1 Segetibacter sp.
CTCTGTGTCATAACTGACTCTGTGGTTCAATTAAATCTGCTCACTAATTTCCATTGTCAAGGGTACTCTTCTAGCAGCAAATTTTTTCACTTCTTGTGCTATATGCTTAATATGATCAGGTGTAGTACCACAACAGCCGCCTACAATATTTACAAATCCTTCCTTGGCCCATTCCTCAATGATGTGTGCTGTTTGTTCAGGCTGTTCATCATATTCACCAAATTCATTTGGCAGCCCTGCATTCGGATATGCTGAAGTGAAGCATTCAGCTATTTGGCTCAATTCTTCAATATGCGGACGCATTTCAGATGCTCCCAATGCACAGTTCAATCCTATGCTCAAAGGACGTGCATGACGAACACTATTGTAAAATGCTTCGAGTGTTTGTCCGCTTAATGTTCTTCCAGAAGCATCGGTGATGGTGCCGCTGATCATAATGGGCAACTCAGCCGTTTCATTTTCTCTAAAGAATTTTTTAATGGCAAAAATGGCGGCCTTTGCATTGAGTGTGTCAAAGATGGTCTCTATCAACAACAGATCAACTCCACCATCAACCAATCCTTTTATTTGTTCGGTACATGCTGCAACTACTTCATCAAAAGTAACAGCACGATAGCCGGGATTGTTTACATCAGGTGAAAGACTTAGGGTTTTGTTTAATGGACCAATAGCACCTGCTACCCAAGCACCTTTCTTGTCCATACCTTCCGGGGTGGTCAAAAATTTATCAATGGCGTTTTTGGCACATTTGGCTGATTCCACATTTAATTCATATGCCAATGATTGCATATCGTAATCAGCCTGTGCTATGTTGGTGCTGCTAAAAGTATTGGTTTCAATGATGTCAGCACCTGCCTGTAGATATTCTAAATGAATGGCTTCAACAATTTGGGGCTGGGTAATGCTGAGCAAGTCATTGTTGCCTTTTACATCCGTATGCCAGTCTTTGAAACGCTCACCCCGGTAATCCGCTTCAGACAGTTTATACCGCTGTATCATGGTGCCCATAGCGCCGTCTATAATTAGGATGCGATTTTCTAATGCTTTGCGTATGTCCATAGTTGTTCAATTTTTTTGCATTTGAACCACTAAGACACGAATGACAAATAGAGGCACAAAGGCTTATTAAAAAATATAATGTTTGAACTATTCAACGAAGCTAACTGGAGTAAATACAGCGAGGAATCGTTTATTAGTTCATTTGGCTAAGCCGGTAAATTCAACAGGGTGAACAATAAACAAATCCGCCTGCTAAAGGACAAAAATAAGTCAAGCTAACGTTAAAACAAAACTATTAATAATTGGTTTGGTTAAATAAGAGAAATATACTTGCAATTGAATATTAAAAAAAGCCCCTTTAGAATAAGGTCATATTCTAAAGGGGCCAACTATAAAAATTTTGCTTTAGGGAATAATTTGAATGAATCAGAATAACGATCAAGCTTTCCTTTTCCCAATAGTAAACACTCTAGCAATATTAAAGCCAAAATGGATATCCCCTTTTCCCCACGTTCCGGTTGTTTCGGAGATAAAGGTTCGTTCTGTCATTCCTGTTGAGTTGGTAAAGTGAAGTTGGAATACATGTCCTCCGGTTTCTATATCAACGCCTAATGAAAGCGAATTGTACGTGCCATCTAGTTTTGTTGAAGGCAAAACATAATAGTATTCGGCATTCAGGCTAACTCTTTTTGATATTTTTTGCCTCCCACCTATTCCTAAAGCAAGAATGTCATTTTTATCCTTCGCAAGGGGTACCAGGTTGTAGTGAACAATAGTTGGCATAAGCTGTAAAGATGTTCCGGGACTAAATTTTCTTCCTATTAATAATTGATAAGTGTAGAATAATTTATCGCTAAAATTTCTTTTCATGGTGGGGTCGGGATCTCTTAGTGTTTTCAACATCATAGAGCCAACAAGGCTTACAGTGACGGGCATATTCTTGAAGCCAGACGATTGGCGAAGCAATTTATACTTGAAAAATCCGTCATATTGCTTTTCAAATGTACTTCTTCCAATGCCAATCATGAACCGGTCAGTTATTCCATAATCCAAACCCATGCGCATAGAAGCATTGTCAAGACCGAATAATTCATACCCGCCCTTGTTTAACGTTCCAAATCGGTGAGAAATTTTCATATCCAATACCCCGCGACCAACATTTTCAACTGAATGACCATTGATTAAACGTGTGGTTTTAAAAGTAGCAATGGCATAATCCGTTTTTTTACTATCCGCCTTCTTTGCTTCTTCGTCCATCGTTTTAAACAAATCCACTTCTTGGGCAATCAGACCAGAAGTAATAAAAGATGCGAATAATATAAAAACAATTTTCTTTTTCATAAGCGGTAGGTTTTTTAATGCTTCCTTTCTGTTGGGCAAAATATCTAATTGTTTTTACTCATACAGGCAATCAACTGAAATATTAATCGTTTCTGAAATTTTAGTTCCAAAGTGTGCTCCCTTTATGCCATAATCTTTAACCTTAATATCGAATTTGCATTTTGCAGTAACCTTTCCGTTTTTAACATCAATTGTTCCTGTAGTTTGCACTTCTTTGGTTACACCATGTATGGTTAGATTGCCTTTAACTGTTGCAGGATAGCTGCCATCTTTTTCAAAATTGATTTCTTTGATATTGGTGATAACTCCTTTAAAATCACTCTTTGGAAATTTTGTACTTTCCATATAGTTTTCATTGAAATGATCTTCCATCAATTGATTTTTGAAATGAAAACCTTTGATAAGCAGCATAAAAACTACTTGCCCATTTGAAGGCGCCATTTTACTTTCAACCTCTGAGGTTTTAGCTGTAATATCTTCCAAAGGTGCTTTGCTAAAGAAGGATACGGATCCGGACTTAGTGCTGTAAATTTTCTGGGCATTTGCCGAAAAAGCAAACAAAGCAACTGAAAACAAAACCGACAATACTTTTTTCATTTTTTTCATTTTTAATGGTTGAAATTAATTTGGAGCACCGGCATTTACCCATGCCTGGATTTTAGCAATATTGCAATCTGATAGCTTTGGACCACCCTTTGGCATCAGCAATGACGCGTCTGTAGTAGTCAACCTGTTTACAAGGTTTCCAGCATCTGCATACAATTTTAACTGAGCGTAGTTATCAAGAACAATGCCACCTCCTGCGCCTGCAGGTGCAGCATGGCAGGAATTGCAACTAGCAACCATAATTGATTTTATGTCCTTGGTATAAGTCATACCTAATGTGTCGCAAGTATTTGTATTGGTTGGGTAAACCAATTCTTCCTTATCATAATAACAACCTTGAAAGGCAAAAATGCTGGCTGTTATCAGCACAGCTGAAAGAATTTTTTTCATAATTTATTATTAATTGTTTAAGGCACCGGCATTCACCCATTTTGTTATTTGTTGAATATTACAATCATTTAGTTTAACACCTCCTTGAGGCATAACAGAAAATCCTGCTATATGGTTTATTGTACCCAATAAACGCCCATTCGTCAGCGCCACTTTTAAACCAGCATATCCACTAAAACTATATCCACCACCTGCAGATGAATTGTTATGACAGCCCTTACAATTTAAGTCTATGATTGGCTTAATAACTGCAGCATAGGTAAAGGCATTAGGATCGCATGCAGACACGCAATTGACAGTATTTTTAGCCCCTTCATCAATCCACTGCTTTATCTTGGCTATTTGCTCACTTGTCAATGGCGCATTTGGAAATTGAGGCATTCT
>JANMZN010000117.1:0-10220 GCA_031383285.1 Segetibacter sp.
AGCAGCATAGGGTGGTTTGCAAACACTGTCTGCACAGCGTATGCGGAGGACCTCCCTCCATCTCTTATTTAGTTTATTCAATAGATATCGGCTCTATTGATACGTGACACACCCAACAAAGGCAAGTAAAATTTGAAAGGAATTTATAAAAATATAAATCATTGATTTCAAAAATAAAATTTGACATTAGTCAGAATTTTTCATAAGCATTTCGATACTAAATTTATGAGACTTATAATCCTAATATTATTTACAACATTTTTTCTAAGCAGCTTTTCACAGCGAATGCTTACCGATTCAACATTTTATGACAATGGCAAATTAAAGAGATTTGGAAAGTATGATTCTTTTAATAATAACTGGAGGTTGTATGGATTTTATGAAACTGGTCAAATTGAGTCAACCAGAAAACTAAGTCCAGTTTATTTCTGGGATATTGATACCGCTATCATATACCATAGAAATGGAAAACTTGCCTGGATATTTCCTTACACAGACAGCGGACATTTAAATGGAAAACTAACTGGGTATTACAAAGATGGTTCAATAAAACGGGAAGCATACTATTACCGGGGTTTTAGGACAGGTACCTGGATAGAATATTATCAAAAGGGTAAAACTAAAAGCATTTCGTACTATGAGATAACACAAAAAGATTCAGCCTTTGTTTTTCATCTGCCGCCAACAGAATTTGAAAAGTACCGCTTGGATTCTCTAGCATATATTCAAAATCATGAATCAGAATATTTTTCCTGGGGTGAAAAAGAACCTAACGACACATTCTCATACAATGGTGTGATATATGGCGGTACAACAAAATTTACTACTGCCACGCTTATTTCAAAGAAAACAGGAAAATGGAAAACCTTTGATTCATCAGGTAAGATAAGAGATAAGCGATTTACTAATTTCGATAGCACCTATATGGTAAGGATGCTAATTTTACATTATGGTTTGTCATTTGAAACTGTAAAGGAGATATATGAAAAGAGTAATTCATTCGAAGCGTTAGCACAAATGCTTCGGGATAATGACTATGAATATAATATGACAGAATTTTTAAAAAACTGGAACGAAGAAGGTGCCACTTTCCTCAAATTTCTCAATGAGCCAAGATTAGCTTTAGGACTTAGCAGATTGACTTTTAAAAAAGAGTCAGGAGAAAAAATACAAAAGCCTAAAAAAAAGATAAAAATAATATGATTTTCGGCAAAAAACAGCAGCCAATACGGCGCTTTTACAAGTGTGGCGGAAGGAAGCCCAATCATCTTGGGCTATAGTTCGCTATCAGCAGTGGTTCCGGCAGACGGAATTCCAGCCACTTAGAAGGTTCGTACAGCCACTCAGAAGCTTTGCACAGACACGCTATACCAAAGGCACTACCATTTTTTCGCAGCCGATGCAGTAGTTGTCAGTTGCACTTTCTGGCGTATGTACACCATTGAAATCATAACCAGTTTTTTGTGCAGCCTCCAATACTTCCTGAGCTATGAAACCTGTTTGACGAATGTTTCCCCAAGGAATGAATGACCAATACCAAAAATTAATGGACATGCTCAATGCTATCGTTGGGCGTTTAGATAGGTTAGATCAATTGTCAGAAGAAATAGTAGCCATGGCACAAAGGCATATTGATTACGGGGTAATTCCTGCTCATTACAAGCTAGTTGGCGATGCCTTACTTTGGACTTTAGAAAAAGGATTAGGCTCAGACTGGAATGAGGAAGTTAAAATCGCCTGGATTAGTTGCTACTCACTGCTTTCCGATACTATGATTAGGAGTGCATATCATGGTGAAAAATATCCTTGAGTTTGTTTGTATGAAATTTAGTGATAGACCTTGGAAAAATTCTTATATTAAATATCGGTTTCGGCTTTACGTAATTATTTTTTGTTTGATCTACCAAAAGGTTACTAATAAATGATCGTCTCACTTCGCTGGATGTAGTTTTGAACGAATGCTTTTTTACTTTTACTTGATGCGTAGTCATTTGCATCATTCAAAAAATTAGAATTGATGCAATCGATTTAATTTTGAATGTTATTATAGTTAGTTTGCATGACCATGTATTTGATCAGGATTTTATTGTTGGGCATCATCTTCAGTGCTTGTAGTTCATTCGGTCAAAATAACCGAATGGTTATTGCATTTCTGCCTGTTTTTAATCACCAGCCGCTAGTATTGGAAGATGTATTTTACAAATGGAATAATAGCGATAGTATCCGCATTAGTGGTTTTAAATTTTATGTTTCTGGAATTGGGCTTGCTCAAGATGGTAGGCTTCAATTTTCTGAGGCCAATAGTTTTCATCTTATAGATGCAGCAACACCTTCTTCCTCTTTTGTTCATTTGGAAATACCGGAAGGTGTTGTTTATAATCAATTAATTTTCTTCATTGGTATAGACAGCATAACCAATACATCGGGAGCTAAGGGTGGCGACCTTGACCCTACAAATGGCATGTATTGGACATGGCAAAGCGGATACATAAACGTAAAAGTGGAAGGACAAAGCAATCTTTGTAAAACCCGCCGCAATGAATTTGATTTTCATTTTGGGGGATATGCTGCTCCTTTTCCAACGATTAGAAAAAAGGTACTCGATGTTTTGCAAAGTGATTCGCTTTGTTTAGAAGCAGACCTTTCAAAATTTATAGGAGGAATTGAGCTGGCTACCCAACAAAGTATTATGTCGCCCGGAAAGGAAGCTGTAGCGCTTTCTGAACTTTTTATAAAAACATTTGCAATAAAGCCTAAATGAAGAAAGCATTTGTTTTAATTACAATCTTCGCTGCATTCATAGCCTTCAAGGCAATGGATCCGGTGCTATATTCTTTTCCTTTTAACTGGCCTGCAACGGTGTATAATTTCACGAAAAATCCTTTATCAGAAGCGAAAGTACAATTAGGAAGGGCGTTGTTTTATGATCCCGTTTTGTCACAGGACAGTACCATCTCATGCGAAAGTTGCCATTCTCAATACACCGCTTTTACCCATGTAGATCATGCGCTGAGTCATGGTATTGACAACAGGATAGGAACAAGAAATGCACCTTCATTGATGAACCTTGCGTGGGGTAATTCTTTTATGTGGGACGGTGCTATTAATCACCTTGATATGCAGGCATTGGCACCAATAAGCCACCCCGACGAAATGGGTGAAAAGATGGCACATGTAGTTGATAAACTAAAACATTCCAACATTTATCCTGCACTTTATTTTAAGGCATATGGCGACAGTCTAATCACCGGCGAACATACACTGAAAGCTATTTCGCAATTTCTATTAACATTGGTGAGTGCCAATGCGAAGTATGACAGTGTAATGCGTAAAGAAAGCAGCTTTACCATACAGGAAACAAATGGTTATAAGTTGTTTCTGGAGAACTGTGCTTCGTGCCACAAAGAACCATTGTTTACTAACCAACAGTTTGAAAGTAATGGCTTGCCGATTGATACTACGCTCAATGATTTTGGACGATACAAGGTAACCGGAAATATTAGTGATTCATTTCTATTCAAAGTACCAACCTTGCGAAACATCCAGTTTTCGAACCCCTATATGCACGATGGTCGCTTTAAACGGCTACATGATGTTTTAAAGCATTACTCCTCAGGTATTATTCAATCCAAACACTTATCCAACCAATTGACAAAGCCAATCATTCTTTCTGCGAATGACAGAGTGGATTTAGTTGCCTTTCTTCTAACACTTACCGATAAAACCTTCCTTTTCAATCCTGTCTTTTCTTATCCTAAAGATATTTATTCTTACAATGCGAAGGAATAGTTATAGAATGTCGTCTATCATTTTGCTGAAAAGGATTCAATAATTGTGGGTTTAAAATATAGTTAATAGCATATTTGATTTCCAAACTGCTGGCAGCATTTCCGGTAACGTAATTGGAAACTAATTACTGTAATTCTCTAAAAATGGAGATTGAATACTAAAATTAATTCTGTAAATTGTTTTAACATTTAAAATTTATTGCCTAATGAGATATTGCCAATCATCAAATTCTTTTATAATTTTCAATTGTTCATATAAAAATATCGAAAAAATGCAAAGAGCGCTTACAATTATAGTGCTGGTATTTGCCAGTTTGTTTTCAATTGCCCAACCACCTGGTGTAACTAGTTGGTTGCAAAATACTACTGGCATCAAGGGACGACATTATGTCAAAAATAATTATACTCCCATAAATGACACAGACTCCGCTAATGTGCAAACCGTTTTATATACCAGCAATCCAACTCCTACAAACAATTGGGTATATATCCGAACCAAAGGAATACCTTCTTACATCACAGGTCCTTATTTGGATGGCAACCCTTCTAATGCTACTACACGGGATGCCATTTTTAAGTTGCCGTTGAATCCGGCTCAAAATACTTCAGGTACTTATACTTCAACTACCGGTGGAAACATTGGGCTTTTTATTAACGGGGTGGCCTTATTTGATTACAGAGATGGAGTGTCATGGAAAAGTTCTTCTAGTTCATTGTGTGGTGGGCCCATACAACCACCTTGTGCGGGTGATGGAAAGTGGAATAGAGATGCGGTCGTAGGAGAGAGGTTAGGCTTTGATTGTTCCAAAGGACATCCAGCTATGGGCAATTATCATCATCATCAAAACCCTAGTGCTTTCAAGTTAGACCTCAATGTTATTTCTACCGTTTGTGATCTTTATTTATCTGATGGATTGTATGTTCTCGATAGTAATATTCATTCTCCCTTGATTGGATTTGCCTACGATGGTTTCCCGATTTATGGTGCGTTCGGTTATAAAAATGCTGATGGTACCGGTGGTATTACAAGGATTAAATCAAGTTATGTAAAAAGGGATATAAGTACGAGGACTACTTGGGCTGATGGCACTTCAGTTTTGGCAGGACCAGATGTAAGCTCAACCTATCCTTTGGGCTACTTCAGAGAAGATTATAAATACATTCCTACATCATCTGCCACCCCGAATTTTTTAGATGATCATAATGGCCGGTTTTGTGTAACTCCTGAGTACCCAGCTGGTATTTATTGCTATTTTGCTACGGTAGATTCCAATTGGAATTCTGCTTATCCATATGTAGTTGGTCCAACTTTTTATGGTGTCAAGTCAGCTATTAAAGTACCTTCCATTACAGAACCGGTTACTGTATATACAAGCACATTGCCCATTAATTTGATTTCGTTTAAAGGTTTTGTAGAAGGTAGCAGAAACATTCTTAAATGGGTTACTTCTAAAGAAGTAAACAATAGCCATTTTGAAATAGAAAGTAGTTCAGATGCTTTACACTTTACAAAAATTGGGCGAGTAAAAGGTGGCGGTACAACCTCGAGTGAGCAACAGTACGCTTTTACAGATTTTAACCCTTCAAAACGAAATTCTTTCTACCGTTTGAAACAATATGACCTAGATGGAAAATTTCATTATTCCAACATCATCTCTATTGGAGGCAAAGGACTTGGAATAAAAGTATTTCCTAACCCAAGCGCCGATCTGATTGTTTTGCAAACCGGCGATATTTTGAAACATGATTTGCAGGTAACGCTTACCAATATGCAAGGGCAGATAGTACTGAAAAAAGAATTTTATCAAGGTGCCACCATTTGCTTTTTAGAAACCACAACAGTATACGATGGCGCTTATATTCTTACTATTAACGATAATGGAGTAAGGAGTACTTATAAAGTTGAAGTTAAGCGATAAGGACAGTTTGAATTTTTAAATACTACTTACTAGTAAAGCTAGGATTAGTGGAGCTTGGAATTTTTATAAAAGGCGTGTGCATCTTTTTGAGTCCGAAGTTATAATGTTACCTGATACCATGATACAGGGTATCAGGTAACAGAGAATTTCCGGATATTCATCGGTTCCAGAAATTGACGGTAAACATCCTAATGTGTTTGGTTTAGGGTACTTGCGATGTGATAAACGTGGGCTTTTATTTCCAGTGTCTAGTGCTGTTTTACAAAAAGATGAATGCCCAATGGTAGGCTACGACGTATTTGATCCCAAACACAATCCATTTAGAATTGAAATAGAATTTGTATCTGATACTTTAGCAAAACATGAGCAAAGGGTATTGAAAGCATGGCAGAAAAATGCAAAACGATTAATAGAAAAAAGGTGATTTTACGGTGAATTAAATGAAGGTTTGTTTAAATTTCACTCTGCAACTTACCTATTACCTCACCTGCCCATTTCCCCTGACTACCCATTTTTCGGTCACTAATTTTTCCAATGCAAAGGGCCCTCGGGCATGTAGTTTTTGAGTTGATATTCCTATTTCAGCACCTAGTCCAAATTCTTCTCCATCTGTAAATCTTGTACTCGCATTGTGGTAAACTGCCGCTGCATCCACTGATTTCAAGAAGATCTCTGCTACTTTTTTGTTTTTAGTGATGATGGCTTCACTATGTCGGGTGCCATGTTTTTCGATATGTAACATGGCTTCTACTTCATTAGCTACAATCTTTATTGCGCAAGCAAGGCTAAGAAATTCACGATCAAAGTCTGCTGTTGTTGCCAATGTCAAGTGCGGATATCCTTTTAATAATTTCATTGCTTTTTTGTCTGCAAATAACTGTACATTTTTTTCTATTAATGGCGTTGTCAATGCTACAAAAAAAGATGCTGCAATGGCTTCATCAATGATGACAGTATCCAAGGCGTTGCATACACTTGGCCTGCTTGTTTTTGCATTTATAACTACGTTTACAGCCATTGCTATATCCGCAGCTTTGTGAACGTAAATGTGGCATACTCCTGCACCTGTTTCTATTACTGGCACTAAGCTGTTTTTTCTTACATAGTTAATGAGGCTGTCAGACCCACGTGGTATAATGACGTCTATCAAGCGGGTTGCTGTAAACAGTACATTGATTACTTCTCGTTGAGGTGGCAATAGTAAAACGGTATGTTTTGATAAACCATTTTCTCTTATTGCTGAATGAAAGAGTTTCACAATGGCTGTATTGGTTTGAAATGCATCGCGGCTTCCTTTTAGTACACATGCATTCCTACTTTTAAGGCACAACGCTGCAATGTCAGCGGTTACATTTGGCCTCGATTCGTATATCGCAGCCACTACTCCCAATGGCACCGTAATTTTTTCAAGTTGCAGTCCATTTACCAACGCAGTTTCTACTATTTTTTTTCCGGATGGATTGGGAAGATTTATGACCTTCTTGATGCTTGCTGCAATTTGCTTAATCCGTTTTGCATCCAATAACAAACGATCGGTTTTGGTATAGCCGGGTTCCAACGTTGCAATGTCTGCTTGGTTAGCTTTTAGGATAGCCGGCATATTTTCTATCAGTTTATTCGCAAAACTTTTAAGGATTATATTGATTTGTTTTTCCGTAGCCTGTTGTAACTGCGGTATAGTAGCTTTCGTTTGCTGTATGTGTTTTAATGTAGCGTCCATTTTATTTATTTTTAAAACAACACAATGTCATTTGCATGTGCTGCTAACTTGTTTTTATGATTGTTAAATTGTAGTATTTCATTGCTGCTCAGCCTAGTTTTTGCTACACCAATGATTGCTTGTTGTTGGTTAATAATTTGTACAACCTGTCCGGCATCAAAATTGCCTGACGTAAGCAAAATGCCTACTGTTAGCAAACTTTTGCGATTTTGCACCGCTTTTTCGGCGCCTTCATCTATCAAAATTTCACCGGTAGTAACAGAACCACTCATCAGCCATTTTTGACGGGCTTTAAGGGTAGATTTTTGGGCATGAAAAAAAGAACCTTTTTTCTCGGCAAGGGTTGATTGAATGGGTTGTTTGCCATCTAGCCCGGTCATGAAAACTTCTATGCCTAGGGAAGTTGCCAACTGAGTAAAAGTTATTTTTGATAGCATACCACCTAATCCGGTGGCAGATTTTTTATTTTGAATGCAACTCAATATTGGTGCATCAATTTTTTTAATTGCTGGTAGTAGTATTTGATTTTGATTGTAAAATCCACCGGCAGATGTACACAAAACCAACCTTTGAGCATGAAAGCCAATTGAGAGCAGTGTTGCCAATTCATCATTATCAGAAAATTTCAACTCTACATTGCTCACTAGGTCATTTTCGTTTACGATCGGTATGATATTGTTCTTCCAAAACTCATTAAAGGTTTCCTGTAATTGAAGAAACTGTTTCCTGTTGCTAAAATGGTGTCGTTCGCACAATGCCTGTGCTACGGTGAGCCTATGTACTGAAAAATATTTTTGGTAAAGACTGATCAATATCGGGTTGCCAACTGCTGCAGCTGCCTTTCGTTGTACAAGTGTGCCCTTGAAGCTATCAATTGCTTTTTTACCACAAGCTACTGCACCGCTTGATACTAAAATGACGGTATAATGAAGCGAAAGCTGTGCTACTTCAGACGCAATGGTTGTAATGACTTTTTGGTTAATGTTGCCATTTTCATCGGTTAGTACCGCAGAGCCAAATTTAATAACAAGGATGTTTTTATTCAATGAAATTATTTTTAGTTGAGATTCTAGCTTTCAATTTTTATCAAACTGAATTTATTGAAGCTAAAATTGTTTTGCAAAAGTAGGAAGTTGTGAGGGGGATTTAAATTACCATTTTGGTTTTTTTTATCCTTTTAAAATCTCGAGTAAATTGGTTACTGCCCTAAGATTTGATGTATATTTTACAATGTGTTTGGTTAGCCACGTTATGCAAGCAGTATTTTAGATTGATTCAATTGAACTTTAACACTTTTGGTTGCATGTTAAAAATTTTCAGACAGTTGCGTTATAGAATTAAATAACCTCAATAAGTCTAAAGTGGTTTGTGTCGGGGCGACAAGATTCGAACTTGCGACCTTCCCGATTTGCATCGGGATGCGAAAAGGTATGGCAAAAAAAGTCCCCCACTTTTCAGTAGAGGACTTTGTGTCGGGGCGGCAAGATTCGAACTTGCGACCTCCTGCTCCCAAAGCAGGCGCGATAACCGGGCTACGCTACGCCCCGAACTGGTTATCTTATTTTCGAAGCAGTGAGGAGAACTTCGATCCGCCAAATGGCGGAACAGTTTAACCCTATCTCACTTTGCGGTGAGGGAGGGATTCGAACCCTCGGTACAGTTTAACCCGTACGACGGTTTAGCAAACCGTTCCTTTCGGCCACTCAGGCACCTCACCTACCTTCCTTTTTTAAAGGGGTGGCAAAAATAAGGGTATTTAGTATTACTTCCAATGAGAAATAAAAAATTCCCGAATGATTTTTCGGGAATTTTTTAAATTAGGTAGTGAAACAGGTAAATTACATAGCAGCTAACTGCACCTTTTGTTGCAATTCCATCACGTTTTCTCTAAATAGGCTATCGGTGTCCATTAAATCTTTTACAGTTTGGCAACTATGAATAACAGTTGTGTGATCTCTTCCTCCGAAATGTTCGCCTATTGTTTTCAAAGAATTTTTTGTGAACGCTTTGGCAAGGAACATGGTTATCTGACGAGCCTGTACAATTTCTCTTTTTCTAGTTTTCTGAAGCAGTTTGTCATAAGGCACATCAAAAAATTCACATACCATTTTCTGAATAGTGTCTATAGTAATTTCTTTACTGCTGGTCTTTACAAAATTTCTCAATACTTTCTTAGCAAGTTCAATATCTATTTCACGTTTATTGAGCGTAGATTGAGCTAGTAAAGATATTAATGCACCTTCTAATTCTCTGATGTTACTATTAATGTTGTAAGAAACATATTTTACAACTTCTCTAGGAATATCAAGTCCATCATTTTTCATTTTACGATCTAGTATTTCAATACGGGTATCGTAATCTGGCATTTGAAGGTCTGCGCTTAATCCCCACCGGAATCGGCTTAGCAACCTTTCCTGAAGACCATCTAAATCTTTAGGCGGTTTGTCTGATGATAGAACCAACTGTTTGCCGGACTGATGAAGGTGGTTGAATATTGCAAAGAATGCATCCTGACTTTTTTCTGCCCTGTTAAAGAATTGGACATCATCTATAATCAAAACATCAATCAGCTGATAGAAGTGGATGAAATCGTTGATGGCATTGTTGCGGCTGTGATCCTGGAATTGGTTGATGAATTTTTCTGAGCTAACGTATAAAACAACCTTGTTGGGATGAATTCGCTTAACCTCGTTTCCTATAGCTTGTGCAAGGTGCGTTTTTCCTAGACCAACTCCACCATAAACTACTAGTGGATTAAAAGAGTTTGCTCCAGGCTTTTCTGCGACAGTTTTT
>JANMZN010000129.1:0-2021 GCA_031383285.1 Segetibacter sp.
TCCCAAACTACGAGGCAAAAAAATATTGGAGAAAAAAAATATATGGATATTCTTTTTTGGGTAAATACAAATACTTTATCAGAGTAATAATCAACAATGATATTACTTTCCCTGATCATCGAAGAACGCCTTTCAACCGAAGGTGATACCTAAATAAGAATCCCTGTTATTCCTTACGAATGATGCTATGACGAATAGTATGATGTCTAGCATTTCAGGAAAGTCCAAATGTAAACTCGTACTTAATCTACCCCATTATTCTTCCACTAAATAATGTGCAAACAAGTTGTTCCGCATTTGCATAATCAAGGACACACAATATTCAAATTAATAGTTTCACTCTTCTTAGTCTAATTGTATAAAATGACTCAACAAAACCATTTGTTGGAATAGAACAAAGAAAAGTGATGGTAATATTTTAAGGTTCATTTATTGATTATTGTATCAATTCCGTACTTTGTACAAAAAATATGCATGCTACAACCCTGGAGAACCGGAAAAGTGGTAAAAATTGAAAATGAAACGGTCTATACAAAGCGATTTTGGATACAAATTCCTGAGATAGAAAATTTTGATTTTGTTCCTGGTCAGTTTGTTACGTTGGATTTGCCCATTCATGAAAAGAAAAACAAACGTTGGAGAAGTTATTCTATAGCTTCTGCTCCCAATGGAACGAATATCATAGAATTAGTCATTGTGATTTTGGAAGGAGGAGCAGGAACAACCTATCTTTTTAATGAAATAGAAGTTGGTTCTGAGTTACTATTACGAGGCCCTCAGGGTGTCTTTGTACTACCGGAAGAACTAGATAGGGATATTTACTTTATTTGTACAGGTACCGGTATTGCTCCTTTTAGAAGTATGTTATACAATATTAAAAATCAAAACATTCCACATAAAAATTTGTATCTAATTTTTGGCACGAGAAAAAAGGAGGATTGTCTTTACTTTAATGAGTTAAAACAATTAGAAAGCGAATTAGCCAATTTTTACTATTTTCCTACTTGCTCAAGAGAAGAGATAGTTCCAGAAGGTATAAGGATTGGATACGTTCACTCAGTTTATGAAGAAGAAGTTGCCAAACAACAAAATCCAGCTTATTTTTACTTGTGCGGATGGAAAAATATGATTGATGAAGCGAAGCAAAGAATTCTTGCTTTAGGATTTGATAAAAAAGACATTCATCTAGAATTGTATGGATAAATAGTTGCCTTGCCTAATGAAGAAAGAATCGTTACAAAAGATAGGCCACCTGATTGCCGGCTTACTTACATTGGTACACGGATTTGAAGAATTTGAAGCAGGAGCCCTTGGTCCGGCAGCAGGTTATTTCATTTTTTCAATTGGATTTTTGGTTATTGCCGGTGCTCATAAAACCATGCTTAGGAAATTTATGCAAGGCGATATTGCATTTTTCTTACTAGAAGCTGTCATTATTTTATATTCAGGCTGGCATTACAAAACAAAAGGCCAAACATTTCTTTATTACAGTATGGCCGGTTCCGGTTTTTGCTATATTATTTTTGCCTTGTTAAGTATTAATATAGACAACCATCCAAGAAGACGAAGCTCTCGAAGAAAGGGAAGCGGACGACCACGTACTTCAAGATCAATCAAAACAGAAGAGTTTCTGCAATCTACTAAGAGACCGGAATCTGATCAAATATCCTAGGAATGGTCTTTCTTACCACTTACATCAAACTATTCATCACAATCTGGCAAATTGACTGCAAAGGAACTCTTTCCTGTAGCATTGTATCTCTGTAACGAATGGTAACTGTTTGGTCTTCTTTTGTTTGGTGATCTATCGTTACACAAAAAGGAGTGCCAATAGCATCTTGCCTGCGGTAGCGTTTTCCGATAGCATCTTTTTCTTCGTAAAAACAACGGAAATGTGGTTTGCAATCGTTCACCAATGCTCTCGCAATTTCGGGCAACCCATCTTTCTTTAGCAAAGGTAGAATAGCCAATTTTACAGGAGCAATGGCTGGTGGAATATGCAATACAACCCTGGTATCTGT
>JANMZN010000169.1:0-12203 GCA_031383285.1 Segetibacter sp.
CATGAGCTGGGCGCCAAAACCGTTGCCATCGAAAACACAGATGGAACCGATCATTTGGCATTTGATGCGGTAGGCATTCCCGGCTTTCAGTTTATACAGGACGAAATAGAATACGACACCCGTACACACCATACCAATATGGATACTTACGACCACCTTGTACCCACCGACCTGATGCAAGCTGCCACCATCGTAGCATCCTTTGTGTACAACACCGCCCAAAGCGAAAACATGATACCAAGAAAGGCAATGCCTAAAGTAAAAGGAAAGGGATAGGACAATTGAATAATGAAAGCAGCAATGCAATAAAAGCGTTCAGCCTTTGGTTCTTCATGAACAACCCTTTGTCCATCTGGGTTTGCAGTATAAGAACACCAACTGAAATTAGGAGGAAGAAGCATGGGAACTCTTGCAGGAGACCGCACGAGGACAAAACCAACCAATGATTGCACCAATGATGATCCCTATTGCTATGAATAAAATGAGCCCTATTATGCTTCCGGGTTTTCCAATTTTTCAATTTCTTTTTTCACTTCATCTATCAATTGTTGTTCGGTTGGCAGATACAATTGGTATTTACTTGCTATGATGGTGTTGTTGTTTTCTGGCAGGGTAATTTTTACCATCGCATCATTTTTATCGGTGCATAGTAATATCCCAATAGTTGGGTTTTCAAAATCTTGCTTCTCGTATCGGTCATAATAGTTTACATACATCTGCAACTGCTCGATATCCTGATGAGTAAGCTTTGTGGTTTTTATCTCAATAACTACAAAGCATTGTAGCAGACGATTGAAGAAAACAAGATCTATAAAAAATTCGTCTCCATCAATGTGTATGCGTTTTTGCCTTGCTACAAATGCAAAGCCATTGCCCAGCTCTAAAATAAAATCTTGTAGGTGGGTAATGATACTTTTTTCTAAATCTTTCTCGTAATAGGTTGCTTCCCGTTTTAATCCTAAAAATTCTAAGACCATAGGGCTTTGATTATTTCTTTGGCATCAGATGGTAATTTTTCTTCTCTGGCAACTGCTAAAACAGATTGTATATCGTTGCTTAGTAAAAGGCGTTCAAATAACTGGCTATTTACCTGGCGTTCTAGCTGCCTTGCATTCCAATTGTTTTTACTTGCTTCTGCTATATAAAAATCTCTTTTGTCTGTATTTTCAATTCGAATTAGCGTTCTATAATGTGTCCAACTGAATTGCGAACGCAGTGCGTTCGTATTTGGAAAAGTACGGAAAAACTGTCTGTTCATCTCTAATTGACGAACAGTAAACCCCGAACCCAATTGTGGCTGAAACTCATTGGAAATCGATTTTATAATGAATTTACCGTATTCAGCCCGTTCTTTACCTTGTTGTTCTTCTTCAAATATTACCCTTCCAATTTCCCAATACATGAGTACCCTTTCAGTATCAACCGAACGGATGGCCCTATCTTTGGCTATAGAAATGATTTGCTGGATTTGTTGTATGAAATCTTTTTTCAACTCCATTTTGCTCCTTGTTGTTTATTGGGTTGCGCCATTTTATAAAAATGACCGCTAATTTTATTATCAAGAGGCTTGACAACTGTTGTTAAGTTTCCATTGATTGGTGCAACATTAAACTTTTAATTGATACTTTTTATTACTGAGTTATTTATCCATTGTCCAAAATTCTCCAAATAGTTCTGCTTGGTCTAAAACCTTAATTACTGAAACATTGCATTCGCCTGTTTCTCCTGCTTGCATATTTGATCCCCGGGCTATTTTAAGTTTTGCGAAGCGAACTTACAACTAAAATAAACCACATACCTTCCAACTGAAGTACAGAACAATTTGTGATCGGTACACGAAAAACCGTTCCTATTAAATCGTACTTATTATTATTCTATCTTTCATTCACCATTAACCATTATCCATTCACAATTCACCATTCACAATTCACCATATAGATAAGCAGGCGAAATAAACAACTTACGTAGGCGAAACTAACCGCATTGTCCATTTAATTAAGTAGTTGCAATAATGGCAGCAGTTGTTGCAGCGCTGGCCGAAGCAGCAGATGTAATATCATTGCTACCCGCATTAGCCAGCGAAACAAACTGGTACCCCCACCCTTTCAGTTCATTCTTCCAGAGCAGTGATCCATCCTTTGCATTGAGGCAAACCAATATACCAGCTGTTCCTACAAAAACCTTATTATCTTCTACTACGATTTGTCCATAGTACTTGCCACCACTACTCTTAACATAATCATTAATCTTTACTTCCCAGATGATTTCTCCTGATTTTTTGTCAATAGCCGCGACACGGCCATTTGAGAAAATAAATAAGGCTTGAATCTTTTTCATGTTAGATTGTTTGATGTAAAAATAATGTATTGATGTGAAGCGTATTGTGTGTTGAATGTAGATTTTTACGCCGTTGATCATGTTTTCGCCAACAGGCTTCATCATTTGCAAATATTGAAGGTGAAGAACCTGCAAGGGCTAGTGACACACCCCTCTCGCAGACAAAGAACACCCTGGTTGTACAATGAGAAGCTATTCATGCTTACTCCAACTTTCGATGTCCACTCTGACTTTTCTATGTCCACTCCGACCAGCCAATCGGCGGGCAAGCTCAAAGAGGAGTCTCCGCTCGTTTTGCCGGGTTTCGGCTCAAGGATGGACTGAGGTCAGAGACCTCCATTTATCTATGCTTCAAGGTGCCTTTCAGAACCTTGAAAAACAGAGGAAAAAGGAACAAATTTTACTTCACCTTTAGACAGTATTTTAACCTCAGTTATTGGTTTGCCAAATACCGATTTTTTAAAATATTTCTATTTCTTTTCCTTGGTAAAGCATATTACTTGTTTATTCTTTCAAATCTTTCTGTTACTATTTGTTTGTATTGATTTTTAAAATCATCTGTCATGAAACTAATTTCTATTTGTTCCATCCATTTCGATTTTGCTTTTTCCATTTTAATGAAAATATTTTCCTGCTGTTTTTCGTCCAGTTTTAAAGTATTCATAGCAGTTACAAAATCTTGTTTTTTTAATTTCTTCTTTTTCCCATTTAGATTTAGAGCCATTTCTTCATTATCTGTAGGATTTACCAATGCCGTGTTTACTAAATCATAGGCTGGTGATAATATCATTCCCAAACCAGGTTGCTCTAATAATGAAAAGTTTTTCAGGTGCATATCTGCATTGCCTGTTAAAAAAGAAAACAATACCAACTCAAAGAAATTCACTAAATCTAAACCTGATGTAACAGAATATTTTTGAATAGCCTTTGCAATTTGCTCATAGCTGCCATGGTACTTATCTTCTGTTAGCCGTTCTGTTAATTGGCACATGTCTTCCATGGTAAGTTTACCTTTTTTAACTCTGTCAATACGTTTTGTTACATAAGCCAAACTACCTGATGTTAAACGAACAAGACTGTGCGGAGCTGTTTTTATTTTTGCTATGCTGGCTAAATGCATCGTTACATCTTCAACTTCGGGCAACTGTTGATATAATGGAGTAGGTGGTTTTAAAATATACCCACCCCAAAGTCCCACAATGGTAAATTTTTTGCCTGCTTCCTCCTGGTTATTTTTGGTAATGTGAAGTGATAGCTTGGCTTGCACTCCTGTTACTGCTGTTTGGCTTTGTATTACTTCTTTAGCCAATGGTTCTAAATCTGCTTCTGAATACGGTAATGCAGGAGGCGTGGGCTGTCCAAATATTTTTTTGGAGCAAGTGCCGTGATAATCCAATTCATTTTCGGCCAATGGCAGGTAGCAAAATAAACATCTGGTCATGGCTTATCCTCCTCTTTTACTTCTTCTACACTCACTGCCCCAATGCAATCTTTACAACAAGCTAGTAGCAAGCCCATACGATCTCTTGGATTTAACTTCCAATTTTTTTCAGCTATATCCAACAACCAACCCTCGGGTATTAAACCATCAAAAAATGGAAATAATATATTGGATGTATAAATTGGTTCTTGCAAGGGCAGCGTTAAACTTACCGGTTTTGCATCTATTTGGTTTAAATAGGCTTTGGCATATTCAAAATGATACCCTTTATCATCTTGCGTAAGCGATCCTGCAATTTGCGTATTCATTTTTATAATTGCCTTTCTCATTTTTCATTTTCTTTTTTAACAGGCACAGCCCCCACCTCATAACCAAATAAACGTAGTACCTGATTTACTTTATCTATGCGTAAACTTTGCTTTCCTTGTTCTAATTCACGAACAAATCGCAAACCCACACCAGCCTTTTCAGCCAACTCAGGCTGTGTTAGGTTTACTGATTTCCGCTTCTCTTTTACAAATGTTGCTAATTCCATTTTATACCCTTTAAGGTGTAAATATAGTATTTATTGTTTAAATTATACCCATTAGGGTGCAAATTGTTTCAAAAACCATTTATTATACCTTTACGGGTATAATAGCTAAAATAATATCCATAATATACCCTTAAAGGTATATTATGAGACGTATAATTAAACGCTGTCTTTTGCTAAATCGTCATACAATAGCAACTGACCATCTTCAAACAAAATATTTTGCGGAATCATATCGCCAAGGGTTACGATGGTTTTAAAATCTTTTTGCTCCCAACTGTTTTTTAAACCTGCACGAAGGGCTTCTACCCAAACTTCTTTGAGTTTTTTTGCTTTAGGTAGGCTGATTGCTGCAACATATCCGGTAAACTCTTTTAATAAAACTTTTGTACGTAATGCAGCCCTGTCTTTGGTTTCATTTGGGTCAGGTGTATGCCATTTACCATCCGCTTCTTGAATAAAACTTTCATTTAGTATATCTTGTAATTCCGGCAAAGTATCTCCATTGCGAAGTGATTGTGTAGCAATGCGGAAGTCAGGAATTGAGGTCAAAGACCTCCATTTATCTATGCTTCAATGTGCCTTGCAGAACACCTTGAAGAACGGGGGCTTGATAATACTTTCTGTTATCGCCAGAAGTGGTTTCCCACTCTTTAATAATTTCAGCAGCTTTACGTAAGCCTGTTTTAAATTCTTTTTGCAAACCAAATTCTATTATTTGCCTTGCAGCTTTTTTATTTGCTTTTGTAAGTTCCAACATGTACGTCATTTTTTGTTTCACCAAGTTCTGCTGTCTTTATCATTTCAAAATGTTTTGTAACATAGTCTTTGTTTTAGCGCTTAGCCCTCCCCTTTTATATGAATGTATTTTTTAAGTTGCTCCTTTTTAGCTTGCATACCATCTGTCCATAAGTCACATTCTTCTATTACGGTTACCATTTCAGCATGAGCGCCTCTTGTTACTTTTCTAAAATCGTTGCTATCTTCTATGTATGAACTGCTATCTTCAAAAGTTAGAAACCATTTATAGAAAGCTTCTTTATCTTCTGCCAAACAAACAAAAATATAATGACAGATATACAAAAGGGTCAATTCTTGCTCACTCAACCCTAATGTTTTACCTGTATGGGCAATTACCTTTTCTCGGAAACTATTTAATTCGCATAAATCTAAAATATTGGTATGATACAATTTGATACTAAAATCGGTATCTAAACTATACATTTGGTACAAGGCATTACTAACTGCACTCCTTACCATTTCCTCAAACAAACCATTTAGTTCCACCGTATGATAATAGGTTTCTTCCATTTTACTATTGATTGCTATTGTATAAAGATAAAGAGTCGATACAATTGTAATGACAGGTTAAAGCAAATGATTGCTGATGTTGGATGTTCTTCACCAACAGCCCTTTTTTTATCTAAGTTTGCAGGATAAGAACTTTAGCTGAAACCAGGAGGAAGCAGCGTTGGGCCCCCTTGAAGGAGAACCATCGCGGACAGGTATATGTAAGCATAATTTTATCTCCAAACGCTCTCTCAGAAATTAAAATCCCTCGGTTCCCCACAGAGTTCTCTGCCTCTGAGAATTTTGTTTTTTATAAAGTTGGAATAGTCAACTACTTCTTTCTCTTCGGGAAAGGCAATTTTATTTTCAAGTCTGAATAGGTATTCCTCATAGACATCTGGAAGAGCTGCTATAATCTGGTCTTTTTCATACTTATTCCATGCCGCTATCAATCCTTTTCGCCAGTCGTCGTTTGCCTCTATGGGTATCATAACTCTATGCCCGGTACGTATGTTGTGTAAAATTTTTTCTACCTGCTCATCCAGCCAATTGTTTTCTTTTTCAACAGGGGAATCCATAATGAGGCCGGGATTAATAATTTTGCAATATTCTTCAAATCGGCGTACCGTTTCAGGCTTTTCAAACCGCTTCATAAATGCTATGACATCGTTGTATACATATTGCGATATATCTGGTCTATCATCAGGTACATATTTAGTCAGTTCGCCGCTTTCGTAGCGGGCTTCGTGCTGTGCCTTGTCTTCTTCATTGGCTATATTTCTGTATTCATATTCTTTTGTTTCTCTTATATTGGGTAAAAGCAGGTATTGATGGTTGCCTGTATGATTGTTATGATAATGAAACCATGCAGGAAAATGCTCATCATTTTCGTCATTTTCTTTCTTCAATGCACTGCGGTATAATTCGCAGTCAAACCAGCTAATGCCTAAATCTGAGAACTCAAACTGATCCGATTGAGCATACCTATAATACAATTCAAACTCTTCGAGAGAAATAGGAGGTATCAGTTTTGTATTCATTACTTTATTCAAAACCGTATAAAAGTCTGCATTAATGTCTATCCCTTCTAGTGTAAGCAGTTCTGCATCCCATTGGCAACGTAGGTCAAACAGTTTTTTTATTTGTATTTCTGTCAAGCATTTTTCGGCACGTTTTACATATTTTATGTCTCGTTTTTCTGCCATGGACAAATATTGGTCACCATACTCAAGAAACAATTTCATTTTGGATGCATAACCATTGATAAAATCATCTACGCTGCTCATGTAAAACTGACTAAAGTAAGCCTGTATGTCTGGATCTGTTTTTAACCGTTCTGCGGTTTGTTTACGGATGTTTTCCATCCGGATTTTTTTGGCTACTTCTTGTTCTAAGCTTTCTCTATGATCATCTTCAGGTGTTGTGGGTTTGTTGTTTTCCGACATACAGATTGTGTGTTGGTTAATCAAAAAATTTCAATTGCAATTTTAAGTATTTTTTTGAATTTTTCCGCTGCTGTGTGTTCTTCACTAACAGCCCTTTGTTCATCTTGATTTGCGGGATAAAAACGCCAAGTGAAACCAGGAGGAAGAAGCGTGGGGACCATTGCAGGAGACACCTTGCGGACAAAGACTGCATTTTCAGTTGTCCGATTTTTGCGGACAACTCACTCACATCCCTCTTTAGTTTGGCTTTTTCCGCCGCTGTTGCGTGTTCCTCACCAACAGCCCTTTCGCCGCTGTTGAGTGTTTTCACCAACAGCCCTTTGTTCATATAGATTTGCAGGTGATAACACCCTGCAAAGGCGGACATTTCGCCGCTGTTGTGTGTTTTCGCCAACAGCACAAAAGTTGGCAGGTGAAGAACCTGCGTAAAATGTGAAACACTTAGTGAGATTGGAAACCTGAGTAAATAGCAGTGTCTCATACTCGCACACAATGGGCTATGCTATGAAGACTCAACTAGGACAAAATTAGTTTCTTAGAATATTTTTTATTTGAGAATTAATCCGGTTAATTTTAGGGGAATTACCTTGGTAGGGTTTTGGACAATGTTTAAAAGAAGATAATAATTCGAATGCATTACCTGCGTTACATATTTCGTCAATTAATTCATCAGAAAAAATACGGAAAGGAGGAACGTCCTTCTTTTCTGCTAATTCAGCTCTAAATTCCAATAGCTTAAGGATTTTTCTTTGCACTTCCTTGTTTTGCACCTTATGGTTTGGCTTCAGTTTCGGCTTAAATGTTTGAAGTTTAACTTTTTCAATCGCCCTGTTTTTCTCATCCAGTATTTGTTCTTTTTTATTCGCTAGTATTTTGTCCTTTACCATTGAATAAAGTTGGAGCGTATATATGACATCATTAGCCGCATAAGCTATTTGCCCATCACTCATTATTTTTGCTCTCCAGTTCGACCGCTGTTCTTTTTTACTCAGTTCTATCCCCAGTAATTCTGTCACCAGTTGCACAAAAGACATTGATTCAATTCCCGCCAATTTTGATGCTATCTGTAAATCATATAAACCCTGCAAAAACAACCCACGGCTTTTTAGTGCCTGGATATCCTCGCCGGCAGAATAAATCACTTTGATAATATGGTTGTCGGCAAGCAGTAAATTGAGCATGGTTACATCTTCTATCAGGCAAGTTCTGATCAAATAAACTTTTCTTCCATCAAAAATTTGAATAAGTTCCAGGTTCATCCCAAATCTCGTCCACATATTATCAAACTCAGTGTCAAGTGCCATTAACTTGCTTTCCTTCAATATCCTAACAGCTTCGCTCAACTGATCTTTATTGGTTACATGCACTATTGGGATGTTGTGATACGTCATTTTGCCTTTTGTAGTTGTTCCTTTCTATTGTATTTATAATGCTAATGTAAAGAACTTAATTGTTTTTCAATCATTCCTTTGTTTGCCGATCGCAACTTGTCCCGTACTTTAGTCGGGAGTTCTGCTTTTCATATTGTATGGATGTTACGCCTTGCTCAAACTTCAACAAGCTAATGAAACACTCACGCTAGCAGTGCCGCTGTTGTGTGTTCTTCACCGTCATTGCGAGGAGGAACGACGAAGCAATCTCATCTTCTGGTAGCAATCTTCGCCGCTGTTGTGTGTTCTTCACCGCCATTGCAAGGAGGAACGACGAAGCAATCTCATCTTCTGGTAGCAATCTTCGCCGCTGTTGTGTGTTCTTCACCAACAGCACTTCGTTCATCGTTGGCGGGGCGAATTCAGTAGCGAAGAAAGGAATCTATTGTACCATCCGCTTTTTCCTCAATTGCATTTCATGTTTCATAAACAGGTTGGCTATTTCTAACCCAAGTTTTGAATCATCTATAATTTTTGTTTTGGCCCAAACACCCAGCTTCAATACTAACTGTAACTCTTCGGGTGAATAATGCCAGCGCAATTTGTTGCAGGTAGGGCAACTGGGCAGGTAATTATTTTCTGTATGCAGGCCACCGGTTATATGTGCCTTTACATGATCGGCATGAAAGTTATTGGCAGTAAGCTCTATGCCGCATATATGGCAGCGGCTGTCTGTTTTGGCAAGTACCAGCGCTCTTTGTTTTTTTGAAAGCGCTATGCGTTTTGCATCTTTAACCTTGTTTTGCCTTCGTTGTAGTCTCAGGCTTAATATCAGCTTTATTAAACCTTTACCGGTTTTAATGCTGCGCAGTAATTTAAGTGAGGATGGTGCAGGCATGATAATAATTTATTTTGTTGTTAATGAAAATGCTGATTGAGTTTTTTTCTCCCCACACTCTACTAAGTACCTATGAAAAGATACTGTTCGTAGAAGGGAATCCTAAACATTTTCAATGACACCGCTTGAAAGCAGAAGCGCAAAAAAAGGAGAACGCTTTCTGTAAACCTTTGTGCCTTTAAATAATTCTTTAGCTGATGAAGTATTGAATTCAATTAAACCTTTCAATCTGGATATGACAGTGTTAAAATCCTGGAATTGAATGATTTCAGGTTCACCTGAATTTCTCGTTGCAGCAGCAAAACTGATTTCTTGCTTTGTTATATGATTTACAGTATATGGAAGTTTTTCTTTAATGCTTTTAATAATTACATCACGTGAAAACCCATTTTGAATATATTGCCATATTTCTTCAGAACTTTTATTATAACACCTGCTTGTAAATTGATAACTCATGTTTTTTAATTTTAAACTAAGTTATTTAGAAAATATTAAGTATTAAACTCCTTAATTTTTTTTGTGCAATTTGTGATTTGATTTTTTTAATTCTTCTACGCACCCTTGCTTCAACACCTATGAAATAAAACTTTGCGGAGAAATGAGGATTTTTACGCCGCTGTTGTGTGTTTTCACCAACAGCATTAAATTCATCAAAGGTTGCAGGAGATAACACCCTGCAGGGGCAAAAAACTTTTCAGTTTTGATTCTTCTTAAAATTCTCCGCCTGCTCAAATATCTCAACATACACTTCATCTCTCTCAACAGGTGGATAATCAAACTCGTCAAGCAACAGAATGAGTCCAACTTTTAAAGCAGATTTTATGTCATCACGTTTATTCCAGTCAGGGAATTTTGCTTGCCCGTCAACCAGGTCTTTTACTGCTTTTGAAAGCGTAATCATTTTGTCTTCAGGATATTTGAAGTCGTACTTAATACAAAGCTCTTTCAAAATGTCGTAGAAAGCTTTTTCTTCAAAGTCAATTCCTAATGCATCACCTGCAGAAAATTTTTTGTGTACTTCCCAAATTAAATCAGTTAAGGCACTTGCCATTTCTTCATACACTTCACTTCTCAAAATGTCGTTAGCATCGCGGTCGTTGTATCGTTCTACCAACGCTTGCATTTTTTTGGTAAAGTCAATCCCTTTCACTCGGTTCACTTTTCTAATCTCTGCAATTACTTTAGCCAATAATTGTTGAAGCAATTTAATTTTCGTATTCGGCAATTTGATTTTATCAATCTTAGCTAAATAGTCTTCATCAAAAATATCTTGTTCAGTTTCCGCATCTTCACCAAGTTTAAAAATTTCTTCAACGCCTTCACTCTGCAAGGCTTCTTTTATCATTTCCCGAACCTTAGCATTCATCTGTGCTGTGTCGGGTGCATTGCCTTTGGTCAATTTGAAAACTATGGAACGAACTGCCAAATAGAAATGTGTGTAATCTCTTTCTAACTGTGTTAATTTTTCGCTTCCTGCACAAATATCATAAGCTGCTTTTAGTCGCTTAACCAAGCCCATAAATCGGGTTTCAAATTCTTTGCTTTGTTGCACATATTCGGCAGCCAAATTCAAAGTGTTTAATTGCTGTAATGGAGTTGGGGCAAAAGATTTTTTGACCGTACCGAAATATTTTGAATTGTCAAACGTGTGAAAAAGTTTAGCCAAAAGGTCTAAATGATTTCTTACGATGATGATGGATTCTGCAATATCTTCAAAATTGTCTTTGTCTCCTTCGCTGTATTGCTTCAACGCCAAATTCATTTGTGTTTTGATGCCAATATAATCCACTACCAAACCTTTGTTCTTGCCTTCAAACTTTCGGTTTACTCGTGATATGGTTTGAATTAAATTGTGTCGTTGTATTGGTTTATCAATGTAAATGCTATCTAAAAACGGCACATCAAAACCAGTTAGCCACATATCAACCACAATAGCGATTTTGAAATTCGATTTTTCGTTTTTAAATTGTCTATCAAGTTCTTTTCGATAATCTTTTGTTCCTAACAAATCATACATTTCCCTCTCATCGTCTTTTCCTTGTGTGGCAATAAGTTTTATGCGTTCAATAGGTTTTAATTCCCGTTTGTCTTTATCAGTAAGTTCTGCACCTTCTTCGGCTGCTCGTATTTCGTTCCATTCAGGTTTTATTTCAATGATGTTTTTATATAACTCATAAGCAATTTCACGAGTGCAACAAACAAACATTGCTTTGCCTTTTACTGTCGAGCCTTCCGAAACTCTATTCTCATAATGGTGTACAAAATCTTCTGCAACTGCTTTCAAACGGGCAGGGTCGCCAATGATGGCATACATCTGTGCCATTTCTTTTTTGCTTTGCTCAATCTGATTTTCATTGCTTCCTATCTCGGCACACTTGGCATAATAATCTTCAATCTCTTTGAGTTTAGAATTATTCAACAACACTTTGGCAGCTCTGCCTTCATACACAATTCTTACAGTGATTTCATCTTTCACCGATTCAGTCATTGTGTAGGCATCAACTACTTTTCCAAACACATCAAGCGTTGCATCTATGGGTGTTCCTGTAAAGCCAACAAAGGTGGCATTGGGTAATGAATCGTGTAAGTATTTAGCAAAGCCAAAAGTTTTAGTTACGCCATTCTCGGTAACTTTTACTTTTTGGTCAAGGTTAACCTGGCTTCTGTGTGCTTCGTCTGAAATGCAAATCACATTGGGTCTATCGGTAAGCAGTTGTGTATCTTCTGTAAACTTGTGAATGGTGGTTAAAAAAACGCCACCGCTTTGTCTGCCTTGTAATAATTCTCTTAGGTTGGCTCTGCTCTCTACACTAACAACCGATTTAGACGACCAACTTTCAGGACAATTTACCAATGCAAAAAACTTTATTGGCGACAATACGGTTGTTAG
>JANMZN010000183.1:0-2642 GCA_031383285.1 Segetibacter sp.
TTTAGTTTTACTTCGATACATGCTATAGGTTTAATACCCTTTGCCAATACAATATCACATTCTGCACCCGCTTGGGTTCTGTAATAGTAGATATCTACACCTATCGGTTTTGCCTCACTAATTTGCTCCACTACATACCCTTCCCATGATGAACCAACTACAGGATGCCCCTTTAGTTGGTTTAGATTTCCTACGCTGCTTAAATGGTGCAAAAGCCCACTGTCTCGTATGTAAATTTTAGGTGCCTTTACCAACCTTTTCTTGGTATTCACATGAAACGCAAGCAACCGATGTGCAATAAAAGCGCCTTCCAAAAAGTCTACATAGCGATTAACGGTAGGGGCACTAACACCTAATGAACGGGCCATCATTTCGGCATTCCAAGTAGTGCCGTTTACATGGGCTATCATACTCAGTAGTCTTGTAATCGTATTTCTAGACAGCTCTACACCAAACAATGTACCCAAGTCCCGTTCTACATAACTGCGCATAAAACTACCCAACCACTCCATAGCTGCTTTATCTGTTTTAGCCAACAGCGCCGAAGGAAACCCACCACGCAACCAATGCCGCTGCTGAGATACCTTTTCAGACATTTCCAACGCATTAATCGGCGAAAGTTCTCTATAGGCAATCCTCCCTGCAAGCGACTCTGAAACACCTTTTACCAATTGTGGGGAAGCACTTCCCAATAAAATAAATCTCCCATTTTTTCTATCGGCATCTATAGCAGAACGCAATACCGAAAACAGAGAAGGAATAGTTTGCACTTCATCAATAATGATGAGCTTGTCTTTATTGTCTGATAAAAAAGTATAAGGGTCTGCCAACTTTCTTACATCTATCGGGTTTTCCAGATCAAGATATACAGCAAATCTCTTGCTAATAGATGCCAATTGCTTAGCTAATGTTGTTTTGCCAACCTGCCTTGCTCCCAATATAGCCACTGCCGGAAATTGGCGCGAAAGCATTCTAACCTGACTAAATAAAGCTCTTTGTATCATCACTCAAACGTACAACATATCCTTGTAAATCCAAAATCAAATTTTGGATTTACAAGGATAAAATATTCATCTTCTGAACAAAATATAAAATCTAATTGCCGAGAAAATAGATTATCTCTTCAATAAATCTATGCTCAGCAATCAACTTCAAGTGCATTTATCCTATATCCGTTCCTCAAAAAATAACTGAACGAAATAAGCGACACGAATTGCACAAATCAGCTGTTGCTACCTTTATAGCTAAATTGTTATGCCGATAACACAATCCGCGCCTGGATTAAGGTATTCAGCTTGACAACTATCAAAAGTAACAATCCCCACTTGGAACTAACTAGCTGAAAATAAATATAAATAAAATTACAACTACATCTATTGATAGCAATTCGCATTTCACTTTATTTTCCATTTTTTAAATAATTTACTAAATAGTTTAGTATTTAATTACTAATTTTATTGTCCAAATAAAAATTATGGAGCCGACAGTCACCACCTTTTCCGCAAGAATTCAACCTGAACTTTATGAATATTTGCTGGTAGCATACCCTGCACCGTCAGTGAATGCAAAGGTCATAGAAGAAACACAATCCTTCATTGACCAGTATGGCTACAAAACCATCAGCCGTCCAAAACCTTACATAGCCATGGCCAGCTTTCATGCGAGGGAAATGATGGAAGAAACCATTCTACGATTCATGAACAGGATATTTCTTCGCCAACCTGCTTTTGAAACAGCATTGAACAACTATAGTGGCATTCCGCCACACACCATCTATCTGCGAGTACAAAATCAACAGCCTTTTAAGCAATTGGCTAAGGAATTATCATCGGTCAACAATTATATACAATCGTACGCATGCCCACCGATAAAACTGGAGACAAACCCGCATCTCAGCATTGCAGGGAAACTTACAGAAACACTGTACTTACGTGCCATGACAGATTATTCGCACAGAAGTTTTCATGAACAATTTGTGGTCAATCAACTGGCACTGCTACGCAGAAGCAACGAATACGATACTGGCAAAACAGTACATGTATTTCCACTGCAACAAGCCATTATTCATACCAACTCATTTGTTCATTAACTCCTCAATCCAAACAATATGCAAAAAGACATCTTAGCATTACCCGGTTACCGTACCCACGAATACTTATTGGTTTTACAACCACACGAAGACCTGTGGAACAGAATTCTACGGGTGAAAAAAGATTTTGCAGAAAAGTTTGAAGCACCGTCAGCAGCTTGGGGTAAACCCCACATTACCTTGGCCAGATTCAGCCAACTGCAAATGATGGAAGAACGCATTCTAAACCGGCTGAGGATGGTTGCGATGGGCATGCCCGCATTTAAAGTAGAACTGAAAGATTTTGGCAGTTATCCATCGCATACCATCTATATAGACGTAGCCACAAAAGTAGCCATGCAAATACTGATCAAACACTTAAAAGCTGCACAACCACTACTGAAAAGCAAAGACGTCAAACCGCATTTTATGGACAACTTTTTTGTAACGGTAGGCAGAAGACTATTGCCGTGGCAATATGAAAAAGCGTGGTTGGAATACAGCCACAGACATTTCACCGGCAGGTTCATTGCAAAACAAATGTTGCTGCTGCGAAAGGCAGAAGGAGCAACAA
>JANMZN010000193.1:0-2199 GCA_031383285.1 Segetibacter sp.
AGTAAAATCTGTACAAGAATTGTCTAAAGAAAACGATGATTTGAAAGCTCGACTTGAAAAGTTAGAAGCTATTATTTCAACATTAGCTGAGAAGGCAGATATTAAATCTCAGAATGTTGTATTAAGCGAAAGTTCATTAGAGCAAAATATTCCTAATCCATTTGCAAAAACAACCACCATTAATTATTCACTGCCATCAAAAGTGACGATGGCAAAAATGGTGATTACTGATAAAGGTGGAAGGACTTTGAAAGAAATAAATCTTTCTGGTAGCGGAAAAAATAGGGTGCAGGTAGATGCAAGCACTTTGCTTTCCGGAGCGTATATGTACACCTTATTTGTAGATGGCAAAGCCATTAGTTCAAAACAAATGATTTTGGCGAAATAATATAATAAATCGAAACTTAAATTTACTTAAGCAGGCTTCAATAAAATTGAAGCCTGCTTTTTGTTTTATGCAAAGTCGCAGGATAAAATATTTTTTCAGAGCGACACACTTTGGCGTAGTGGGCTGCTACTTTTGGTGTAAGAAGAAAAAATGGAAGAAGAACTAATCATAGAAAACACCCTTTCTGTACAGTCCGAAAAATGGGAGAAAAACTGTCTCCCCATTTCTATTAGTGAATTATTTTCCCGTAGGGAAGGGATCTATTTGAATGAGTTTAATTTATTCCTTGCGTATTTCCATACCATTCCAAATTTTGTCCACGAAATAGAGATTGACTGTTACAAAGCCAACAAATGGTTTGCAGAAAAATATGCAACTGAAATCAAAGACTCACATTATGCCAAAAGGTATTTCAATAAGAGTTTTAATGCAGAACTAGACGATATCCTCTATGTATTGTACGAAGACGTCATTGTACATTTTGATACCAATTGTTCTATAGTTCGGCTATTGTTTAAAAAGACTGCAGTAGAAAAGGTGGAAGCAATCGTAAAAGCAGTTCGAAAGTTTAGAAAACGACATACAAAGACGCAACCTAAAATTTCATTGCTCATTCATTCTACAGGCGGTCTCGATACAAAATCATTCAGCATAACTAAGCCAAAGCTGAATATTGAATACAACTACAATGATGATTTTTTAGAAGTACATAAAACAATTATCAAGAGGCTTTCTAAGAAAAATGACAAAGGATTGGTGCTGCTACACGGCAAGCCCGGTACAGGTAAAACTTCTTATATCAGGTATCTAATATCAAGTATAAAAAAGCAGGTGATTTTTCTGCCGCCCAACTTGGCAGGTGCTGTAACCAACCCCGACCTGATGACTGTCTTGATTGACAATCCCAACTGCATTTTTGTAATAGAAGATGCAGAAAATATTGTGATAGACAGGGAGCGAACCGGTCATTCTGCTGTTTCTGCATTGCTCAATATTTCTGATGGATTGTTGTCTGACTGTTTGAATATTCAACTGATTTGTTCTTTCAATACTGATATTGCTAAGGTGGACAACGCTTTGCTAAGAAAAGGGAGGCTAATAGCCCGCTATGAGTTTAAAGAATTGGAAGCACTCAAAGCAAATGAGCTTTCAAAAAAGCTGGGATTTGATACCACTTTTC
Source organism: Segetibacter sp. (assembly GCA_031383285.1). GTDB lineage: Bacteria > Bacteroidota > Bacteroidia > Chitinophagales > Chitinophagaceae > Segetibacter. The sequence continues at coordinate 1,569 of JANMZN010000193.1, forward strand.
ATGAACCGGCTACTTTGACTGCTATTTATAACCAGGGCGAAAAGGAGTTTGCAGAGGGGAAAAGGAGGAGTGGGATTGGGTTTAGGAATTAATTAATTAAATTTCTATTAAAAATAAATTATTTATTCATTTCTTATTATATTACACTTTTAAATCTACGCAAAATGGCTAATTTCTATTGCAAATACTGTGGCACGAAAGCCTCTAGTGTTTCGGGTTTGACCGCTTCTTCCTGTTCAAGACATCCTTTGGGTGCTAATAAAGGGAAGCACACTTTATATGAAGGAAGTGAGAAAACCCAATACACTTGCAAATATTGTGGCACGAAAGGTTCAAGCATTTCCGGCTTAACAGCTTCGTCTTGTGCAAGACATCCAAATGGTGCAAATAAAGGAAAACATGAACCCGCAATGTAATGATGAAAAACACTTTTACAGCCATAGATTTTGAGACTGCCCATAGTAAGCGTTGGAGTATTTGCCAGGCAGGAATTGTACGTGTTGAAGATGGGATAATTAAGGAACAACTATCCATGTTGGTACAACCGCCTGACAATTTTTATTGGAACAATTTCATAGACATTCATGGCATAAGCCCGGAACACACCTGCAATGCACCAACTTTTGATGAA
>JANMZN010000206.1:0-3651 GCA_031383285.1 Segetibacter sp.
GGGGATTATTCTAAACCTATTAGCTCTACAGATGAGAGAGGAAAGAAGATTGTAAAAATTTTCTATTTGCAAACTCGTACAGAACCCCATAGAGAAAACCTAAAAGATGATTATGCCAGGGTTTCTCAGCGTGCACTTGAAGAAAAAAAGAATGATGCGTTAGAGAAATGGTTTGTATCTCATATCCCCAATTATTTTATACAATTAGACACAGAATTTCAGGCTTGTGATTCGGTAAAAGAATGGCTTGGGAAAAAGACGGCAAATAATTAATCTACATTGAAAGTATTTAAAAAACGAACCTGCTTAATAGGCGGGTTTTTTTAATTTGAAGTATTACTTTTAGCCAATGGAATATTTTAGCCATTTACAAAAAGATAAGCAGCTTGCCAAGGTTTTACTTGAACCACTTCCTTCTCTTGAAATACGACGCAATATTTCATTGAGATTAATGGCAAGTATAATGAGTCAGCAGTTAAGCACTAAAGTCGCTAAAGTGATTTACAGGCGATTTCTGGAAATTTACAAAGGAAAAGAACCGAAGCCCCAACAGGTTTTGGATACGCCATTTGACACTTTACGAGCCATCGGGCTTTCAAACGCAAAGGTTGGTTATGTTCAAAATGTTGCCCGCTTTTGTATCGACAACAAAATAAATGACAGCAAACTACTATCCCTTTCAAATGAGGAAATAATTGAAATGCTTGTACAAATAAAAGGTGTTGGCAAATGGACAGTAGAAATGTTGCTCATGTTTACCTTGGGCAGAGAAGACGTTTTTGCTGTTGATGATCTTGGCATTCAGCAAGCAATGGTAAAAGCTTACAAGTTGTCGACAGAAGATAAAAAAGGATTGCGTGAAAAGATGTTGAAACTTTCAGAAAAATGGAAACCTTATCGTACATATGCTTGTATGCACTTATGGAATTGGAAAGATGGAGCCTAAGCGACTATCCCAAATAGTATTTACAACCGTATAACAAATCACGCAGGTTTGCTCTAAATCTTAGAAATATTGAGGCATTTGCTGTTTAATATCAAATAATCTACCTGTAATTCTAAAATAATCATTGTTATACTAGCCGTGCAACACTTCTCTTGCTATTACCATTTTCTGCACTTCACTTGTGCCTTCACCTATGGTGCACAATTTTGAGTCCCGATAAAATTTTTCGGTAGGAAAATCTTTGGTATATCCATAGCCGCCAAATATCTGTACAGCATCGGTAGACACTCTTACAGCCACTTCACTGGCATAATATTTTGCCATAGCCGATTCCTTCGTCATTTTTTTACCCCTCATCTTTAAGTCGCAAGCTTGTTGAATCAGCAATTCTGCTGCTTCTATTTCAGTTGCCATATCAGCCAATTTAAAACTGATGCCTTGAAAACTAGAAATTGGCTTATCAAACTGATGACGCTCTTTTGAATATTGAAGTGCGGCTTCATAAGCACCTCTTGCTATTCCATTGCTCAATGCAGCTATTGAAATTCTCCCGCCATCCAAAATTTTCATCGCCTGTCTGAAACCATCTCCTACTTCACCCAATCTTTGAGCATCGCCGATTCGACAATTGTCAAATATCATTTCAGCGGTTTCGCTTGCACGCATGCCCAATTTGTTTTCTTTCTTTCCTCCGGCAAATCCCGGAGTTCCTCTTTCAATAATAAAGGCAGTACTGTTGCCACTTGTCCTTGGTTCGCCTGTACGGGCTATTAAGACAGCCACATTTCCAGTGATACCATGGGTAATCCAGTTCTTGGTACCATTGATGATCCAATCATTGCCATCTTTTACTGCAGTTGTTTTCATGTTACCTGCATCGCTTCCTGTATTTGGTTCTGTTAATCCCCATGCTCCAATGTGTTCTGCAGAAGCAAGTTTTGGCAGGTATTTTTTCTTTTGTTCTTCATTTCCAAAGGTCATGATATGTCCGGTGCACAATGAGTTGTGTGCAGCTACACTCAGGCCAATAGATCCACAAACTTTGGATATCTCTTGAATAATTGCATTGTACTCATAATAAGAAAGTCCAGCACCACCATATTCTTCAGGAACTAAAACACCCATTAATCCCAATTCACCTAATTTTTTAAAAATGTCTATTGGAAATTCCTGGCTTTCATCCCAAATCATCACATTGGGCTTTATGTGTTGCAGTGCAAAATCACGTGCGGTCTGTGCTACCTGCGCAGTTAGTTCTGATACTTCAAAATTCATAGTGGCAATCATTTATTCGGCTGCAAAAGTACAGCAAAGGCATTTGCAAAGGCCAACTGATCAAAATAATACTTACAATTCCAGATAAGGAACCATTTTGTTGAAGATTTCATCCGTAATGATGTGAATATTTTTCAACTGATCGAGCCGCGTGAAGTTGCCATGTTGCATTTTATAATTAATAATTGCATTGGCAATTTGCCAACGGATGTAAGGGTGATTTTTTAGGACATTAATATCGGCATTGTTTATATTTATTTTGTTTATTGCCCCAGCACTCATCTGCAAACGTGGCTTAATTTTTTGAAAGGTACTATCGGGCAATCCAAAAGTTTCACCCACTTGGTCAACCGAAATAAATCCACCTAGTTTATCTCTAAAAACTACTATTCGGTTGGCCAATTTGCTACCAATGCCCGGCAATGCTATGAACTGTGCTGTATCTGCATTATTTATTTCAACAATACTTTGCTTGTAGGCTGCGGGTGGTTTGGAGAAATTGGCTGACGGAGTTGTACTTGGATTTGCATTATTTGAAAAAGCAATGGTTGGTTCGATTTTCACAAAAGGAAGTAATTTTTCTGCGTCTTCCGGACTAATGCCATATACTTTTTTGATGTCATCAGGCTGCTTGAATCGGAAACCTTTGGACGTTAATTTTTTTATGGTTGCGATAGTTTTTTCTCTTACACCTAATTTTTTCCAACCCGCTTCATCCAATGTATTGGGGTCGAAAGCAAATAGTTCTGGCTTTTTTTCTGAAGTATTTGAGGAATACTTTGGTTGAAAATAATCCTCCCGATCATTGTTTTTGTATCGCGGATATTCTTTTGTATTACTGTCTATGGTAATGCTTAGTTGGGCCAATTCTTGTTGAAATGCATCTTTGCTTATTTGCTTTGGCTTATTAACAGGATAATATCTGGAAAAAAGAATGAAGCATCCTGTAAGTATTAGCAAAGCAATGATACCAAGCCTTTCTTTTTTAGAAAAAGTAAAATAGTCTTTTGCGATAGTTTGCCACCATTTCTTCATCTTTAATTAAATTAGCAGCAGAAAGTTATATAATTATTTTTAAACCATCAAATGCTAAATTAATTCCCGGCGGTAAAAGATCATTTATTTCTTGGTGAAGGCCTAATTGGTGGCTGATATGGGTAAAATAGGCGGTTGGGATTTGTAATTCCTGCACCATTTCTACAGCTTCTTGCAGTGTAAAATGAGAGATGTGTGCTTCTTTTCTTAGGGCATTCAGCACAATGATTTTGCTGCCCATGATTTTCTCTTTTTCCTTTTCATCAATCCTGTTTGCATCGGTTATGTAGGTAAAATCGCCAAACCTAAAGCCATAAACGGGCATTTTAAGATGCCAAACCAAAATAGGTATAATGGGAATGTCACCAATTCTAAATGGGTCTAAACCAATTTCG
>JANMZN010000316.1:0-2944 GCA_031383285.1 Segetibacter sp.
AAAATCACAAAAGATTACCAAACATCCAAAATCTGAACTAAAGCAACCAATTAAAATTGGAATAAAAATACATTATGCCTATTTTCTCACCTTCAAAAATTACCCAAAAATCAAAAATACAGTGTTTTCTTAGAGACACTATTTAACTAAAATAAATTAAAAAAGGTTTTTATACATTTTAACCTGTCTTACAAGATATATTTTATCGAACTGAGACTTCGTTTTGAACATCAATCTCTATCTGATTCTCTAACCTAATTTCTTCATAAATGGGTATCTCAGATCCTAGAATTTCTACCGAAACAGCGAATGCATAAGGCACTTCCTCAAAATTTTTATCCCAACCTTTGTGACCTCTTACAGCAAAAGAAATTTCATTAGGTAGTTGGTAAGACTTTAATATAACCCAATCTTTTTGGACACTACTTTTATTTCGATTGACTCCTTCAACTGTTCCCCAATCCGGCCTTTCTCTAATTTTCCATTGAATTGTCCCAGAAGTAATTGTATCTTCAGTTGTTCCCGAATCTGAAGATTGTTCTCTTTTAATTGCTCTATCAGAATAAGATTTAAAACTCTCATCCAATCTCGAAGATGTCCAATCTAACCATGAACCTAAATAAGAGTTTAATTTTTGTCTTGTCCTTCTTACCTTAGAAGTAAAAGACAAAGAAACTTCAATTAAAATGTCAAATCCTTCTCCGGGATTTCTAATTGATTCTGGAAGCTGTAATGTGTACAAGTTCGCCTCGCCAGCCTTGATAAAATTAGTGTCATAAAATGTAATTCGATAATCTGTATTTCGAACTACCCTTTGTAAAGAAGGGAGTCCATAACCAAAGTGTCTTATAGCTAAAGGAGTCGGATTTTGAAATAAATCCCCTGGTAGTCTCGCTCCTTGAACAAGTAGTGCTCTAATAAGATTAATGCCTTCCTCTGGATATAATTTTTTCAGTATAGCAGCGATATGAGTAACTTTAGGAGCACTATAAGATGTTCCAACCTCCGATCTCCCAATAGAAGACCCTCCATGAAGTGTAGACTGCACTAATTCAGTTGCAGTTTCGCTTTTGCCTTTTACTATGTTTAATCCATCTTTGGAAACAACAAAACCACCTCCAAACTCAACTAAATCAGGCTTAATGTGTCCCCAAATACCTTGACCAATTCTTGAATATGCAGAAACATTTTGATTTCCTGCGATTGACTTCCAATTCGAGTCTTCAAAATCTACATTATCAATCGATCCTACGGTTATTCCAAAACTACTTTGTGATGGATTGGCAACACGACAGAACGGGAACTCAAGAAAACTTGGATAGAATTCTCCATCTATCAAATATTCCTCTATTTTTCTTTTGGAAATATTTCCAGAAGAAATGATAAAAAGTTTGTCCTTTTCATGAGAAAGTGTATCTATCATAGATGCCCATGAGGACATATGTTTTACTCGGTGTGGCCCTCTGGAAGCAACAGATAAATTAAAAATATTACAATCAATATTTCCATCTACAATTTGTTTCATAAGTTCTGCTGGAAATTTGGCTCTAAGTGAGCACAAATCATCCAAGACCCTCAAATTTCTAATAAAACAAGGTGCAGTGTAAGGAGAAGTAACTGCACTAACTCCATTAGGGAACAGAATTGCCCCAGCAACTCTTGTGCCATGACCTCCACCAGCCACATGGTCAGCAGTAGAACTATCTCCGTTAATGTAAGAAACAGAATTTCCAGAGTCAATAGCGGGGGCAAGAAGTCGATGTCCTTCCATAATTCCACTGTCAATAAGACCCACAATAGGAGAACCTTCCGAAGGTCTTAAAACTTCAAGTTCAGCTTGATTTACCTCAACTTCATCAGCTTGATCCAATGATACTTCATCAATTTCTACAACCTCAAAAACAAATGGGTAATTAACAACTAAGTCTTTAAGTCCTTTTCCAGAAATTTCTACATATGCCCCAAAAGAATCATTCTGTTCAATTAAACTGCTAGTTATAGATCCATAATTCGAAATAAAAGCCTCAAAATGATCTTGCCTTTTAAATAATAGTTTTTCACGCTCGTAGAGTGTTTTTTTATAATCTGCTAATCTTTTTAAGCCGCCTCTTTTATTTTGATCTGGCTCTGGTCCAATTGGTTTTGCAAAAGCAATGGAAACCTCAAGCCTATAAAGTTCATTATCTTGAATCTCTGCCCACTTGGCAAATAAGTCTTCAGACAGAATGTGATCTAAACGCCATTGGTCTCTATTCGCATCTAATATCTGCCAAAAATCAGCAATTTTTCCTGTTTTACGAGTATTAATAATAAATCCAGCAATTTTATCTTCTAAGGTCCGAAAATTATCTGTAGAAGCACCTATAATGAACCCATCAGGCTCTTCTGAAATTATTTCTATTCCATATAATTCAAGGTCAGCTGTTGGTAATAGTAAATTGGGATTTATTTTAAAGAATGCTGTTAAAGTCTCACTATCCAATTCCGCTAACCCTTGAGACGTCCTTTGATTAAAATTCGCATTCCAATTGGATCGTAAGTTTGCCAAGGAATTAGAAAGCCTACTTGAATGACCAATTCTATCATTCTTGTTTCTTCGAGTTTCCTCTGGATCTCTACCTCCGCCAGCCAAAACTGCTTGGCCTGTTTCTTTTGTAACTAATTTGAGGTGTGGGAATTGTTCCATATTTATTATTTCGAGGGACCAATATTCTCATGAAATGCCAAATCCAGATCATCATTGGAAATTTCATTTCTAAGGCTAATTATAGATTTTTTTGCAGCATCATTAGCAATTTTAACGACAATAGCATAGCTAAGCCCAACCATATCTTTAGCATATTTTTTCAGGTTAATTAACTTACTTATTTTAAGAGCTGAAAAAGTGGTCCTCAACAGTTTTTCTATTTCAAATTGCGTTGGCTTTTTAAACTCAATAATCTCT
>JANMZN010000318.1:0-8347 GCA_031383285.1 Segetibacter sp.
GCGGTCAAACATTAGCTAGGTAATGCGAAACATTGAGCAGGTCCGGTGAAACATCGAGAAGGTCCGACCAAACATTGAGTTAGTACTTTGCATTTTATTGGCATAGAAGTTAATTGCTATTTTGTTAGAAGATACTGGACGAGATTTTGTTACCTTATGCTGATGTGGGCTTTTTTCTTTTCCTATTTTATAAGCCAAAAAATCTTGTTTAGGTAAAAGAATAATGAATACTAATTACTGACAATAGCTTTTTTCGTTATTGGCGCAGGGGTCCCTTTCTAGACTTCCTATTCGGACTAGATATTAATATTACTCCTATTTAAGGTAACTGTGATTATAGTTTACTAGAAAGGCGTTTTCTGTACCTTGATAAAAATATTAATCATGAAAAAAAACGAACACGCTTCCTATGCTGCCCTTATTCGAAAAGTTTATTCAGGCATCCTCATCGGGGCGTAGAACCTGCGCCTCAGGAAAAAGAATAGCAAGCGGTTCTTTGGAGCAGTATAATTGTGTAGGTCTGCTGCTAAAAGCATATGAGAACTTCACAAGTCTTATCCTTCGCATTAAATTAGTAAGCAGTAACTCATTGCGTGAACTGCAAAAAGAAAAGACCTACTGGAAACGTTTCTTCAGAGGCTTCACCACCTTTCTTTACAAAAAAAGAAATTGCTATGACACATACGTTGCCTCTGTACTTAAAATCATTAAAAGTTTTTTCAACTATCTCAACCACGAAAAATGCATTCCGGTTGGGCAGTTTCATAAGCAATTTAAATTACCGCATCAGGCCTATAATCCTATTGTACTACTACCTGATCAACTTAGGTTTTTAATTGCTGATAATGCTTTTGAAAATAGTTTATCTGCAAGCCTTCAACGAACCAAAGATATTTTTGTATTTGGTTGTACCGTGGGGCTGAGGTTTTCTGACCTGATGCACATTAAAAAGCAAGACATTATACACACCTCCAAAGGCGCATTCATCAACATTCAAACTCAGAAGACAAGCACCTATGTTAGCATACCACTACCCGGTTATGTCAGCAACATTGTAAACAAGTATAAGAAACACACCGGTAAATATTTGTTGCCAACTATATCCTGCAGCCAACTAAATGTTCAGCTCAAAATACTGGCTTGCAAAGCAGGATGGACTTATATACTACCCAAGGTCAGACACCGGCAGGGTCAGCCGTTAGAAATAAAAACCAATAGTGGAAAAACATATCGCTTTTGTGATCACATCACTACACACACTATGCGAAGAACGGCAATAACAACACTGTTGATGATGGGTGTACCGGAATTGGTGGTACGCCGCGTTTCGGGTCATGCCCCGGGAAGCAAGGAATTTTACAAGTATGTAGCCATAGCCGAAGATTACCTGCAAGACAAAGTAAAAACAGCATTTGAACAATTGGTTGCGGTACAGCAAGAAGATTAATCGAATTGAAATAATGCATCAAAAAATGTCTAAATAATGCATTTTATGCTATTTTCACCTTGTTAAAAGTTCTTTGAGATGTAGTATAGGTAAGGGTTTTGGGGGAAAGCATTACTATCCGTTCGGGTTAACAATGGCGGGGATAAGTAGTAAAGCCGCGAATAGTTTGGAGAATAGGTTGAAGTACAATGGGAAGGAAGAGCAGAATAAGGAGTTCTCTGATGGTAGCGGTTTGGATTGGGTGGATTATGGGGCTAGGATGTATGATGGTCAGGTGGGGAGGTTTTTTACTCAAGATAGGTATGCGGAAAAATACTATGAAATTTCGCCTAATCAATATGCAGCAAATAACCCTATTAAAAACATAGATGTCAATGGTGACTATATTTGGTCAAGCTATACTACTACAAATGAAGATGGTACTTCTGTTACCCATAAATTACAGTATAAGCAGAATGAAGAAGGTGCTTTTGGTTTTTACAATCAAGACGGAACTCAATATATTGCCGGTAGTGATGCTTCTGGATTTATTGACAGATTAGCAACTTCTTTAGGTGAAATATCAGGGATTACAGGTCACGATGAAATTACCGAAAGGTTTAATGACGCTGTAAATGGTGATTTTGATCACATTATTCAGCAAACAAATGATAGAAGCTTTGCAAATAATCCTATAGAGAAAGATGGTAAAGTAGTAGGTAATACAGTAGAGTGGAATTCTAATCAAATAGTGAATGGCGACACAAAAGGTACAGCAACTTTAGGTCACGAATTATTGGGACACTCATTTTTAATTTCAAAAAATAAACCTGCTAATACTGATATAATTACAATGGGTCCTTCCACTGGCTTATTAACACATGAAGCAGATGCTGTAAGTGTTGAAAATGTAATCCGGGAGAAATTTAAGTTACCTCAAAGAACTCATTATGACCAGATAAGTATAACCGAACCTCGAAAGCCAGGTGGAGGAGCCAATATTCTTCATATACCTGTTCCTACGAGTTTTTTTCTTTGGATACCCCCTAAAAAAAGAAGGTGATGAAAAAGTTATTAATGAAAGTATGGATTGTTATTATTTTTTTTAGTTCCTTAAATGCCCAAAAAGTCTATAGGATGGATACGTCCTGCAAAACATTGTTTATTCAAAACATTATTGCTGATACATCCATGTATGCAGCTTTTATTAAAATTAGGTTAAGGGATTGTAATGGGATTAGTACTGTTTTAGTATCTAATACTGCTTTATATGATTATTTGAAGAAGAAATGTAAATACAAGTTTAGTTCGTATAGGGAGTTAGTATCTAATGCTATTCTTATGGATCAGGCTATTACAATACCAGATAAGATTAGTAATATTAAAGTTCTTATTCCTTTAGATGCAAATACTTTTGCAGATTCTCTTTACAAAGAAAAAGGATTGGAAGGAATTTTAGATTTTTACGTAACTCCGAATAAAACAATGAAAACAGACGCCAATGATTTTTTTACAGGTGTAGGAATACTATTTGAAAACAAATATCTCGTAAGATTAAATGATGTAGAAGGAGGATTGGCAATTAAGAAATTTGTCTGTAATTAGCAATGAATTATTTCAAACAACGGAGCAAAAATAGACACAACCCGAAACGGTTTTCTTTATATTTACGTCATCAATACCAATACACAGTATCCTGTTTATTTTGATGATATGCATGTAATACACAAACGAGGCCCTTTGTTGGAGGAGACGGCTTACTATCCGTTCGGGTTAACAATGGCGGGGATAAGTTCTAAAGATTTGGGAGGAATTGAGAACAAAAAAAAATACAATGGCTACGAACTTAACAGCGACTTTGATATTAATCTTTATGAAAGTTTCTACCGTTCACATGATCCCCAATTAGGTCGCTTTTGGCAAATTGATCCTAAGCCAACAGATTTTGAAAGTCCTTTTGCGGCTATGGGAAATAACCCTATTGTGCATAATGATTTGTTTGGTGATACTCCTCAAAATAATATTCAAGTGACAGCAGCCCTAACGTGGAGTTCTGCCGCATTAGACTTTAAGGTAAAAGGTACTCCTGTTACAGTTGGAGCGACATTTAGAAATGATGAAAAGGATATAATAGGCGTTCGCGATAATCATTTTGTCTTTATGGGAACCGATGTTTACAATGAAAAAAGAGTTACTTATAGAACAGGGGGCGGCGCAAATGTATTAGGATTTGGAAAGGAAGTTGTGGTTGAGAGTTCCCGTCCAGCAGGCACACAGCAAGGAACCCATTTAAAAAAGCAGTTAAAGAATTCTACCACTACTCCCATATCGAGTACGGAGACCACAACAGATGAACAAGGAAAAAAATCTACCCAATCTAGCTTCTCTTTAAGTATCAAAGCAGCGCTTATTGTAGGATTTGAAATTGAGATTAAAGTCCCAATTCCAGATGCAATTCCAGGTCCTCCTCCTCCTCCAACTTATCAAGACAATACCCGTCTACAGCCAATTATATTTCCTATTAAGAAAAAGAGTTAATTATGTTAGTATTACTTGTCTTTATCCTATTGATACTTTTCTATGCAAGAGTTTACCTTTATGAATTTAGTAGAGGAGCAACTAAAGGAAGTATTCTTGTACGGCTATTCAGGCGTATATATTCATTTCATTACTTTTTGCCTCAGGAATATATAAGACCAGACGGTGCGAAAGGAGAAAAGTATAACAAACTGTCAAATTATTGTTTGTATTTGTTCTACGTTGTTTTTTTATTGATAATCATTTTTAGTGCAACTAAAGTTCTGTAAAAGTATTCTTTGATAAACTTCAGATGATACATACAAAAGGAGAACATTTGCGCCGTTGCAGATGTTGTGCTCCTGTTGGGTTTTTCACGAATGAATTGAACCTAAGATAGTTCTTTTCAATGCTGATTAGAAGATGTTAGTAGGTCTACCGCATAGGTTGTGCAGACACTGTGTGCAAACCACCTGAAGGTGCTGTGTTCAAATGGCATTGTGCTGAACATTCAGGTAAAGATGAAATTAGAACCTGATACAGTTTCCTGTATATTTACGTCAGCAACACCAATACACAGTATCCTGTTTATTTTGATGATATGCATGTAATACACAAACGAGGCCCATTGTTGGAGGAGACGCATTACTATCCGTTCGGGTTAACAATGGCAGGGATATCTTCGAAGGCTGCTAATAGTTTGGAGAATAGATTGAAGTACAATGGGAAGGAGGAACAGAATAAAGAGTTCTCAGATGGTAGTGGGTTGGATTGGGTGGATTATGGGGCGAGGATGTATGATGGGCAGATTGGGAGGTGGGGGGTTCAAGACCCTAAAGCATGGAAGTATGCTTCAATTTCGCCTTACGTGTATGCAAACAACATGCCTGTAAACGCTATTGATATCCATGGAGAGGAAATTTACATTTTAACAGGAAATAAAGCTGTAAAGATTGCTATTGAGACTTTGCGAAAAACAGATGTAGGCAGAGCAATACTAGAAAAATATGAAAAAAGCAAAACACATGATGTTTATATTTCAGCACAGAATTTTAAAAATCAAGGAATCGATGGGTTGACAATGGCGGGGGTTGGCGATAAAAATGCTATTGGAAAAGATGGAAAATTGAAACTAAAAGAAGCCGAGGGGATGGATCAAAGAACAGTTATTGACTTTTCCAACTTTGAAGGGCTAGATGTTTCTAAGTCTAAAGGGAGAAGCATATTTCTTGTTACCTTGAACATAACGTCTCTTGATGAAAAGGATAATAGTGCTAAAAATAAAAAATATAATGCTGAAACCATATTCGATGAAATTAAAGCTCATGTTGATAACTATGACGGAAAGAAGTCTGATCCCGATAAGGAACATGAAGCAATAGGATATAGATTTGAAATGGAAAATGGTAAGTTCAAAACAGACGAAAAGGGAAATATTAAATATACTATTATTGAAGGCAGCGATTTAGATAAATTAAGAAAACAATTAGACGAGGTTTTTAATAAGGTAAGCGAAAAGAAAAAGTAGAGTACAAACGTATCAATTATAATAGCAAAATAAATGAGCAAGAAATCATCTAGTATACTGATTTTATTTTTAGTAACTACTTCTTCATTTTTTTGTAAGACAAGCCACCAAATGAATGGATACACCTCCATGAGAAGTAGTAATTGCTGTATTGATACCTTTAAGTTAAAATATCAAATTGCATTAGGAGGAGGTAAGGTTAAAAAAGTTGATGATGATATTTTTGTAGGATTTTTAAAAGACAGCTACGTTGTAGAAAGTAAAGCGTACAAGCAATTGGTTTTTGGTGATAGCGTTAATAGTGTGATAGCACTTGTAAGACAGGACGAAGAAAAACTTAATTATATCGGTCTATTGGATAAAGATACCTTGAGGGAGAATGTGTTACTTTATTTTAATAAAAAAGTAAATGATAAATGGAAAGTTCATATTGATGATAGTTATTTTTGGAGAAAGGAAATAACCTTTATCGGTAAAGAGTACATAGATAATGGGGAGGTATATGTTTATAACATTGAAGTTGATAAAGATTATACATCATTATCAAACAACGTCTCTAGGATTTACTATAGCAAAGAAATAGGGTTTTTAAAATTTGTTTTCAAAACTCATTGGATAAGTGTAGAGGTCAATAAAATAAGATAATAAAATACCTTTTTCAGTTTGTTAGTGTTCCTGGGTTCGCCGTTGAAGTGTCTTCCTGTAAACGGGATAAGTAATGACCTACAATTGTAGTAAGGGTAATAAAATAAAATTATCCCCATGCAAACAAGTTTAATTAGAGTAACATCATTCTCCAAACCAACGATAGTTCAGGTATAGAAATAACCCAAAACAGTTTTCTGTATATTTACGTCAGCAACACCAATACGCAGTACCCTGTTTATTTTGATGATATGCATGTAAGGCACAAACGAGGACCATTGTTGGAGGAAACGGCTTACTATCCGTTCGGGCTTCCAATGGCTGGTATCTCCAGCAAAGCTGCAGGCTCTCTCACAAACAGATTAAAGTATAATGGTAAAGAAGAACAGAGGCAGGAGTTCAGTGACGGTTCAGGTCTTGAATGGTTAGACTATGGAGCCAGGATGTACGATAACCAGATAGCAAGATGGATGACACCTGACCCACTTGCAGGAAAGTATGAAAGTTGGTCACCGTATGTTTACTGCCTGAATAGTCCTATTATTTTTGTTGACCCTGATGGAAGAACTGTCGACCCTGCCAGCCAAAAAGATTGGGATAAGCAAAAGCAAGCTGTTACAGACCAAAGAGATAAATTGCAAAAGAAGGTTGATGGTTTAACTGCAAAAGCAAATGATAAAGGTTGGAGTGCGGAAAAATTAGCAGGTAAAGTAGGCAACCTAAATGAAAGAATATCTGGTCTTAATGGCAGCCTTACTAATTTAGGAGTATTAGAAGCAAGCACTCAAAATTATAGTCTGAAAACTGGAGCAGGAGAAGAAGGCGGCACTACATACGACCCCAAAACAGGAAATATTGTATTTAGCTTTGGCAGTACTTCAAATTTTGTTCATGAAACAACACATGGCGGTCAATTTGAAACAGGAGATTTTGCTTTTAATAAAACAACTGGAATGTCTTTAGGACAGGATGTACATGATGAAGTCGCAGCCTATAAAGCGCAGTTTGCTTATGACCCATCTTCCGTATCGGGTTTAACATCCTCATCATCAGCAAAATCTTTCGGAGCTATAACAACTTCATGGGTTCAAGGAATAACAAAATCAGACGGAGATAAACTATATGCACCCGGAGGGTCAGCAAATACAGGAGTGGCTCCTGTTAATATCAATACAGCAAGAGATGGTTTAATTAAAGCATACCCACACCAGGCAGGTACTCTAAGTACTTTACCTGCTGACTTTACTTTAAAATCACTCCCAACAATTTATTACAAGAGATGATGATAAAGTACCTACCGTTTATATTAATGATTGTTTTGACTTCGTGCAAAACTGTCTCTGTATCTCAAAATATACAAGGGCAATATTACAAGGCAGGTAAAGACTATCAATACGACTTGAGTTTAAATAATGATAGCTCATTTACTCTTACTCAAAAATATTTTGAAGTTAACTCCACATGCCGGGGCAAATGGCAATATCTATCAAGGGATACGCTGTTATTAAAATGTAATGAGGAAGATTTAGCAGCAAAACTTCAGGGAGGGTATATGACAGAAAGAGAAAAGAAAGTAATTGTGTTGGGTATAAATAAACTAAAGATTGGTGAGGTAATTTTAAAACGAAAAAGAGAATAAAACAACAAAGCCCCTCACGGGGCTTTTGTTTTATTGGGCAATTAGTTGCGAAAGATTATCCTTTAGTTTTTTATTAGAGATAGCCAGGTCAATCACTTTAAAGATGGCTTGCTGTTCATCTTTAGCGATAGAATAAGAAGATAAAATATAGGAAGCCATTGGTTGTAAAAAAGCCGATGGTTTGTTTACCCAAGGCATCGTTAATGCAGGCAAGGGCGATGCATTAACTGCCCTTACGCCGATAGTGCTTGCCGGTATGAATGATTTTTTTGACCAATCAGGAAAACTTTACCAACAATAAAGGAGCCTACCTCAATTGGGTACTATTAGACGAGGAACAACTAAAATATGTAGCCGATGGCAGTGGTTTTACCGGTACGTTTAAAGAAATTGGAACCAGTTGCGCAGGAAATACGGTATTGCAAACCAACGACGGCAACGGCATAGATATAAAGCGAAATGGCTACCTTTATGTGTATGTGAGCAATACTAACACACAATACCCTGTTTATTTTGATGATATGCATGTACTACACAAACGAGGACCATTGTTGGAAGAGACAGCTTACTATCCGTTCGGGTTAACAATGGC
>JANMZN010000249.1:0-6285 GCA_031383285.1 Segetibacter sp.
AAAAAATTATTTGAAATTCGAGCTGATCCAAAGTGCCGGATACTATCAATATGGTATGCAAAACCTTTGTCAATGTTTAGAACAGCTGAAATCTTTCTGCCATTGAAAACCAAACTATCTAAACCGACTTTCGCAAACGGACATCCGGTTCTCTCAAAAAAGTCAAGTAACTTTTCTGTGGTATTCTGATACTGTTGAAAACCTGCCAACTTACTTTTTGAATTCATGAAATTAGTTCCTGCGGATTGCAATACAGACCTATCAGCGAGTCGAATAAAAATATCTAAGCCATCATATTTCTCACCTGCAAATAAATAGACAAAAGATTCCTTTTCAAATTGTGCTACGCTATCTACTGAAGAAGAAATGAACCCTTTTGATTGCATGAAGGCAGGCAGTTTTTTTATGTATTCTGCTGCTTGCATAAAGGCAGGAAAAGAAGACATTAAAGCAAGCTCTTGGAATTTAGCTAGACTATCTTTGTCAATAAACCGGTAATTCAATTTATACCCATTTTGACCCATAGATTTTATGGTAATGCATGTTAATAAGACAATTACCAAAATGAACTTATATCTGAATACCTTTACCATCTTTATAAAACAAGATTACAAAAGTTCTGGCTTACATGGCAGGTGTTTACATTCATATTCCGTTTTGCAGGCAATCCTGCCACTATTGCAACTTTCATTTTTCTACCAATTTAAAGCTAAAAGACCAATTTGTTTCATCATTGATCAAAGAAATTGATCTAAGAAGATTTTATTTACAAGAACCTATTTCTACAATATACTTTGGCGGCGGCACCCCTTCTATTTTGCCAAGTGTACAAATTGAGGAAATTATTTTTAAAATAAAAAGTTCGTTCGGTGTAGATGAAGATGCTGAGCTAACATTGGAAGCAAATCCGGATGATATACATGCAGATAAACTTCAGGAATGGAAAGGGATTGGCATCAATCGTCTTAGTATTGGCGTGCAATCATTTTTTGAAGAAGACCTGAAATGGATGAACCGGGCACACAATGCCCAACAAGCAAAAGATTGCTTAACACTTGTTAAATCTGCAGGTTTTGACAATTTCACCATTGATCTAATTTATGGCACCTCTACATTGAGTGATGAAAACTGGAAAAAAAATGTATCAATTGCCATAGATCTGAAAGTTCCCCACCTTTCTTGTTATGCCCTTACTGTAGAACCGAAAACTGCACTTGCAAAATTGATTGATAAAAAGATACTTACTGATGTAAATCCAGAAACTCAGGCACACCATTTTGAATTGTTGATGGATTGGATGGCTTCCGCAGGATATGATCATTATGAGATATCAAACTTTGCCATACCGGGGTTTAGAAGCAAGCACAACAGCAGCTATTGGCAAAGTAAAAACTATCTTGGTTTAGGCCCATCAGCCCATTCATTTAATGGTCATTCCAGACAATGGAATGTTTCCAACAACGCATTGTATATCCAGAGTCTTCAGAATAATGTTGTTCCATTCGAAGAAGAAATATTAACCACAGCACAACAAATGAATGAGTACTTGATGACAAGCCTTAGAACAATGGAAGGAATTTCTTTGGGAATACTTCAAAATCATTTTGGAGAAACTGCAGTAAAACAAATTTTGCAAATGGCCCAATCACACATAGCAAGAAACAATCTTGTAGAAGATCATGCATTCTTGAAAACTACTACAAAAGGGAAACTATTGGCAGATGGAATAGCTTCAGATTTATTTATGGTTTAAAGGAAATAATTTAAACCTCGCCAGCATTTCTTACTAATTGAAACCCTAAACTATTTTACCAAATTTTCCGCCAAGACAAATGAATATTTACTTGTCATCAAATAAGTCTTCCTTTTTCACCACTTTTACTTTGTTACCTTCCTTTAATGTTTTGCTTACCAAACTGTAGGGTCCTGTTACAACCACTTCGCCAACTTTTAAACCCTCCAATATTTCTATGTAATTAATATCCTGAATGCCTGTTTTAACCTTCACCTTTCGCACATTTATTTTGTCCGCCTGCAAAACAAAAACAACTTCATCTATATCATTATCATTTGTTCCAGAAACTGGCATTTCCTCATCAGCATTATTATTATCTTCGTTATCGGTCTTCTTTTTATCGGGCTTACTCTCTCCTTTTTTATTCCTGGTAGTCACTGCATTAATGGGAACAGCAATAATATTAGGATGTGTTTTGGTTTGAATATCTGCACTAGCATTCATTCCGGGTCTAAAAGGAAAACTTCTTGATTTTCCGTCGCTCAATAAGTCTTTATAACTTTCTGGCAGCAGCCTAATATGTACTTCATAATTTGCAACATCAGTAGCACTACCAATTTGAGAAGATTGGGCTGCAGTAGTATTGCTGCTGCCAATTTTTGTAACTATTCCTTTAAACTTACGATTGGTATATGCATCAACCTCAACTATGGCACTATCATATAAATGCACTTTAGGTATATCATTCTCCCCCACATTTACCCTCACTTCCATTACGCTTAAATCTGCAACCCTCAGCATTTCTGTTCCTGCCATTTGTGCTGTACCCACTACTCTTTCGCCTTTTTTTACGCCTAGCAAAGTAACCACACCGTCCATGGGTGCTATCAATGTTGCTCTGCTTACATCTTTATTTGCCCGTTGCAGTTGCGCTACGGCACTTTGTACAGATGCGCGGCCCCCTTTTATTCCTTCTACAGCTGCATTGTATTGGGCCCTGGCAGATTTGATGGTTTGGTCTGCCTGCTCAAATTCAGCACGGGAAATTACTTTGTCATCCAATAGTTGCTTTTGCCTGTTATAGTTTGACTCTGCTTGTTCTACGGTTGCCTTTAATGCATCAAGTTGAGCAGTTGAATTAGAAACCTGCGCTTGAGATTGAGTTACAAAAGCAGCTGCCTGATCGCGTTGGCTGGTATAAATATCAGCGTAAATACGAGCTAAAATCTGACCTTTTCTTACGCTGTCACCTTCTGCTACATTCAATTCAACTATTTCACCACTGATATCCGGACTTACTTTTACTTCCACCTCAGGATATATTTTCCCACTCGAATTTACAGTTTCAATAATTGTGCGCTTAATTACCTTTTCAGTAGTAATTTTAATTCCTTCCTCTTTTCCAATTATTCCTTTTTTCTTTAGGACCACCATTACAACAATTAGTAAAACTAATATTCCAATGATCCATATCAACTTTTTGCTCATAATTCGATTTGTGTTTTTTGTATAAAAGGTTAAAGCTTTATGCCTTGCCCTTTATAAAATTCCAATACTTTCATTTTAAAAATATAGTCGTACCTGTTGCTTACAGATTCTATCTGGGCAAGGTATAGATTATTCTGAGTGATGATGTAATCAAGAGTACTTAATAAACCGTTTTCTAAACGCTTTTTTGACATGTCAAATGCTTTTTGTGAATAGTCAACTGTACGCAAAGTAGCATTGTACTTTTGGAGAGATGCATAGGCATCTTGATAAGCATTATATATATTTGTTTTTAGCGTGAGGTTTTCCTGATCCTGCTGAAGTTTTGTCTGCACAATACCAATTTTTGCCCGCTCCCATTGAGTCCTTGCATTGAAATTATTGAATACTGAAAAATTAATGCTTAGTCCAAGAGATTGGCCAAAGTTATTCTTAATTTGCCTTCCCAATGGAATGCCGGCTTGACCTGTTTGTTGAAAAGATGGAGCTAATACATCAATCTTGCTTCCATTTACTACAACAAATGCACCTGTATTTTCCGCCGGCAAAATTACGCCTGTCGGAAATTTTGAATTAATGACTCTTGTATTAAGTCCGCCAAAAGCAGAAACATCGGGGTACATAGAAGCTCTTGCTGCTTTTATTTGCATGCTTCCTGCTTCTAACCTCCATTTATACATTCTCTGAATTGGCTGGGTGTTCAAAGCCATGTTGTAAACCATTTCTGGCTGAAGGTCTGTTATGTTATCTATTGGAATTTTCTCTATTTCCGGGGTAAATATTTCGAAGGGGGTATTAAAATCAATATTCATGGTCCCCCTAAGGTTAATCATAGCCTGCTGTATTAAAGACTGGGCTTGTAATAAATTGGAACTATCTTTTGCTAATTGAGCTTCAATTTGGATTGCACTCAATTCTGGCTGGCTACCTGCTTTAACCAATTTTCGCATATTGCCCAATTGTGATCTGGATTGATTCATCTGAACTTCGCTAATTCTTGCTTGCTCTCTTCGCAGCATTACCTGCAAAAATGCATTTGATACAAAGAGGGCAATATCATTTTGCGCTTTTTCAATACCTAATTCATCTGCTTTTTGAAGTAGCTTATTTGCAGCTATATTGTTCTTTCTGGCTCCCCATGTAAATAGGCTATATCCAATTTGTACATTCGTATTTCCAGTAATAAAACTCTGATCAATTAAGGTACCTGTGGTTGGATTTTCAGTTAGACCACGCTGATATGCGCTATTTACGTTACCTGTAAGAGATGGATAAATGCTAGCATCTGACTGCTGCGAAGTAATTTTTGACAATCTCGCTTGTACATCGGCCTGTTTTACAGAAATGTTGTTTTTAACTGCAAAAGCTACACATTGCTGCAATGACCATTTTTCTTGAGCATTGGTAAAAATTGGAAATGTTGCAATTAGAGCAACAAATAAAAATCGAGTCATAAAACAAAAATATGGTAATTAACTTCTTAGTATCATAAGTGAAATATAAAATTGCACGATTTATGAATTATTCAAACTTTTTCTTGATATATTCTAGAAAACTGGGGTCTTCTAGTCCTTCCATATCGCTCAATTCCAACTCAAGTGCTTTAGTGCTTTGCTGAATTTCTATGAGCGACAAAACAAGAGAGAAGATCAGTGTGAGAATAGCTAATCCAAAAGTAACATGCGCTACAGTCATAAACTCAATAAAAATAAAATACATGCTAAAGATGCAGCAGAGAAAACTGGCTACCCCATAAGCCTGCATATACTTAATAAGCTTTAGGCGGTATTTGAGAGTCTTTATTTGGTTGTGTAATAACTTATCTGGTTCATTTTGTGCATACTCAGCATGCAATTTTCGAACGATGCTTGCCAAAGCCAAAAATCGGTTGGTATAAGCAAGCATAATTAAACTGATAGCAGGAAAGAGCAATGCAGGGGTATTAATTGTAATGTCCATTGTGGCAAATTACAAAAGATATAGAAACTTATTTTAGGTTGATAGGAATATTAAGTTTTATTGTAAAAGTTCTACCCATATTAAATATTCCCTGCCTGTTTGTTGCATTATTCAGATCAGTATATTTTAATCGGCTGAGGTGGCTTTGATATGCAACATCTGTAATGTTGTTAGCTGATAAATAAAGGCTGAAAAGCGTTTTGTTTTTAGACCCAAAATCAGCCCCTGTACCTAAATTCAAAAGAGAATAACCCGGAGTTGGGGTTTCTGTGTTGTAAGCTGAAAAAATTCTATTCTGTTTGAAAGTAGCCTCAACTTCAACTTTTGCATAAAAATTTTTGAGCATCGTCCCCACTTTCGCAAAGTTGCATCGCACTTCTGTGAGCAACCTTGCGGGGGGAATAGCAGGTAAATTTTTACTTCCTTCTATAGCATTGCTAAAAGATCCGGCAACAAATGAAAACGTATTTTCGATATGCAGCCAATCAAGCGGATGCGGATGAATATCAAGCGTAGCTTCAAAACCGGCAAGTGATGCCTGGGCCTGACTAAATTTAAATGCTTGTAGTTCTGTTCCGTTATCAAGTAAAATAGAGTCTCCTCCATTTACAGATGCTAGTCTTCTGTAAAAAATAAAATTATCAATATGGTTATAAAAGGTACTGATACCAAAAGATACGTGGTTGGTTGCGATTTCAAAACCCGCATCCATTTGATAAGAATTTTCTACATTCAAATTCTTATCTCCATTTTCATATCTATATGTTCCTTCATGCGCACCGTTGCTACTAAGTTCTGCCGCGTTGGGTGCCCTATAACCTTTTGCAATATTTGCTTTTAGCGTAATGGTATTTGTTGCCTCATATGCTAACCCTACACTGCCTGAAATGTTTCTATAATTTTTAGTGAATGCAGTAAATTTACTTTCCCCATTTTTCTGAAAACCCTTTATTTCCAAATTTCTCATATCAAATCTCACCCCACCAGAAATGGTAAGCTGTTTAAAAGTTTTAGCGGTAACTGCAAAGATTCCAGCATCAAAAAGATTGTACTCAGGTATCAACTTTTCATCAGCTTTATTTCGATTTTGTTGTTGCATTCCA
>JANMZN010000349.1:0-3057 GCA_031383285.1 Segetibacter sp.
ATACAATCTGACCATTACTGATGCTAAAGGTTGCGCAACCAATGTAAATGCTGTAGTGGCTTCATCTTCCTCACCAACTGTTTCAACTATTGTCACAAAGAATGTCACTTGCAATGGATTGCAAACAGGATCAGCAAATGCGATCCTTGCTGGAGGAACTGCTCCTTTTGCTTTTCAATGGACTAGTGGCAGCAATACATTTAATGGAAATCCATTACAAAATGCAAGTGCAGGTCTCTACCAACTTACCATCACTGACGCACTAGGATGTACAGGGGCGGGAAGTACAAACATAACTGAACCACCACCTATTCAGCACGTTGTAATGATTACCCCTGCCACTTGCGAACGCCCAAATGGAAGAGCCATTGCATTAATAAGTGGTGGTGTATTGCCGTATTCATACAATTGGAGTCCATCCGGAGGAAATACTTTTATTGCTTCCAATTTGTCTCCTGGATGGTATTTCCTTACTATAAAAGATTCTAATAACTGCTTAGATACTGCTCAAGTACAAATACCGGATGCTGGCAAAATGACAATCAACATAACCAAAGTTGGGAATGTAAAATGTTTTGGTGGGAACGATGGTTTTGCTATAGCTTCTGTTGCAGGTGGTGTACTACCTTTAAGCTATAGTTGGGCTCCATCGGGTGGTAATGATTCTATTGCCAACAACTTAAAAACAGGCACTTATTATTTAACGATTACAGATCAAAGCGGTTGTACCTCCAATGAAACCGTAAAGATATTTTCTCCAAAGCTGTTGAAAATTTCATTGGGTAATGATACCGCAGTTTGTCCGGGTACAAAGATGGTTTTGAGTCCCGGAAACTTTCATAGCTACAAGTGGCAGGATAACTCTTCTGATACTTTTTTTAATGTAGTTCAAAGTGGAAATTATGCAGTAGAGGTAACAGATACCAATGGTTGTAAGGCTTCTGCTGCAGTTAAGGTTGTTTTTGAATGTCAAGACGTACTTTTTCCCAATGCTTTTACGCCGGATGGTAATGGCAAAAATGATTTGTTTGGTCCATTAGGGACTTTATCAGCGGTAAAAGATTATTCATTGCGCATTTATAGCCGATGGGGCCAATTAGTATTCTTTACGATTAATCCATGGCAAAAGTGGGATGGAAAGGTGAATGGAAAGGATCCTGGGAACAGTACGTTTGTTTGGATAGCAGCCTACAAATTCAACAGTCAACCAAGAACGGAGAAAAAAGGAACAGTAGTTATCATCAGATAAAACAATAGGAAAAGCAAATCATTGGTTTCTTCAGCTTGCTACTTCGGTAATTATTTTTATTTTAGTTTTTTTATACAGACCAGATAAATGCAACTTGAAATAAGATTCAAACGATTGTATATGATCATTTACAGATAATTTCCCCCAGCTTTTTTTTAATGACCAATTTAAAATAAATAAAAATTAATTTGATGGAAGAAAATATGAATGAAGAAATTACCAAGGAAGAAATAAAGAAAGAGTTTCAGATAGAACGGATGATTTTGTTTAGTGATGCTGTTTTTGCTATTGTAATAACGCTGATGGCAATTGAAATAAAAATTCCAGAATCTGAAGTTAAAATTACTGCAGAAGCCTTGCCTAAGATACTCTTTCATCTGATGCCGGTATTACTAGCATATATTGTAAGTTTCATTTTCATTGGCTCCATTTGGTATCAGCACCTCTCTATTTTTAGTTTGATAAAAGATTATGACAAAGGATTGGTTGTGAGGAATCTTGTTTTGCTATTTTTTATTGGTTTATTTCCTTTTGCAGCGTCATTAATTACGAGAACACACGGGCTATCCTTGTCATTATTTATTTATGTTGGAATCATCATGCTCTGCATACTAGCTCAATACATCTTATACCACTACATTGTGGTAAAAAGGCCTCAACTAAGGATCAATACAGAAATTGGTGCTCATTTATTAGCGTTGAAAAAGCGCAAAATTGCAATCATTTGTTTTGGAGGCTCTATTCTTTTGGTTTTTGTTACTTACACCCTTATTCAAACTCCTGAAATGAAATCGCTTTCCTCGTTGTGGATGTTGTTGGTTCCATTGGTTAATAAAATATTGACAAAGAAAAAATGAATTGATTTTTTTGTATTTTCCCAATGTTAGGGTGACAAGCTTTCAATTCTTTCCCAGCTAGATTATAAGTGTTCCTTTTGCTTGTTGAAGTTTAAGCGAAGCGTAACTTCAATACTACATGAAAAGCATGTCTGTGACCGGTAAAATTAAGGTATGATTGAATAATCATTGAGTTCTTTATATCAGCGTAAAAAAATCAATGGCAACACGCTATCGGTTTGGTGACAGCCAATACCCACATTTTATAAAATTTGTCCCGAAGTTTCGGGATTAATTGGATAGATGCATTAAGCAGACCCGTTTACAAGGATATTTTGTTAGAAAGTCTAAAACATTGCCAGAATGAAAAAGGCCTAATCATCAATGGTTGGATAATTATGAGTAACCACGTACACCTGATAGCCCGAAGTCAAGAAGGTTTTCATTTGGCAGACACCATGCGGGATTTAAAGAAATTTACCAGCAAAAAAATAGAAGAAGCCATTCGGCAAAATACATTTGAAAGCCGCAAAGACTGCCTGCCCGTCCCTTTAGACGGGGAAGTTGTGGTTATTTAAAAGAGCTGGTGAGAAAAACAGTAACAACAAAAACTTTCAATTTTGGCAGCAGGACAATCATCCGGTAGAATTGTATGGATGTGAAACATTGAAACAGAAGTTGACTTATCTTCACGAAAATCCTATAAGGGCTGGTATTGTGTATGAAACATGGCATTATAAGTATAGTAGCGCAATTGATTATTGCACAACAATGAAAGGTAAAATTGAATTGGAACTGGTTTAAATTCTACCGGTCGCAGAACTAGGTTTCAATGATTATCCGCAATTAGGTGCAAGGCTTGAACCAGGAACAGGAAGTAGCCGCCACAATTAGCCTATCAAACAGTTTTATGCCAAAGTACCTTCTGTTGAACTTGTAGCAAAACTCGTTTAGATAATTTTGCATGTACTT
>JANMZN010000354.1:0-25343 GCA_031383285.1 Segetibacter sp.
ACCAATCAAGATGATGACAAAGTTTTAAAAGTGTTGGATATTTTCAGGCAATGCGGCGTAGATGATTGGGCCAGGGATTTGAAAGACAAATACATAGCTAATGCGCTAAAACATTTGGAAGAAATAGCAGTATTAACTGTACGAAAAGAATCGTTAAAAGAACTGGCAGCATTTCTGGTACAACGTGATTATTAATAATTACTTTTATCCTTCTTTTTGTAAACCAATTCATCACTAAAACGCTACATTTTCATGCCATCATCTCTGTTTAGAAAAAAAACAATTGAAAAAATTGTAGCTGATTCAAATCTTGCAGCAGGCGATGTACATGGTGAGGGACTCCATAAAGTACTAAAGTTAAAAGACCTTACTTTTTTTGGTATAGCTGCTATTTTGGGAGCTGGTAGTTTTAGCAGTCTTGGAGGTGCCGTTTTTCATGGCGGTCCGGGTGTTGTTATTTTATTTTGTATTACAGCTGTTGCCTGTGCCTTTACTGCTTTTTGTTATTCTGAATTTGCAAGTCGCATACCGGTTGCCGGTAGTGCATACACCTATGCCTATGCTTCTTTTGGTGAGTTGTTTGCCTGGATGATTGGTTGGGCACTTATTATGGAGTACTCTATTGGAAACATATATGTGGCTTATAGCTGGAGCGACTATTTTACTTCCTTTTTGCAGAAATTAAACATTCACTTGCCCGAATATATTTGTACTAGTTATTTGGAAGTGAAGCATGAAATATTAACAGGCTCTAAGAATGCGGCTGTATTGGATGCCTGGAACAACGCACCCATGATTGGTGGATTGCGGATAATTTTTGATTTACCAGCTCTGTTGATTAACCTGTTTATCACAGCCTTGGTTTATAAGGGTATCAAGGAAAGCCGCAATTTTAGTAATGTAATGGTAATCTTAAAAATGATCGTAGTTGGCTTGGTAATATTGGTTGGAGGTTACCTCGTTTTTGCCAATGGTTTGACGGCTAACTGGATGCCTGCCAATGATGCAGGTGTAAATTCTTTTATGCCTAATGGCTTTGGGGGTGTAATGATGGCAGTAAGTGGGGTATTCTTTGCTTATATCGGATTTGATGCTGTAAGTGTACTTGCTGAGGAAAGTGAAAACCCGCAAAGAGATTTACCTAAAGGAATGATTTTTTCCCTTGTCATTTGTACGGTTGTTTATATTCTTCTGACCTTGGTACTGACCGGTGCGGTCAATTATAGAAATTTTGATGGAGTAGGAGATCCGCTAGCTTTTATTTTTGAAAAGGATAATCTAAATGTAGGTTGGATGCAGTTTTTTGTTTCTATAGCTGCTGTTGTTGCCATGACGAGTGTATTGTTAGTATTTCAAATGGGACAACCGCGTATTTGGATGAGTATGAGTAGAGATGGATTATTACCCCCCGTATTTCAAAAAATTCATCCAAAATATAAAACACCTTCCTTTGCTACGATTATTACAGGGTTGGTAGTTGGGGTTCCTATTCTATTCACTGACAAAACTTTTGTACTTGATTTTACAAGCATAGCTACATTATTTGCATTTGTACTGGTTTGCGGTGGTGTTTTGCTCATACCACGAAAAGAAAAAGAGGCTGGTAAATTTCATATTCCATACATTAATGGGCAATATACTTTTCTCATTATTATTATCATCAGTCTATTGGTTGCTTTTATGATTAACCACAATTATTTAAATGACCTATTCACCTTTCATCTAACAGATGCAGAGGCAAAAGCAGCAATAGCTGGAATAGACCCCAATTTGGTTGAGGCAAAGCGATTGAGTTATGAAAATGCTTTAATTGCTAAAAAGACATTGAATATTTCAACTATTGTTTTCTGGATTTGTTGTTTTGGAATAAGTGTGGTCAGTTTTATCAAAAAATATTCGCTAATACCATTAATGGGGCTTACAACTTGCATGTATTTGCTAACTGGAATGACAGCAAAAAATTGGGCATGGTTTGCTAGTTGGTTGTTATTAGGTTTGATTTTGTATTTCGCTTACGGATATAAAAAAAGTAAGTTGGCAGTAAAGATTCAATAAATGAATGAAGTAGAAGAATTTGTGAAGATAAGATGGGAACAACTAACTGCATTCTCTAATAAGAATGACGTAAAGGAAAAACTATGGCAAGAGATCGTGTATAGGTATTGCGAGCCACACAGGGCTTACCATAACCTCAACCATATTGCCTACATTTTTAGTTTGTTAAGTTCATACTTACCCCAGGTAAAAAATCCAGCGGTAATGGGGTTTGCTATTTTGTACCACGATATCGTTTATGATACTTACCGCAAAGACAATGAAAAGGAAAGCGCTGAAATGGCTGCCATTCATCTTACTGAGTTGATGGTAAAAAAGGAAATCATTGACCAGGTAAAGGTGTTTATCATGGCCACTAAGCTTCACGAAGTACCAACTGAAAATTCACTTTCACCTGATTTTGCACTTTTTCTGGATCTTGATATGGCTATATTGGGTGAAGACTTTGAAACCTATAAAATGTATAGCAGTAGGATTAGAAAAGAATATGCTCAGTTCTCTGATGAATTATACAAAGCAGGAAGGAAAGAAGCATTGGAAAAATTTCTTGCATCTGAAAACATTTTTATAACCGAGGAATTCAGGATAGTGATAGAAGATGCAGCCCGAAAAAACATTAGAAGGGAGATTGGTCAACTTTAAGTGGCAATTATTTTTTGAATAATTTGATGAAAAATTCAATGGCACTATTACCCAAATTAAATAGCAGGAATTGAAAGGATGACAACGATTAAAAATTACCTCTCATTAGTCAAATTTTCTCATACCATTTTTGCAATGCCTTTTGCAATGATTGGTTTTTTTCTGGCTATTAGAATACCAAATAGTCCATCATATTCACAGTATAACTTAAATGATTCTATAAGATGGGGCAAGCCATTTGAGAACATAAGCTGGGGTTTTTTACTCATAAAATTTGTTTTGGTAATTATTTGTATGATATCTGCCCGAAGTGCAGCAATGGCTTTTAACAGGTGGTTGGATAAAAGTTTTGATGCAAAAAATCCTAGAACTGCAATACGAGAAATACCGGCAGGAATTATATCTGCAAACAGTGCTTTAATGTTTGTATTGGTTAACTGTTTGGTATTTATTGTTGCAACATGGTTTATCAATAGCTTGTGTTTTTATTTAAGTCCTGTAGCCTTGTTTGTCATTTTATTTTATAGCTATACAAAGAGGTTTACTCCACTTTGTCATTTGGTGCTTGGTTTAGGTTTGTCGCTTGCACCGATTGGTGCATACTTGGCTGTCACAGGCAGCTTTGCAATCCTTCCAATACTTTTCTCGTTAACTGTACTTTTTTGGGTTAGTGGATTTGATATTATCTATGCTTTGCAGGATATAGAATTTGATCGGTCACAAAAACTTTTTTCAATACCGGCGGTATTAGGAAAAGAAAAGGCGTTGAAAATGTCTGAGGTACTGCATTTGATAAGTGCTTTATTGGTTGTTACAGCAGGGGTAATTATAGGATCCGGCTGGTTGTATTGGATAGGTGTTTTTATTTTTATCAGTCTGCTTATATATCAGCATTCTATTGTAAAACCCAATGATCTTAGCCGTGTAAATATTGCTTTTATGACTGCCAATGGCATTGCTAGTGTAGTCTTTGCTATTTTTGTAATTGCAGATTTGTTTATCAATAAGATTTATTAAAGGAGCTTTTTTTCAATTAAATTACTTTCAACTCAACACTCATTTTGCCCCGAATATTATCAATAGACTATGGCTCAAAAAGAACCGGAATAGCGGTAACCGATCCATTAAAAATCATTGCAACAGGATTAGCTGGAATTCATACCAAAGATCTGGAAACATTCTTAATCAATTATTTCGCTAAAGAAGTGGTAGAACTTGTAATCATAGGTCATCCTACCAATTGGGATGATTCTGATACTCATGCTACGCCATTGGTTCAGGCTTTTATCAATCGTTTTAAAAAGGTTTTTCCGGCAACGCCCATTATAAAAGTTGATGAGCGATTTACTTCTAAAATGGCAGTACAAAGCATGGTACAAAGCGGTATGAAAAAGAAAGACAGGCAGAATAAGAATATAATAGACGAAGTGGCTGCAACCATAATATTGCAAGAATATCTTAACACTATTACATAGCTCGTTTATTGATTTTTGTAATAAATGAAGGTAAATTTGCCAATTAATATAACAGTAAAAGAACAAATGATACTACCTATTGTTGCTTATGGAGCCCCGGTTTTGAGGAAAGTGTGTAAGGATATTACGCCTGAACATCCCAACTTAGAAAAACTGGTAAGTGATATGTGGGAAACCATGTACGCAAGCAATGGCGTTGGTCTTGCTGCGCCTCAGATCAACAGAGACATAAGGCTGTTTGTTGTAGATAGTACCCAAATATTTGAAAATCAGGAGGAAGAAGATAAAGGCGTTTATGCTGATGAACCCGGAATTAAACAAGTTTTCATCAATGCAAAAATAGTAGAGTTCGATGGCGATGATTGGCAATACAACGAAGGATGCCTAAGCATTCCAAAAATAAGAGAGGATGTGATGCGTCCTGAAGAAGTTGTTATTGAGTATTTGGATGAACATTTTGAAAAACATACCCAAAAATTTGTCGGAATTACTGCAAGAATTATCCAGCATGAATACGACCATTTGGAAGGTAAATTATTCATTGATTACCTGAAACCATTGCGAAAAAAAATGCTACAAGGTAAATTGAACGACATCAGTAAAGGGAAAATAAAAGTAGATTATAAGATGATGCTTGCCAAATAATGAAACACTTTATTCTGATAACTGTCAGCTTCGCTTTCTTTCAGGAAACTTTTTCTCAACAGGACACAATACAGGCATTAAAAGACACCACAGTTTTTTATAACAATCAGGTTTTTACACTCTCAGATGTAGTCGTTAGAAACAATTTTAGCATTCCATCTTTTATTAATTATGTAAAGAACGACACGTCATTTTTCAAAGCTTTTAAAAATCTTCGGATTCTCAACTTTTCTTCGTTCAATGACATCCGAATCATTGATAAAAATGGAAAGGAAAAAGCAACCTTGCAAAGCCAAATAAAGCAACATTACAATAATGGCTGTCGAACCATGGAAATTATTGAAGAAAAAGTAACCGGAGATTTTTATGATAATAATGGCAATACAAACTATATAACCGCCGATCTATATGGAAGTCTTTTCTTTACCAAAGGAAAAGTATGTGGCGAAACCAACATTGTAAAAGGTAGGGAGTTCTCTGCAAAAGGAAAATCCGGGATGCAAAAACATAAAGAACAATTGAAACAGTTATTCTTTAATCCAGGAACCCGTATTGCCGGACTTCCATTTATTGGCAATAAATTGGCATTGTTCGATGATAAAGTTGCTGAACTTTATAATTACAGAATAGATCGAAAAGAATACATGGGTCAGACCTGTTATATATTTACAATTGTTCCAAAAAACGATTTGTCCGAGAACGAAAGAAGTAATATTGTAATTGACGAAATGACCACGTGGTTTAATGCGAGTACACTTGACATAATAGCAAGGAATTATACCCTGAGTTATGAAGCAGGTATTTATGATTTTGACGTAAAAATGGAAGTTGTTTTGGAGAAAATTGGAGATTTATTAGTTCCAAAAGTGCTTAAATATATTGGGTATTGGGATTTGATTTTTAAAAAGAAAGAAAAAGCTATTTTTACCGCTACATTGTTTGAATTTTCCCGTTGAAAATAGCTGATAATTAGCTTTCTATTAATTGGTTGGCATAAAATTTGACAAAATTTAAAATAAAGAATATGAGAAAAATTATTGTAGGCTCTTTGCTTTTAGCAAGTTTTCATTTTGTAAATGCTCAAAGTATAGGTTTTGGGATTAAGGCAGGTGCAAACCTCAATAAAATATCTGGTCAAGAATTTAAGCAAGGGTATGAATTGGGCTACCACGCTGGATTGTTTGGTGAAATTGGCCTCGGTAAGAAGTTTGGTCTTCAGCCTGAATTATTATGGAATCAGGTAAATACTAAAAAAGCTGCCGGAACAAACAGTGCATTGACTGGTTGGCAGGATAATACCACATCAATTAAATTACAATATCTGACAGTTCCTTTATTATTACGATATAACCTTACTAATAGCGTTGCTATTAATCTTGGACCACAGTACGGAATATTAATTAATCAGAATAATTCAACATTTGGCAATGCCAAAGAAGCAGTAAAGAGCGGGGATTTTCAATTGGTAGGAGGCGTGACAATTAACTTTTCTTCACTTAGAATTTATGGACGTTACAATATAGGTTTGAGTAGCATTAACGATGCTCCAAATACTGACAACTGGAAATCACAGCAGATTCAGTTTGGTGTTGGATACAAAATATTATAATTTATTTAATAAAATAAATAAAAGGGCGTTGTCTAATAGGCAATGCTTTTTTTATGTCACTTTGATAGCGAATGTTATGTTTCTTTGCAATGGCATTAATATTGAAACATATTAAAGCCGGTTCAATATTTCAAAAAATATAAAATGAAGTGACAGAATGTCCTTCTTTAAATTAATATGGCTCAACATAATATGTTTATCAATCAAGAGGATGACAATGATTTTATTCCAATAATTCCTTTGAATGAATATGAAAATGAAGCAGATAAAATTATTGATATCCCTGGTGATATTCCTATACTACCATTGCGCAATACCGTTTTGTTTCCTGGAGTCGTTTTACCCATTACTGTCAGTCGTGATAAGAGTATAAAAGCTGTGAATGATGCATATAAAAACAATAAGTTAATTGGAGTACTTGCCCAAACAGATAGTAGCATAGAAGAGCCCGAAATAAAAGATTTATGTTTAATTGGGACCGTTGCTAAAATAATTAAGCTTATTAAAATGCCTGATGGAGGCACTACAATAATTATTCAAGGCAAGCGAAGATTTTCATTGGATAGTATTACTAGTTATGATCCTTATTTTAAAGCGAAAGTATCTTTATTGGATGAAGATGTAGCACCAAAAGATGATGACTTTGCTGCTTATCTTAGCAATATCAAGGATTTAGCTAGTCAGATTATTTCTATGTCACCAAACCTGCCAACAGAGGCTTCCATAATTCTTAAAAACATTGAAAACCCTTCTTTTCTAATCAACTTTGTTAGTAGCAATCTTAACAGCGACATAAGTGAAAAACAGCGGTTGCTAGAAATTCATGATGTGAAGCAAAGAGCTGAGGAGTTGATGCAGATATTACAAAAGGAGCTTCAGTTTGCTGAGTTAAAAAATAAGGTAACAAATAAAACCCGTACAGAATTAGATAAGCAGCAACGGGATTACTTTCTGCAGCAGCAACTTAAAAGTATTAAAGAAGAACTAGGAGGTGACATCAATGACAGGGAAGTGGCAGAAATGAAGAAGAAAGGAGAGGGGAAAAAGTGGCCGGTAGCAGCTAAAAATCTTTTCAAAAGCAATATTGAAAAACTAGAAAGAATGCATCCGAGTACGCCGGATTATTCTGTCGTTTACAACCATATTGACCTAATGTTGGATTTGCCTTGGGAGGAATATACTAAGGACAGTTATGATCTAAAAAAAGCAAAGAAAATTTTGGACCATGACCATTATGGAATGACCAAAATCAAAGAGAGAATACTGGAGTATTTGGCTGTGCTTAAACTAAAAGGCGACATGAAAAGCCCTATTCTTTGTTTTATTGGCCCTCCGGGAATTGGAAAAACCTCTTTAGGCAGAAGTATAGCTAGTGCCGTGGCAAGAAAATATGTTCGGTTAAGTCTTGGTGGATTACATGATGAAAGTGAACTAAGAGGACATAGAAAAACATACATTGGGGCTATGCCCGGGAGGATTATTCAAAGCATCAGAAAAGTAAAAAGCAGCAACCCTGTTATTATTCTTGATGAAATTGACAAAGTGGGCAGCGAACATAGGGGAGACCCAAGTAGTGCATTGTTGGAAGTATTAGATCCGGAACAAAATCATACGTTTTACGATAATTACCTTGAATTAGAATACGACCTCAGCAAAGTGTTGTTTATTGCAACTGCTAACAACATCAATCAAATTCAACCTGCTCTTAGGGACAGGTTAGAGATCATTGATTTGAGTGGTTATGCGATTGAAGAAAAAGTTGAGATTGCAAAACGCCATTTGGTACCAAAGCAATTTGAAGCTCATGGTTTAAAAGTTGGTAGTTTTAAGATTTCTGATAAAATATTAGAGAAGATAATCGAAAGCTATACAAGAGAAAGTGGTGTGCGAGAATTGGATCGTCAATTAGCCTCTATTATGCGTTTTCAAGCGAAAGAAATGGCAGTAAAAGGAAAGGTAAAAGCTAATCTAACTACTATTGATGTTGAGAAAATATTAGGATCATTCCGGTATAGCAACGAAATTTATAAAACAGTAAACATGCCGGGTGTAGCTGTAGGTCTTGCATGGACCTACGTTGGCGGAGATATTCTTTTTATAGAAACATTGCTAAGTGACAACAAGCCGGATTTAAAGCTTACAGGAAATTTGGGGAATGTAATGAAGGAAAGTGCATCTACAGCCTTAAGTTATTTACAAGCAAATTGTAAGAAGTTTAATATTGAACCTGAACTTTTCCAAAAAAAATCAATTCATATTCATGTGCCTGAAGGTGCCGTACCCAAAGATGGTCCAAGTGCAGGAATAACAATGCTTACTTCATTGGTGAGTGCTTTCTCCGGCAGAAAAGTAAAGCCATTTCTAGCAATGACAGGTGAGATAACATTGCGTGGACAGGTTTTGCCCGTAGGCGGAATAAAAGAGAAAGTATTGGCAGCAAAACGTTCCGGCCTGAAAGAAATAATTATGTGCTGGCAAAATGAAAAAGATGTAAAGGAAATAGACAGTACATTTATAGAGGGGCTTACTTTTCATTATGTAAAAACCATGGGACAAGTATTGGAATTAGCTTTAGTTTGATTTAAACATTAATAACATTAGAATTATTAGTGATTGTCTTTGAATAATAATGCAGCATCATGCTGTACATTATATCTGATATTTGCTAGAAAAAATCCTCGAAGAAGTTTTATTATATGGCATTCAATAACAATATTCCTACCTGGGAAAAAACTTCTGCTGAGCATCAGAAGTTGTATAAGCAGTTTCTTCAAAAAGCTAATAAGAATATTGTTTTGAAGAAGTTGCCTGATATTCACGATGAGGTAGTTGCTTCCATTGATTGTCTTTCATGTGCCAATTGCTGCCGCAATTACTCTCCTCGTTTTAAAACACCGGATATCAAACGGATAAGCAAACACCTGAAAATGAAGGAGGGAGATTTTATTGAAAGTTACCTCAGGCTAGACAATGATGGCGATTATGTAACCCGATCAACTCCATGTCCTTTTTTGGGTGAAGATAATTACTGTGGAATTTATGACGAACGACCAAGCGATTGTGCCCGATATCCTTACACTGACGAAGACACATTACTAAAACGGCCCCAACTTACGCTTAAGAACTCCACCATTTGCCCAATAGTGCACAACGTATTAGAGCGGTTGATTGCAGAAAAATAAGCATCCAATAAACTAGTAATCAAATTATTCCCTGATCAAGATTTTGGAATACCAAGCATGTGAAATTTCATATGTTTGCGCTTTATTATTAAAAATAAAATTGAATTAATGAAAAGATATTTAATGGCATTGACCACATTATTTATTTGTTTTGTTTCTTACTCACAAGACAATGCTGTTGCTCAAAAATTAAAAGCTGAGTCCGAAAAAACTATTGTAAAAAAGGTGACCGATACAACCAATTGGACTTGGTTAAGGGGTGGAACTATTAATATAAACGGAACCCAAGGATCGCTTAAAAACTGGTCGGCAGGTGGAGATAAGTTCTCATTGGCAGTCAACAGCTATGTCAACTATTTCATTTATCACAGAAAGGGAAAGGTAAATTGGGATAATAACCTTGACTTCAACTTTGGTATGCTAAAAACGACAAGCCTTGGAGTGAGGAAAAATGATGACCGGCTTGACTTATTATCTAAATATGGTTATAATCTAGGTAATAAAATATTTCTTACAGGCATGCTGAATTTTCGAAGCCAAATGTTTGATGGATTTACTTATACGGATACAAGCAAGGTATTTTCTTCTTCATTTCTTTCTCCGGCTTATGTATTGCTTTCTGCTGGTTTAGATTATAAGCCATCGGTCAACTTTTCCATATTTGTATCACCAATTACATCGAGATTGACGATAGTAGGAAACAAACAATTATCCGCTTTAGGTGCTTATGGAGTTCCCCCGGGAAAAACCACTTTTAATGAAGTAGGAGCATTTGCAAGTGTAAATTGGATGCAGACTATTGCAGCGAATGTTAGCTATAAAGGCAGATTGGATATGTTTAGCAACTACAGCAGAAAGCCCGGAAATGTGGACGTCTTTCAAACAAATTTTTTCTCTTTTAAGATCAATAAATTTTTCTCAGCTACTTACAATTTAGACCTTATTTACGACGACGATGTCAGACTGTTTGGTAAGAATGGAACAAGCGCAGGTTTACAAATGAAAAGCTTAATTGGGCTGGGATTTAATATGAAGTTGTAATGATTATTGGATACTTTCAGTAGTCATGACTATTCGTCTAAAGGTACCTGTGCTTCTGTTTTGGTACTATTTTTAAAGACTGTTCCAATTTTCATTCCTGAATAAATTGCTTTATTATACTTGTTTCCAAGAATAATGATTGTAGCTGTATCATCAATGAAACGAGTAAAAACATTGTTGTTTCCATGCCACCAACCATTGTGAAACACGATTTTTCCATCAGGCAGTGTTAGTAACCTCCAGCCCATTCCATAATTATGTGTTCCTGGATGCTCAAAACTGGATGGTGCTATTGCTTTTTCATAAGTGGTATCAGAAATGATAGCATGATTGTACAACGCTTTATCCCAAAGAAACATGTCTCTAACTGTACTGTAGATACCTTTGTCTCCATAAATTACATCCATGGATTCTATAGGAAAGGGTCTGTTGTTTGGCTGGTAACTTGGTTTGTAATTAGCGGAGTCATTAATAGTAAATACAAATGAATGGTTCATTCCTAACGGTGAGAAAATGTTGTCTTGTAAATATTTGCTGTATGATTGACCGGTTACTTTTTCTATCAATAAAGCCAATAAGGCATAATTTGTATTGCAATAATTGAAGCCCCTGTTTGGATAACCATACCAGATGGGTTGCTTGTCTATTAAAAATTGAAGCATATCGTTATTTGTTGCTAATTTATGCTTCCATTCCGGAAATTTAGTCATTGCATAAATGTAGTTTGGCAGACCGCTTCTATGGTTTAGCAGCATTCTAATGGAAATATTATGATAAGGGAATGCAGGAAAATAAACTTGAATTGAATCTTCTAAGTTTATTTTCTTTTCTTCACATAACTTCAAAATGGCTGTTGCTGTAAAAGTTTTGGATACTGAAGCCAAATGAAATGGGGTAGTAGCAGTAAGCGTATCTTTTGTCTGCATATTTGAATACCCATGATAATCTTCCAATAGAATTTCGCCATTCTTGGCAATCAAAATACTTCCATTAAACCCGCGTCGAAGCAGAATCGAATCGTATTTCAGAAGAATAGCCTTTCGGTAATCGGCTATTTCAGATTCAGTTATTGGACGGTATTGAAAGGCTTTCTCGAGGTTTTTCTTTTTTAATTTTTCAACCTTGCTTGTACAAGCAACAAACGAAATGAAAATCAGTATTGTTATATATACGATCCGGTACAATATTTTTTATTTTAGTCAACTAAAGTAATTGAAATGAATTGCAGAATGGATGATTACATAACATTGTCAATAAACTTCCTCAAATACCGTTGTAATTCACAATACACAGTAGAAATGCTAAAACTTTTCACTTAGTAAAACTTTGGATATTTAAAATTTATAAGATAAACCTAACAAAATATTATAGCTTATTTTCGCATTGAACAAAAGGAGAAATGAATGCCCAATACAACAAGCTACCCTAAAGAGAAAATCAATATATTACTACTAGAAAATATTAGCCCAAAAGCCGTTACTATTTTTAAAAATCATGGTTACAATAGCGTTAAGTCTATTGGAGGAGCCTTGACTGAAGATGCACTAATTGAAGCCATTAAAGATGTTCATCTTTTAGGAATTAGAAGCAAAACCCAAGTGAGTGAAAAAATTTTGAAAGCTGCTAATAAGCTACAAGCAATTGGTTGTTTCTGCATCGGAGTAAATCAGGTAGATTTAAGATCTGCAACTAAGTATGGTGTATCTGTATTCAATGCACCATATAGCAACACAAGAAGTGTAGCAGAGTTGGTAATAGGAGCTGCAATCATGCTTATCAGAAGAATTCCTGAAAAAAATAAGGCAGCTCACAGTGGAATTTGGCTGAAAGAAGCGAAAGGAAGTTATGAATTAAGAGGAAAGACTCTGGGAATCATTGGTTATGGAAATATTGGAAGTCAGTTAAGTATCATGGCGGAATCATTAGGCATGAAAGTAATTTACTTTGATATTGAGGCCAAAATGCCACTTGGCAATGCTAATACTGTACGATCTATAAATGAATTGGTTAGAGAGGCTGATATTATTTCATTGCACGTTCCTGAAAGTCCTTTGACAAATAAATTGATTAATAAGGATATTCTTTCCGAATGTAAAAAAGGCTCAATAATTATTAATTATGCCCGTGGGCAAGTTGTAGATTTAGAGGCATTAAAAGAAAGCATACTTGTTGGTCAAATAGGTGGCGCGGCTATCGATGTATTTCCAATTGAACCAGAAAAAAATGGAGATAAGTTCGAAACGCCATTGCAAAATGTTCCAAATGTGTTATTGACACCCCACGTAGGTGGAAGTACGGAAGAAGCGCAAGAGAATATTGGTGAAGATGTAAGCAAAAAATTATTTCAATATTTGGAAAGTGGAATAACACTAGGTTCACATACAGTTCCAACCTTGGCGTTGCCGGCTCAAGAAGGAACGCATCGCATTTTACATATTCATAGAAATGTTCCTGGAGTGCTAAGCGCCATTAATACGCAATTGTCAGAAAATGGAGTAAACATTATAGCTCAGTATTTAAAAACAAATGAAGAAATTGGTTATGTTGTTTTAGACGTTGATAAAGCAATTTCGCACCATGCATCTGAACTATTAAAAAAGGTTAAGGATACGATTAAGGTTAGACTAGTTTATTAATAATGAATTACTTAAATCAATTTACTTCATTTTTATTTACAAATTATCTTTCGCGAAACCTGAAAAAAATTTAAAATGAAAGTTGTTATAATAGGTGCAGGTTTTGCAGGAATAAAATTGGCTCGTAACCTAAATAATAAGAGTGGAATTGAGGTTTTGCTCTTAGATCAAAATAATTATCACCAGTTTCAGCCACTGTTTTACCAAGTAGCTACTGCAGGGCTTGATGCAAGCAACATTTCTTTTCCGCTCAGAAAAATATTTCACAATAGTAAAAATGTAAGGATACGACTAGCAAAAGTGATAGGAATTAGTGAAGATGAGAATATAATAATAACTGATATTGGAGATATCTTTTATGACAAATTAATTATTGCTTCGGGGGCCGACACTAATTTTTTTGGAAATCAACAACTATCTGATCGTTGTTTTCCTATGAAATCGACTGTTGAAGCCTTACAGCTTAGGCATAGACTAATTCATAACTTTGAAGATGTTCTGATTACAACAGATAAAACGATTAGGCAAAGGTTAATGACAGTTATTATTGTAGGAGGCGGACCAACTGGTGTAGAATTATCGGGAGCAATCGCAGAAATGAAAAAGTACAATCTTCCAAATGATTTTCCGGAAATTGATTTTACTGAAATGAAAATTATTCTTGTTGAAGCATCAGGAGCTACATTAGGAGCCATGAGTGAAAAATCGCAGCTTCAATCAAAAGCATACCTATACAAATTAGGTGTAAATGTAATGCTAAACACATTTCTCATTGACTATGATGGAGAAAGTGCTACGCTAAATACAGGAGAACTGATTCCTGCTGCCACTGTAATTTGGGCGGCAGGAATAAAAGGAAATATCCCAGAAGGAATTAGCCCTGATTTGATTACTAAAGGAAATAGGATAAAAGTTGATCGATACAGTAAAGTAATTGGTAAAGAAAATATCTACGCATTGGGCGACGTAGCCTTTATGGAAACCCCCAAATATAAAATGGGCCATCCTCAAGTTGCAAATGTTGCTATAAATCAGGCGAAGAACTTAGCGAACAACCTCCTTAAAACACACATAGGCGACGCCAATAACATTGCATTGCGAGCGTTTGAGTATTTTGATAAA
Source organism: Segetibacter sp. (assembly GCA_031383285.1). Taxonomy (GTDB): domain Bacteria; phylum Bacteroidota; class Bacteroidia; order Chitinophagales; family Chitinophagaceae; genus Segetibacter. Next base: position 14,408 of record JANMZN010000354.1, read on the forward strand.
GGAAGTATGGCTACAGTTGGACGCAATTTGGCAGTTGTTGACTTACCAAGTCCAAAACTACATTTTGGTGGTTTTTTTGCATGGTTGATTTGGATGTTTTTGCATTTGATGTTGATTTTGGGTGTGAAAAATAGACTACAGATATTTATCAATTGGGCATATAATTACATCACATTCGATCAAAGTTTAAGGTTGATTTTTAAAGAGTTTTACAAACCAAATATTACAGCTAAGAAGGTTTAACCATTAAAGGAGCAAATAATGGCAATTCAAAGGATCATTTTTTGTCCTATAATTAATATTATGTTAAGTGTATATTTTGTGTTTGTTTGACTATTACGTTCTCTCTATTATCCGGAGATTTCAAAACAATCATTTGAGATATAGTTTAATGAATTTTCTTTTCCCACTTATCAAGCAAAATTAAAAAAATACAGGCTACCCTTTCGAAGTAGCCTGTAGAAAATTTATGATCAGTAAATCAATTAATACTTGGAATCGTAAAACTTAAATTTAGTATTGAATTTATCATAGTCAGCTGTTTTACCTGTAGCTTTTGTTCTCTCTCTTTTATATTCAAATAATGAAGCTAGATTTCTTGCTGAATTTTTTAAATTCACTTCATCTTCTCTTTCTTTAGATGCTTTTGCAGTCAGTTTATCAAAAGCCTGTTCAAGATATCCGATTGCCTTGTCTGCCATTTCATCAGCTTCTTTATATGCCAATTCTCTTTTTGCTTTAACATCTGGCGTAGCTCCTTTATACAATGAAACTGCATCCATTGCATCCTGCTGCAATAGCGTATAAATGACTCCTGCATTATATAATGCTCCCAATTTTGTAGGATCTAACTCATAAACTTTATAAAAAGCATAGGCAGATTTTATAGAAAAAGGTTTTTTAGCAGGAGCTTCCATTTCTTTTATCTTCTTGTTTGAGTGAAAATAGTCCGCATAGTCCGCATATCCATTTTCCGTCAAAGTTTTAGCCGCATCCTGGCTATCGAATTTTTTTAACATGTCTTCAGGAGCCATTGTTAAAAGTTCCCCTTCAAATTCCAATGGTGCCCAAGATGGATTTTTAGGGTATAAAGCCTTTGAAATAGCCAGATATTTTTGAAAGAGTTCAGTATTCTTATTGGTATAGTAATAAGTTGGTATAAATTCATATACAGCTTCATAATCAGGGCCTACAATACCATTGTCTGCTATTTTTTTATAGTATTTTATTGCTTGGTCAAATTTTTGACCATTCTGCGCACTATATCCTGCATATAAATAAGAGGATGTATCGAAAGTTACTTTCCACCATTTATAAGTAGAGAATGCATCGCCTAGAACAGCAGCCCTTTCAAAACTTACTAAAGCAGAATCCCAATTTTTCTTACCAAAATAATCGCCCCCGGCTATTCTTAAGCCTGTATATATATTGAAAATACTTCTAACACCACTATATTCTTGGGACTTAACAATCTCTTGGGCAGCATCCATTTGGCGATATTTTTCAAAATCTAGATAACCCTCTAAATAAGCTGTCGGATATTTTGTGTTAAGGGTTTCATTACCAGAAATGGCACCATAAACTTCAGCCCTTACTAAATAAGTTTCTGCCTTAGAATTTAGTTTGGGGTCGTTAATGAGTTTATCAATAGCTGATTTTGCTTCTTCTATTTTAGGAACAGCCGATTTCGGCAAAGATTCCGCAATAGTTAACGCATCTCTTACTTTTTTATAATCCTGCGCATTAACACTGAATACTCCCAAAATTACCATTGAAAAAGCAACCGTTAATCTTTTCATGATTTTACTAATTTAAAATTACTCATCGTTTGGTTTATCTTCTTCTGTTTCAGAAGTTTCACCAATTTGGTCATTGTTTGTTTCTATATCTGATACTTCAGTTGTAGTCTCAGGTTGATCCAACACATCGGTACCTTCATCAAGCAAATTCTCAACATCAACTCCAGCCTCTTCTTGCTCCTCTATTTTTGAAATTGCCGCAATCTCGTCCTTTTCGTCAATTCTAATCAATTTTACCCCTTGTGTAGCTCTTCCCGCCTCACGAATATCTTTTGTACTTGTTCTAATAGTAACCCCAGACTTACAAGTTATTACTAGATCTTCTGTTCCATTCACATCCAGTATACCTACCAGGCTTCCGGTTTTTTCTGTAACATTAATTGTTTTTACTCCTTTTCCTCCTCTATTTGTAATCCTGTATTCGTCAATGTTGGTCCTTTTGCCAAAACCTTTCTCACTCACAACAAGGATGTTTCTTTCGGTATCGTCCTTATTTACACAAACCATACCAATCACCTCATCTTTTTCGCTGTTCAGTTCAATGCCAAAAACGCCGATTGCGCCTCTTCCGGTCGGCCTTACCTTACTCTCAGGAAAACGAATGGCCCTACCAGATTTTAACGCCATCATTATTTCATGGCTACCGTTTGTCAATTTAGCTTCAAGTAACTGATCTCCTTCATTGATGTTTATTGCATTTACACCATTTGCACGTGGACGACTAAAATCTTTCAATTTTGTTTTCTTAATGATCCCCTTCTTGGTGCACAATACAATGAAGTTATTGTCAACAAATTCCTCATTCGCAAAATTCCTAACATCTATGATGGTTCGTACCTTATCATCTGCAGGCAATTGCATAAGGTTTTGAATAGCTCTTCCTTTTGATGTTTTATCTCCTTCAGGTACTTCATACACTTTTAACCAATAACATCTACCTTTTTCGGTGAAAATCATTAATGTATGATGTGTAGAGGCTACTATTAAATGTTCAACAAAATCCTCGTTTCTTGTTCTGGTACCTACTGAACCACGGCCACCTCTTTTCTGTTGACGGTATTCGTCAGATGATGTTCTTTTGATGTAACCTAAATGTGAAATGGTAATCACAACATCTTCATCTTCAATAAGATCTTCAATACTCATTTCATTGGACATATAAGAAATTTCAGTTTTTCTTGCATCCCCAAACTTCTCTTTTACTTCAAGTAATTCTGTTTTTATCAATTCATATCTAAGGTATTCACTTCCTAATAATTCTTGTAAACGACCGATCAATTTCATTAATTCATCGTATTCTTCTTTGATTTTGTTGCGCTCCATACCAGTAAGGCGTTGAAGGCGTAGTTCCAAAATGGCTTTAGCTTGAATCTCATCTAAACCCCATCCTGCATTGATCAAATTTTCTTTGGCCACATCAGGCGTTGGTGAACTTCTTATCAACCTTATAACTTCATCAAGGTGATCAAGCGCAATTAAATAACCTAGTAATATGTGTGCTCTTTCCTGAGCTTTTCTCAATTCAAATTGGGCTCTACGCGTAATTACTTCCATTCTGAAATCAATGAACTCTACAATCAGTTCTTTGATATTCATTGTTTTAGGACGACCTTTTGTCAATGCTACGTTGTTGATGCCATAACTGGTTTGTAACTCAGTAAACTTGTACAACTGATTAACAATTACATTTGCGACTCCATCACGTTTTAGGTCGATTACAATCCTAGTTCCTTCCCTTTTGTTACTTTCGTTGTTTACGTGAGCTATACCATCAATGGTTTTGTCATTTACAAGTTGGCCAATTTTGTCGGTTAGATTATCTCGGTTTACCTGGTAAGGTACTTCGGTAATGATAATCTGTTCTCTTCCACTTGCTTTTGTTTCTATATTTACTTTTCCTCTAAGCACTACCCTTCCTCTACCCGTTAGCATACCTTGCTTTACTCCTTCCATTCCGTAAATTGTTCCTCCGGTCGGAAAATCTGGTGCTTTAATATGTACCATTATTTCTTCAATGGTAATTTCTTTATTGTCAATATATGCTATGCAACCATCTACTACTTCATTCAGATTGTGAGGAAGCATATTAGTAGCCATACCAACCGCAATTCCACTACTTCCATTTACGATCAATTGAGGAATTCTCGTTGGAAGTACAGTAGGTTCCTGTAAGCTATCATCAAAATTGAATTGGAAATTAACGGTATCTTTTTCAATATCCTCTAACATAGCCTCGGCTATCTTCTGAAGTCGAACCTCAGTATATCGCATAGCAGCCGGTGGATCTCCATCTTGGTTTCCAAAGTTACCCTGACCCTCTACCATAATGTATCTCATGGTCCAATCCTGTGCCATCCGAACAAGTGTATCGTATATGGATGCATCACCATGCGGGTGATACTTACCCATTACTTCACCAACAATACGGGCAGATTTCTTATAAGCTCTGTTGCTGTAGTTGCCCAATTCATTCATAGCATACAGCACCCGGCGATGTACAGGTTTAAATCCATCACGGGCATCGGGCAATGCACGACCAACTATTACCGACATAGAATAGTCGATATAAGCGGTTTTCATTTGCTCTTCAATGTTAATCTGAATGATCCTGTCGTGGTCGTTTGTCTCTAGGGGTTGTATATTCTCTTCCATCTATGTTTTTGTTTCCTGAAAAGGAGGTATTTACTTTTGATTTTATTAGTAAATTTTACTAGGGGCAAATGTACTTCTTTTACCCTTATTTAAATGGTAAAATTGGTTGATTTTTGTATCGTTTTTCCACATAAAGTGAGTAAATATTTATAGGTATCACAAAATGAAGTAAACTAATAAATAATCATTGCTTTTGAAGAGGAATCTAGCTGCTAAATTATAGTTTTTGAAATGTATTATACGTTTATTCACTACCCTATCTTTGCGCCCATAAAATTAAGTTATGAAGGTTTTTAAATTTGGCGGAGCAAGCCTTGGAAGTTTAGACAGGATTGATAATGTATCGAAGATATTAGCTTCTTACCAACAAGAACCACTCGTTGTGATTATGTCGGCAATGGGCAAAACAACCAATGCATTAGAAGCGGTTGTTGAAGCTTTTTATAGCAACAAAAAGGATGACGCCTTACGATTGTTTGGAGCAATCAAAGACAATCATATCGCAATAGCCAAAAGTTTATTGATTACTTCATATGATAAAGCATTCGAACAACTCAATTCATTTTTTACTGAAGTCGAATGGTTGTTGCATGATAAGCCCATTCAGTCATACGATTATTATTATGATCAGGTAGTCTGTATTGGTGAATTGCTGAGTAGCTATATAGTTTCATCCTGTTTCAATGAAAAGAAGGTTGCTAATACATGGTTAGATGTAAGAGATATACTAAGGACTGACAATAATTTCAGGGAAGCAAATATTATTTGGGATGAAACAAGTATCAACTTAATGAAAACTGGAATTATCGGTATCCCTGGAATTTATATAACTCAAGGATTTATTGGTTCTACTGATCAAAATGAAAGCACTACGCTTGGTCGGGAAGGAAGTGATTATACTGCTGCTATTTTTGCTAATTTGTTGGATGCGGATAGTTTAACTATTTGGAAAGACGTTGATGGTGTGATGAGTGCTGATCCTAAGGCTTTTCCATCCGCTACTTTGATAAATGAATTAAGTTTTTATGAAGTAATTGAAATGGCTTTTTATGGTGCACAAGTAATTCATCCGAAAACCATAAAACCACTACAAAATAAAGAGATACCGCTGCATGTGAAGAGCTTTATTGATCCTACCCTTCCTGGCACAACCATTAGTAGCAAACCATGTAAGCATTTGCCGCCCGTGATAGTATTAAAGGAAAAACAAGTGCTAGTAAACTTGCAAAGCCATGATTTCTCTTTTGTTGGGGAAAAGCCCATGAGTAGATTATATCAATTGTTTGGCGAACTAAATGTAAAACCAAACTTAATACAAACTGCGGCCATTAACTTGCTACTTTGCCTAGACGATAGAGAAGAAAAGCTGGCTCAGTTTTGTACTAAAGCAACAGCTATTTTTGATGTTCAGCTTCAAAAAGGGTTAACACTTTTAACCATCAGGCATTATACTGAAGAGTTGCTGACAAAAATGACTGCTGGAAAAGACATTTTACTCGTCCAAAAAACAAAAGAAACCGTTCAGGTTTTATTTTAAAACAAATAGCCGCTCCAGATGAAGCGGCTATTTGTTTATAATTTTTTTTTGTTATCCTGGTTTATCCTAAATAAGCTTTTAACGCATTGCTGTACCTTGCTTTTTGCAAACGTTTAATCGCCCTTTCTTTAATTTGTCTGATACGTTCTTTAGTAAGATCATATTTCTGACCAATTTGCTCAATGCTCACGCCATTTTCACCATCCAAACCAAAATATGCGTTCACAATTTCAGCTTCTCGAGGCGATAATGATTTCAACACCCGGCGAATTTCTTCGCGAAGGCTGTCTTTCATTACGTCATCATCTGTGTCTGAACCACCTTGCAGTAAGTCACCCATCGCTACATCCTCCGCTTCATGTACAGGAGCATCCAAAGAAGTATGCCTGGTATTGCTTTGAAAGATATTATTGATTTCGGTCTCACTCATTTCCAGAATATCTGCCAATTCTTCTGTACTTGGTTCTCTTTCATGTTCTTGCTCAAAAGCCATGTAGGCTTTATTTGCTTTATTGTATGTTCCAATTTTATTCTGAGGTAATCTAACCAATCTACCTTGTTCTGCTAAAGCCTGAAGAATAGACTGACGAATCCACCATACTGCATAAGAAATGAATTTGAAACCTTTTGTCTCATCAAATCTTTGTGCTGCTTTTATCAATCCCAAGTTTCCTTCGTTGATCAAATCACTTAGAGACAAACCCTGGTGTTGGTACTGCTTAGCCACTGATACTACAAAACGAAGGTTAGCTGTAGTTAACCTTTCCAAAGCCCTTTGATCACCCATCTTAATTTTTTGGGCTAATATGGTTTCTTCTTCAGGTGTGATCATCGGAATTTTTGATATTTCCTGTAGGTATTTTTCAACCGCCTGAGAGTCCCTGTTAGTGATCTGCGTAGCTATTTTGAGTTGCCTCATATTATAGTATTTGTTTTAATATTTTATCAGTAGTAAATAATGTATACTATTAGACACAAAAAAGTTGATAAAAGTGGCAAAGGTATGCTTCGAAAATGAAATTTTATTCTTTTTTTTACAAATAAAGTATTCCAATACCATTTTTTAACCTTTAATTTCCCAATTTCTGCACTTTGAAGTTTATTACTTCGAAAAAATATGGGAATTGGGGTATTCACATTGGGGTTAATTTCAAAACCTTAAAAATATTATTAACCAATGTTTACTAAATGAGCCACTTAAACAGTATGGTTGTATTTTAGCAGTCTTTATGATAGATTACCGTTCAGATACGTTTACGAAGCCTTCACCTGCCATGCTGGAAATGATGTTAAAGGCAGAAGTTGGGGACGATGTTTGGGGCGAAGACCCAACCATAAATAAGCTCGAACATATGATGGCAGGGCTCTTCGGGATGGAATCCGCCGTTTTTTGTCCAAGTGGAACCATGACCAATCAGATAGCCATCAAGTGCCATACACAGCCGGGTGATGAAGTTATTTGTGATCATATTTCTCATGTTTATATTTATGAAGGCGGCGGAATTGCACTAAACGCTGCATGCTCCATCAGACCATTATTAGGAGATCGGGGAAGATTAACTGCAGAGCAGGTAAAAAATGCCATCAATCCTGATGATATTCATAAACCACCTTCCAGACTTGTTTCGCTAGAAAATACTGCTAACCGCGGTGGTGGAAGTTGTTACGATTTTAGGGAATTAGAGCTAATTAAAGAAGTCTGTTCTGAAAATGGTCTTGCCCTTCACTTGGATGGAGCAAGGCTTTTTAATGCATTAATTGCAAAAGGAGAAGCACCTCATCAATATGGACAGCTATTTGACAGCATTTCTATTTGCCTGAGCAAAGGTCTAGGCACCCCAATTGGAAGTGTATTATTGGCATCAAAGGCATTTATAAAAAAAGCAAGAAGATTTAGAAAAGTTTATGGTGGGGGCATGCGTCAGGCAGGAATTCTTGCAGCGGCTGGTATTTATGCCCTTGAAAATAATATAGAACGGCTAGCAGAAGACCATCATCATACATCGTTGTTGAAAGATGCATTATCTAAACAAGACTGTATAGGAAATATATTACCTGTAGAAACAAACATAATTATTTTCGAGGTAAAAGGCAGGTACACTCCTGCCCTATTAGCAGAAAAGTTATTTGAGAAAGGAATTCGCGTTTCCGCTGTTTCACCTAACGAAGTACGAATGGTGTTGCATTTAGATATCAATAGAAAAATGGTAGAAGAAACCATACAACAGATAGAAGCACTATAAATTACCTATTAAAAACAAAGACAAGCATAAAACATGTTTCCAAAAATTAATCCAACAAATACGCAGGCATGGTTACTATTAAAAAGGCATTTTGAAGAAGAAATGCGCAACAATCACCTTAGAAAGTTGTTTGCAGCTGATCCCAAAAGGTTTGATCATTTTTCTATTTTATTTGATGATACGTTGTTCGACTACTCAAAGAATATTATCAATAACAAAACCATGCAATTGCTTTTGCAGCTTGCTGAAGAATGCCAATTGAAAGAGGGCATCAATGCCATGTTTGATGGAGAAAAAATAAATGAAACAGAAAACCGATCTGTATTACATGTTGCACTGCGCAATTTTGGAGACCATTCATATCATGTAGATGGTACCGATGTAATGCCTGATATTTTAAAAGTCAGAGCGCAAATGAAAGCGTTTTCTAACAAAATACACAATGGCGAATGGAAAGGATATACTGGTAAAAGAATAAAGTACATTGTAAACATCGGAATTGGTGGCAGCGATCTAGGGCCTGTTATGGTTACAGAAGCCTTGAAGCCTTATTGGGTTGATGGTATACAAACTTTTTTTGTAAGCAACGTAGATGGAACTCATATAGCGGAAACGCTCAAAAAAGTTAATCCTGAAGAAACCTTGTTTTTGATAGCTTCAAAGACTTTTAGCACACAGGAAACCATGACCAATGCATTTACTGCAAGGAATTGGTTTTTGAATGCTGCAGTAGATCAAGCACATATATCAAAACATTTTGTAGCACTTAGCACAAATGAGAAAGACGTAATTGCTTTTGGCATAGCTGCGGAAAACATGTTTGAATTTTGGGATTGGGTTGGTGGAAGGTATTCTTTGTGGAGCGCTATAGGTCTTTCGATCGCTCTCACTATTGGTTATGACAACTTTGAAGCTTTATTAAAAGGTGCTTATGATGTTGATCAACATTTTAGGAACAAAAAATTTTCAGAAAACATCCCTGTTATTATGGCGCTTCTAGGCATTTGGTATACCAATTTTTTTGGTGCCCAAAGTGAAGCTATCTTACCTTATGACCAGTATTTGCATCGTTTCGCAGCCTATTTTCAACAGGGAAATATGGAAAGCAATGGGAAAAGTGTTGACAGGAATGCATATGAAGTCAATTATTCAACCGGCCCTGTTATTTGGGGCGAACCGGGAACCAATGGGCAACATGCATTTTACCAATTAATCCACCAAGGCACTTTAATTATTCCATGCGATTTTATAGCTCCTGCGATCAGCCACAATGCTATTGGTGACCACCATGCCAAGTTGCTTAGCAATTTCTTTGCCCAAACGGAAGCGCTCATGAATGGAAAGACTGAGGATGAAGTAGTAGCAGAACTAACAAAAGCTGGTAAATCTAAGGAGGATATCAAGAAATTATTGAAGTACAAAGTATTTAGTGGTAATAAGCCAACCAATTCCTTTTTATTAAAGAAAATTACACCAACTTCATTAGGTAGCTTGATTGCTATGTACGAACACAAAATATTTGTTCAAGGTGTAATCTGGAATATTTTCAGTTTTGATCAATGGGGCGTTGAACTAGGCAAGCAATTAGCCAATCAGATATTACCTGAACTGGAAAATAACGATTGTGTGGTTAGCCATGATTCCTCTACAAATGGATTAATCAATCGGTTTAAAGAAATGAGGTAATTGTTAATGAGGAAAATTAATTTATTTTGTGAGAGTTTATCATTATTGAGATCAAGGTAAGCAAGAAGCACTTTACGTAGTTGCCTTTTGATTTTATTAATCTGGCTACTTATTATAAAACTATTGGTATGAAATACCCTACCCTTCTTATTTTTTGTTTGTTATCATTTAGTTCATTTTGTCAGTTGGTACAAATTTCACAAGCAGAAATTTTCGAAAGGTCAGCTTTAATTGTTGAGGGTAAGGTAATAGCACAAAATACTTTTCGCTATCCTCCAAACCAAATGATTTATACAACCAATACGATTAACGTATGTAAAGTGTTTAAAGGGAAGTTGAATTTTTATACTGTAGAAATTATTACAAAAGGCGGAAATCTGGATAATGAATTTAAAAAAGAAAATGAGCTATTGAATCTAACATTAAATGATGAAGGTGTATTTTTTCTGAATTCCAATCCTGCTCAAATGATTTCTCCTGAAACAGGAAGAAGGTTGTATGATGTCTTTGGAAACAGGCAAGGTTATATCAAGTACAACTTATTAAAAATGACTGCGGCTTCTGCTTTCATGTCTTTCAACAATGTTGTTTCAGGGGTTTATCCATATCTGACAAGAATGAATAAGCAAGATTATGTTACTATAAAACGAGTGTGCAATGAAGCCAAACCAAGGAGAAAGCACTAATACTTCAATTGACAGTTTAATGGAACGGATAAAGTAGTTAGATCAGCGCACAGTTAATAGGGCTTTTTAGCCAAAATTTCAAATTATTAAATTTCGCTAGATTGATCAAAATCAAACAAATATTTAGGGGCTTCATTAGTAATATTGCAAAAAATCCCAATTTTAAAGCATCATTTTTAATTAAAAAGAAAGAATGATTATCCGCAATTAGGTGCAAGGCTTGAACCAGGAACAGGAAGTAGCCGCCACAATTAGCCTATCAAACAGTTTTATGCCAAAGTACCTTCTGTTGAACTTGTAGCAAAACTCGTTTAGATAATTTTGCATGTACTT
>JANMZN010000359.1:0-2095 GCA_031383285.1 Segetibacter sp.
AAAATATTTTGATCTTGAAAAGCCATAACCCGCCAACCATCCAATGGAAAACAGTAAGGAGAAAACAAGAAATTTTACGGAAACGAAGAATGCATCAAATTCCCCAACACTTATTTTACCGAGTGATTTGTACATCAGAAAATAAAAACCAAACAATAGTGCTGCTGTAGTAGCAAACCGAAAACGCCAACCATAAAAAACCATTGCCACTACAATGCCGGTGGAAAAATAGATTCCTTGTTCTTGCCAATTATTCTGAAGCAATGAATAAAACCTGTTGGCATTAAACAAAAGGTAGAGCGCTAAACCAATGGTAGGTATAGTCAGCAACAACAGTTGAGCAGTCACCTTTTTCCAGCTATGTATCCTACCAATTTTCATTTTCTTTTTCCTGAAATTTAATTAATAATTAAATTGTCTAATTTGCTTAAAATGTTACGGCTATTAATGCTCATTGAACCAATGTTCTACTAGCTTCTCCTACTACTTCTTCCAGCTTTTTCTCGTTTTCTATAATCTTTATTCTCAAAGTAGATACTGCCCAATTTCTTTTATGAACTGCAATATCAACTTTCAAATTTTCAACAAACAACCATTGAACCCAGTCAATTAAATTTTGCTTTTTAAATGCATCAGAGAGTTTAATAAAAATAATGGTTATGGCACTGCCAAAATGATCAACCAATTCTTTCACTTCATTTACATTGCTTAAGCTAGAAATGATAACAACAGAAGCGTCACTGGTTTTTACATAAGATTTCAATGATTTTTCTTTGTGCCATTTGCTTGTACTGATGCCATATTTTACCCATTGTTGTAAATCATCTCTGTTGTTATTGGCCACCTCCTGATCTGGAATATATTTTACCTCCAATCCTTGCTTTACAAAGTTTTGATACAAAGACCAAATCATGGTTTTGAAATAGTTCAAAAAAGGAACCTGAATAGCGCTATTATCATCTACTTTAAAATCGGAAAAAAAAGAGGCATATAGATAAATGTGGGAAGCATATGGATCCATGATCTCAGGTATCCTTACTACGAGTTCTTTGTTTTTTGCATAGATCTTCCAAACTATTCGCCTTACATCATCATTGTTTTCAAAATTCTTGTAGTTCAGGTATTCTCCTTCTACCTTTCTCATGTGTTCAATTCGGGTATTGGTTTCCTCGGTTTTGCGAGGTAATGCATTCATTGTATTAATTTCTTTCAAAGAGGGTTGGGTAAAAAATTGGTTTTTTGCCGGCAACTTAACTGCAAAAGAAAAAAACTGAAAAATGTCTTCAAAATAAACAACAGCTTGGGTTACGTGGTACTCTTTAATCTCTGGCAAAGTCCAATAATAGACACCATCTATTCGGGTAGTGATTAGCTGTTTATTATTTTTCTCCAACAATGAAAATTTATGGGAATAATGTTGTTTGTCATATAGAAGTCTGAGCTTAACAAATCCAAGCAAAGGTTTGAGTACTGGATCAAGAATTAACCGAACAGTCTGTTTCTTATGCAGTTCACTTTCTTTAATATCTGTTGAAATTTTGAATTGTATCCCCTTTTTTCTTTTAATATATAAAAAATAGGCATAAGAAAATATAACTGAAAACAAGGAAATAAAAATCATCGCACAAGTAAACCATGTAGCCACGCTGAATAATAAATTAAAAATATCGCTAAAGGAAGAGCCTGTTTCTTGTTGGTTGTTGGCTATTAATTTATATACTGCATATAAAGCAATGGCAAAAACCACGAAGTATATGGTGAATGGTATAAAAAAGGCTGCTTGCTTTATCCTATTAGTCGTCCTGTTGATTAAAAACTTCATTTAAGCGGTTAAGATAAAATGAAAATGTGTAGCGATGAAATTTCATCCTCACTTTTTAACCGCCTTTTCACTTTCTTTGCGGATAACATGGCAACTATTATTCATCATACAACCTGTGTTTGTTGTGGCAGCACTGCCATCAACAAGGTAATTGAATGTAAAGATTACACAGTATCGGGGGAGTTTTTTGAAGTTTGGCATTGCCAATCCTGTACTTTTCGATTTACACAGAATATTCCTGCAGAGGATGAGATTGGCGATTACTATGCTTCA
>JANMZN010000369.1:0-9751 GCA_031383285.1 Segetibacter sp.
TTAGCTATTACCGTATTGATTTCAGACAAAAGCTTGGCTTCTTTCTTTGTTTTTTGCTTTTGCCTTTCTTCCATCTGCTTCAGATTAGACGAATTGGCTTCAACAGCTTTCTTTTGTGGAATAAGGAAGTTGCGTGCATACCCGCTTTTTACGGACACCAATTCATTTGCGCCGCCCAGGTTGTCAACATCTTGAATTAATATTATTTGCATTGTATTTTTTTTAGTTCCCAAGAGCCCAATCTAAGATTGTGACTGTTTCCCGGCTTTTCACCGAAATTAGGGACGGGTTACTAATGTTGAGCAGATGATTTATAAATTTAGAGAAAGAGAATAAATCTCTTGACTTGATTAAAATCAGCTACTCAGCTTGTCTATTTAAATAAATCCGTTACATACGGCAACAATGCCATTTGACGGGCTTTTTTTACTGCTTCAGACACCTTACGTTGGTACTTTAGAGAGTTACCAGTTAGGCGGCGTGGCAATAATTTACCTTGCTCATTTAGGAATTTCTTCAGGAACTCGGCGTCTTTGTAATCGATGTACTTAATACCATACTTCTTAAAACGACAGAATTTCTTCGGACGCTTATCCTGCTTAATCGCAGTCAGGTATTTTATTTCATTTGCTTTTGCCATGATTATACCTCCGTTGCTTTTTCGGTTCCTGTAGGTACGCCACTTTTTCTTTTGTGATTGTACTCGACGGCGTATTTATCGAGCCTGTTCATCATGTGACGTAGCACTTGCTCATCACGTAGAAGCTGGATTTTCAGCTTCTCATTGAAGTCGGATGACGCCCTGTACTCAGCAACCCAATAGATAGCGGTTGTTTTCTTCTGAATAGGGTACGCCAGTGATTTTAATCCCCATGGGTTGCTGTTTATCATTTCTCCACCTGCTGCGGTGATAAGATCTGAAAACTTTTTCTGAGCGTTTTTGAATTCGTCGTCAGAAAGAACCGGGGTAAAAATCACCATCAATTCATAATTGTTCATTGTGATTCCCTGATTGGTTAAAAAATAATTTTTGGGCTGCAAAGGTAAGCCGTATTATTTAAAAATCTAGAATTAATAATAAAAAAGAGTGATTTTAGCTTATATAATATTTTTTATCACTACTATTTACTGTTTTTCACCCTTACATTTGGTCAAATTAAAGCAGATGGTGCAGGTTGAACTTGAAAGAAAGGATGATGGATTTGCATTTGAGGCAATTGATTCTAGTGGATTAACAATTAAAATGGATGCAGGAAAAAACTTTGGCGGCAACAATTTTGGCATTAGTCCAATGCAATCATTACTAATGGCATTGGGTGGTTGCAGCGGAATTGATGTGGTATCTATCTTACAAAAGCAAAGGCAAACCATATCTTCATTTAAAATAGTTGTTAACGGAAACCGTGAGGAAGGAGTGGAACCTTCGCTATGGACATCTGTAGATGTTCAGTTTTTATTAATAGGAGCCATTGATTTTGAAAAAGCTAAGAGGGCATGTTCATTATCTATTGATAAATATTGCTCTGTAGCAGAAACACTTCGGCGGTCAGGCTGCACAATCTCGTGGGATGTTAAGGTCAATGAATTACCTTAGTAGCCTCTGAGATATAATTTTAAAGAAGTTAAAAGGAAAATGCAAAGAAGGATGTTTGGAAAGCAGCTTAAAATTATTGCAACACTGTTGTTGATGTTTATTACTATCCAATCATTTACACAAACGGATACTACTACATATAGTAATCATCAAGTACTTATTCTCGCAAATGGTTTGAAAGTAGAAATTTTAAAAACCAGAGGCACAGGGTTGGCCGAAGAATGTGATGTTATCTACTACACTACTAAAAGGCAAGAGGGAAAAAGAATGTGGCAAAGTGTATCCCGTCTTCAGGAAGAAGAAAGAGCAGCACAAATTGCAGCTGAAATTGCCAATCCAAAAAAATCTCCATCAGAAGTTAAGGTAGCAAAACCTATAATGCCTGATAAGTCAGTTACCAATGTAAAGACGGTAGCAGCAGGAAACATAAAGCCTCCGGGTTCAGCTTTTCAGGAATCTATAAAAAGGTCTGACTCGTTGGCTAAGGCACGGGCAAAATTGATTGATTCGAAGATATTAGCACAGATAGAAAAAGAAAATTCTGAAAAGGATGACAATAGAGATTCTGCAGATTCTACAAACATAAAGGGATCTCAAAGCAATAAGGAAGAGGACAACAGCAGAATAGTACCGAATACAGTAAAGGCTGATGATGCTCCATTGAAGATTGACATTATTCAACCAGAATTGAAGCCTCCTACTGTTGTTCAAATTCAAGAAACTTTGGAAAGTGATACTGCCTCAGAGGAAACGTTTGTTAAAAGTTATGGAAAGCCTATTACCAAAACAATTACTCCAAATCCCTCAGCTTCGGCTCTACAAAAGCCTGCTGAAGTGAAGGAAGAAAAAAAGGCGGAACTAAGTCCAGAAGCCATTACTTTTCCGGAAGCGCCCAAAGCTGCCGAATTGCGTTTTGAACCTTTGATATCAACTGCTTGTTTGATGATAAGTATTTACGATAGTACCGTAGTCAGCAAAGCCGAGCAGAAGAAATCGAAAGTAGTAATACCTTTAGTGGTTAGCAATTTTGTGACTGCACCATTGACAATTGCTCCGACTTATAAAATAATCATTGACAATAGTTCGGTAAGAATAAATAGGCAACAAGCGATTAAAAACGTATCACATATTGGATCGGTTTCAAAGTACAATTTAGAGCCGCTTTCTATAGCACAGATTTATTTAATAAAAGTAAATAATAGTTCAGTCAGCATTAGCCAACGAAAGCAAATAGAAAAACGGCAAATTCCTTCCATTGTAGCTACAGATTATTCAACAGTTCCACTTACACAAGCAATATTATTTACTGTAAAAATTGACAAAAATAATGTTAGAATTATTCAGCTTTCAGCAAAAAAAATACTTCCTGTTTCTAAAGTAAATAAGGATCAAGCAGGTGTAGAATTAAGCAGTAATGGGGGTTATGAAAAAGTAGCTGAGGTAAAAGTAAATGGTGTCTGGAAAAAGGCAAAGGTGAAAGAAGAAAAAACTGTTTACTTATATAAAGTGCAAGTAGAAGGATCTTTAGAAGATGAATGGATTCCACATGCGCAAATTCGAAACCTTGATTCTGTTAAAAGTTCAGATGAACAAATAACAGCTTCCCCAAGATGGAATAATAATATCGCTGGATGTTCATTTGTACCAATGCCATCTTTTTCAATGCAGTCAACATTTTCTAATAGAATAGTTAAGAGGATGATATACGACAAGCAAGTGGAGGCAGCGGGAAAAGGTATAAAAGTTGGAATTAATTTTATTCGATTGATGAATAAGGAAGCATTTGTAAATGAAATAAAAATAACCAAAGAGGAAACGCTTATCAAATATCCATCCGCACCTCCAGGTGCTATGATTTTTCCTATAATTACTCAATATAAAGTTTGTGAACAAATTCAAGGAAAAATAAGAAGCAGGACCGAAGAAGCTCAATATTCATTTTTTAGAAATAAGGATGGAGTTTGGTCTTGCATTAAGGATAAATAATTACCAATTATTCATTTGTTCTTTAACCACTCTTTCAAATTCCCCTAATTTATTTTGCTTCCAGTCAGCATCATATTTTACAAACCAACTTAGCCAAAGCGATCTTGATAAGCGCATGAAGTATGGTTGAAGCAATAATAAAGTAACCCCATTAACACCCAGCCAATAAAAAATACTATTGTCGTACAAAGAGAAACCAAGGAGCATCCACCAGCAAACAAATGTAAGTGCAGTATAGACTACGGTTAAAAGATAGCTTACATAGCTGGTGCCATAATAGAATCCAACTTCTATTTCAGAAGGCTGACCACAAACGGGACAAAATTCATGCATTTTCAAATTATTCTTGAAGTCATAGGCATGTTTGGTTATAAAAACTTTGCCTTCTCTGCATCTTGGACATCGGTTAGTAAGTACTGCCCACAAGTATAATATTGGATTGCTTTTTTGGCTCATAAATAAATACGGTTGCTACAAAGGTAGCATTCTAAACTTCCCTAGGGCTTTCATTGTATTCATAGTGCTTTTTGAAGCACTATTTTTTGCAGTTGCTGAGCTGATTGCACTCCGGATTGTCGCCACAAAATATTTCCCTTACTATACAAAATAAGCGTTGGTACCCCAGAAATATTTAAAGAACCTGCCAACGCTTTATTTTTATCTACATCGATTTTTAGAATTCTCAATTTGTTACCCATCATTTGGTGTAATTCATCTAAAATAGGTTTCATCATTTTGCATGGTCCACACCATTCTGCTGAGAAATCAACAAGTACAGGAATTTCACCATGGACGATATCTGTAAATGTTTCTTTTTGGATGGCACTCATAGTAATTTACTTTGTTCAACATTCTATGGCACAATTTTCATACCCTTGTTCTTTTGTCAGAAGGCGAGTTATAAAGAAGCCACCAATTGTTCCATCTGAATACTTCTGCTTCCTTTAATCAAAACATAACTATCTAAAACGGGGTTGCCATTCAGCCAAGTTGCAGCCTCTGCAGCATTATTGAAGTATAAAAATGAATGATTGGTATTCTGAAAGTCACCACCGACCAACAAAACTTTATCCCAGGTATACTTATTAATAGTCTTAATTATTTCCTGATGTTCGCTAATGCTTTCTGCACCAAGTTCCATCATACCGCCCAGCATCAATACTTTGTTTTCAGTGTTAATTTTAGCAATATTTTCAACTGCCAGTTTCATACTCGATGGGTTGGCATTGTACGCATCCAGAATGATGTGATTACTATTTTTGATAATCATCTGACTCCGACTATTTCCGGGGGCATATCCTTCAATGGCATTCGTAATCTTATTTATAGGAACGCCAAGATATTTTCCTACTGCAATAGCGCATAGGACATTTGGCAAGTTGTAGTCACCAACCAACCGGGTTTTAATGACAACTGGTAAATCTTTACTTACTAATTCTACTTGCAGATAATCATCTGTAGAAACCACTCTTCCAATTGTATTTGCATTGCTTGTGCCGTAAGTAATTACTTTAGAAATTTGGCTGCTCATTTCCTTTAGGTAATCATAATCATTGAAAATGAAAGCTTCGCCTTTTTGTATACTCAGGTAGTCAAATAATTCACCTTTTCCTTTTCTAACGCCTTTCAATCCGCCAAATCCTTCCAAATGAGCCTTCCCACAGTTTGTAATGATGCCATGGGTAGGTTTTACATATTTGCAATAACTTTCAATTTCTTTTTGGTGATTAGCTCCCATTTCAATCACAGCCACTTCTGCATCAGCTTTCACTTGCAAAATGGTAAGCGGTATTCCTATATGGTTATTTAGGTTTCCTTGAGTGGTGTAAGTTTTATAATGCGAACTTAAAACTGCATTTACAAGTTCTTTTGTGGTTGTTTTTCCATTACTACCCGTAATAGCTATAAATGGAATGTTGAATTGCTCTCTGTGATGCTTGGCTAATAGTTGGAGAGTTTCCAGTACATTTTCTACCCTTATCAATCGATCATTGAATGCGTCTATATCAGAATCTATTACGGCGTATGCTGCGCCATTATCTAATGCTTTTAGTGCAAAATCATTGCCATTGAAGTTGGGGCCGGAGAGGGCAAAGAAAATATCATTTGGTTTTAATTTACGTGTATCTGTTTGCACTGATTGGTGCCTGAGGTACAACTGGTATAAGTCTTGTATCATCAAAATTTAAGCGTTTGAAACAAAAGTAATACCTATTACTCTTTATAATAAAAAAAGCCACCCGATTTACCGGATGGCTCTTTCTGTTTTGTATTTACCTTTAACTTATCTTATTTCTTTTGTCTTCTTGCAGGGAAGAAGTTACCCGTTTTGCGATTTGGACCTTCCGGAGATCCAGGTGCAATCATAGCGCATCTAAAACCAACAGTATTGCCACTTTGGTCTTCTTCTAAGAACCGGCGTGTTCCAGGGCTTAACCAATATGGCCTGTCGTTCCAACTACCACCTTTGATAACCCGAGATTGATCTGATATTAATGTTGTAATGCCATAACCATAAAATGTATTGGTTATAGAGTCGCCATCCATATAATTAACTGCGTAAGATTTTTGGTAGTTTCTACGCATACGAAGAGCAGAATCCGCTTCGGGCATCATTTTGATTCTACCTATGCTATCGCGAAGATTACCTTGCCCACCTGCATTATCAACTTTTAAGAACTTGTTACCACGGAATGGATTAAAGTCATCAGCATCTAGATTGGTCATTGGACGATATACGTCGGCAACCCACTCGCATACATTTCCACTCATGTTGTATATTCCAAAACCATTTGGATAGAACGCTGTAATCTCTGCTGGAATTGCCGAACGGTCATTTAACCCTCCTGCAATACCCATGTTGTCTCCACTTTGTCTTTTAAAGTTGGCAAGAAACTGACCTTGCCATGTTCCATGACGCGTAGCTCTTAAGTTATCAAAACCATCATTTTGCCAAGAATAAATCTGTCTGTTTGTGAAATTTTCTTCACCTCGTTTCTTTTCAGATTTACGAGGGTTAGGGTTTTGATTAATATATCCTAAAGCCGCATATTCCCATTCAGCTTCACTTGGCAGTCTATATCCGGGCAATAAAATTCCATCATCGAACTTAACGTAATTCCTTGGTCTGCCTTGAGAGTCTTTTAATTGGTTCTTACCTTTTGTCGGTTTTTTTGGTACTCCTTGGTACTCACCCATTAGGTAAGCTTTGGTGTTGAAGTTTTCCTGACCACCACCTGCCAACTCTGTTTTAATTACATTCTTATTTTGAAATCCATTTTGTATCAACTCATTTTCGTTAACCCTGTCTGTACGCCAAATAGTGAAATCATGCGCTTGTTTCCAATTCACACCGACTACAGGATAGTAATTATAAGATGGATGACGGAAATAATACTCAACATAAGGTTCATTAAATGCCAATTCGCTTCTCCAGCAAAGTGTATCGGGCTTAGACCCGTTTACAACGGCTTCAAATTGAGGGTCATTAAAAACATTCTCAATCCAATGTATATATTCACGGTAGTGAAGATTTGCAACTTCTGTTTTATCAATGAAAAAAGAGTTAACTGTGATCCGGCGTGGAATATTATTCCAATCGCCCATGATATCTTCAGTTGTAGCTCCCATAGTAAATGAACCACCCTGCACAAATACCAAACCAGGTCCGGTCTTTATACTTTTGGATTTGGCCGTATTGTAGCCGCCCATGTTTTTATCATTATAGTTCCAGCCGGTCATATCCGACTTTTCTACTTTTTTCTTACATGAACCTGCAAGTACTAATGTAGCTACTAGGATGGTGAAATTTCTGATACGCAACACATTCTGCATTTGGGACATTTTAAACTGGGTAAAACGATACGAAATTAAGTTTTATTGTTCTAGCTTCATTAAGCATTGCGAATATAAACGTTTTAATCAAATAGAATAATACGTCTCATATGCATTCATTGTTAGAAAAAAACTAATTTTTCGTAAAAATGACTTCGAAACACCAATAAATGAACAAATAGTAAAAGATTAAATCAGACGCTTTCGTAATTAATGAGGAGGTAAAGCTAAATAAAAATCCCTGCAATTGAGGCAGGGATTTTTTTTTATGAAATTTTAATCCAAATATTAAGGGAATATTCCCAATTCAGCATAGCTGGTAGCAACCTTATTGATGGCTGATACGTAGGCAGCGGTCCGCATATCCGGTATAGCAGGATTGCTTTTCCAAACATCCATTATTTCTCTGGTAGCCGAAATCATAGTTTCTTCCAGTCCGCTATGAACCAAATCGATTTCGTCTGCGCCATGCTCAATAAATTGTTTGGCTTCTTCATCTACTTTCTTACCCGTCATGCTTTCCATTTGCTTGATAATGTGCTTATCTTTATTTTCAGTAAAGCGCTTTTCAAGCCTGCCATATCTTACGTGGCTTAGATTTTTTAACCACTCAAAATAGCTAACGGTTACACCTCCTGCATTCAAGTACATATCTGGAACAACCAAAGTACCCTTTGCCATCAATAATTCATCAGCTTCAGGTGTTAAAGGGCCATTTGCTGCCTCTCCTATAATTTTAGCTTTAACTCTTGGCGCATTTTCTCCATTTATAACATTCTCTAAAGCTGCAGGAATTAAGATATCGCATTCAAGCTCTAAAGCATCGTTGGTATGGGCTAATGTTGTAGCCCCTGGAAAGTTTACAATAGAACCCGTTTTGTTCCTAAACTGTATCAATTCTTCTTCGTGTAGCCCTTCAGCATTAAATACAGCCCCATCATGCTCCGAAATACTGATCACTTTGGCCCCATTTTCTCTAAAATATTTGGCTGAATGGTATCCTACATTTCCTATTCCTTGAACGACAACTGTTTTTCCAACAATGCCTGTTGCAAGACCTAGCTTACCCATTACATCTGGCATATTGCATATTTCCCTTATTCCGTAAAATACGCCCAATCCAGTAGCTTCTGTCCGTCCCCTTACGCCTCCTTGTGAAACGGGTTTACCTGTAACACAAGCTGCAGAATCTACTTCACCCGGGTGCATAGCTACGTAAGTGTCTAGTATCCATGCCATTTCTCTGGCTCCTGTTCCATAATCAGGTGCTGGAACGTCTGTTCCTGGTCCAATAAAATTTTTCTTAATTAATTCAGCTGTATATCGACGTGTTATTTTTTCCAGATCATATGCACTGTATTTTTTGGGATCGATCTTTATTCCTCCCTTACCGCCTCCAAAAGGAACGTTTACAATGGCACACTTGTAAGTCATAAGGGCAGCAAGTGCCATTACTTCATCCTGATTTACTGCCATGCTAAACCTGATTCCACCTTTACATGGGGTTTTGTGATGGCTATGTTGTACGCGATAAGCCTCAATCACCTCAATGTTATCTCCAATTCTGACAGGAAATTTCATTCTGTAAACACTGTTACAGGCTTTAATTTGCTCAAGAATTCCCGGATCCCAAGATGTGAACTTGGCTGCTTTATCAAAGCTCCTCGTAACGCTGTCGAAGAAGCTATAATTTTCAGTAACTGACATTTTTTTTAATTTTTAAATTTTCAAAATGGAATAATCGTAAAGAATTTATTTGTTTTTTTTTAGTTGTTAGCTCCAGATTTTTCTAACTTTTTCAATTTTAATTCTAGTCGGAAAAGGAATAAAATTAATCCGGCAAGAATAGTCAAAACAACAACCATTACAACATAAATCTTGCCTTCAGAAGCCATAAAGGACGAGTCGCTTGATGCCACAATTTTATCTTGTGCAAAAAGGATTGTTGAAGTAAAAATAAAAAGTGCAAATAGCAATATGTTTTTAATATTAAGCATTTAGTTGTTTTTCTTTTAGTTGTTCAAATCTTATTCTTAGTGTTGTTATCCAAACACCCAATAAAGTCCATCCAATAACTGCTGGCCAAAAAACGATTCGCATTGTTGGGTCTAAATCTTTTCCAGCCATTCCGGGGTTGCCATCTACACCTTGTCCACCAGGGTGAAGACTTTCTACCATTCTTGGAATAATCCATAGCGTTGGAATTAACATAGCACAAGCAAAAACATTGTAAACGGCTCCAATTTTTGCTCTTTTATCCAAATCAGGTATAGAACTTCTTAAAATAAAATAGGCGGCATATATTAACAGGGCTACTGCGGCCAATAATTGTTTTGG
>JANMZN010000391.1:0-1869 GCA_031383285.1 Segetibacter sp.
GTTTAGCTATGCGCAAGAACTGAATTTGAAGGATAAAATCCCCTTCGACCCTAAAGTGAAAACAGGCACTTTGCCCAATGGCCTTAAATATTTTATAAGGCAAAACAAAAAGCCGGAACAAAAAGTAGAACTGCGCCTGGTTATCAATGCCGGTTCTATTTTGGAAGATGATGATCAGCAAGGTATTGCTCACTTCAACGAGCACATGGCATTTAACGGAACCACCAATTTTAAGAAAAATGAAATTATTTCATTTTTACAAGATATTGGTGTTGGTTTTGGAAACGATCTGAACGCCTATACCAGTTTTGATGAAACTGTGTATATGCTTCCCATCCCTACGGACAAACCCGGCAACATAGAAAAAGGTTTTCGTGTGTTAGAAGATTGGGCACACAATGTAACGTACTATGCAGACGACATCAAAGGCGAAAGACCTATTGTACTGGAAGAAAGCCGCAATGGCAAAGGGGCTGAAGACCGGATGTTCAGAAAAATTTATCCGAAACTATTGGCAGGTTCTAAATATGCAGAAAGGTTACCAATTGGAAAGGACAGCATTATACTAAACGCTAGTCCGGACGCTATCAAAAGATTCTATAAAGATTGGTACAGGCCCAATTTGATGGCGGTGATTGTTGTTGGTGATATTGATCCTGCGCAGGCAGAACAATACATTGTGAAGCATTTTTCCGGACTAACCAACCCAACCAATGAGCGTAAAAGAGTTTATGCAGAAGTAAAACCTTACGACCAATCATCAGCAGTTATTGTAACTGATAAGGAAGCCACAAGCTATTCTGCAGCTATCAATTGGCCCGTTTTTGTGAAGACGCCAACTACTACCATTGGCGATTACAGAGCCGATGTAATAAAAGACATGTACACTAGCTTGCTTAATCAACGTTTACAAGAACTTACCCAGCAAGAAAATCCGCCTTTCAACTATGCCGGCGCCGGTTTTGGTTCTTTTGCCCGTGGCTTCGAAGGATTTGAAGCATTTGCAGGGTTGGGAAGCGGAGACGTAAGCAAAGCAGTAGATGCAGTGACGGTAGAAATTGAAAAAGTAAACCGTTTTGGTTTTACAAAAGATGAACTTGAAAGAATTAAGAAAAGCACGCTGGCCTCTTACGAACGTTCTTACAACAACAGAGAAAAAACGCAATCTGAAAGTTTTGTTGGGGAATACCTTAGCTATTTTCTGACAGGTGAGCCGAGCCCGGGAATAGATACAGAATACGATTACATTAAGGCTATGTTGCCTACCATTACACTTGAAGAAGTAAATGCCGTAGCCAACAGCTTTAAAAATGCAACGGCTAAGTTTGCCTATGTTACCGGGCCTGATGCCGGTGAAGTAAAATTGCCAACAGAAGAATCGTTAATAGCTGCATTGGATAAATCTAAATCAGAAATAAAAAAGTATGAGGAAAAAGTAATAGCTACAGCATTGCTGACCACTCAGCCAAAATCCGGAAAAATAGTATCTAAAAAAACGGATGCTGTTTTGGGTACTACTGAATTGAAGTTAAGCAATGGTGTGACCGTTACCCTTAAATCAACAGATTTTAACAACGACCAAATACTGATGGGCGCTACCCGGAAAGGTGGAAAAAATAACTATGGCATAGCTGACAAGTACAATGCAGAATATGCTACTGCTGTAGTTGGTGCTATGGGTATCGGGCAGTTTTCTCCAACTGATCTAAAGAAAGCGTTGGCCGGCAAAACGGCGAATATATCGCCTTCCTTCACTGCATTATCAGAAGGTGTGCGTGGCAGTTCTACAGTAAAAGACCTGGAAACAATGTTGCAGTTAAACTACCTGTATTTTACATCGCCTAGAAAAGACACTTCGTTGTTTAAATC
>JANMZN010000394.1:0-8936 GCA_031383285.1 Segetibacter sp.
TTAATAGACGTTCTTAAATTAAATCAAACCAACTTTTTGCTGGAGTATAAAATAAATTCAAACCAGATTGCAGAACTTTCACTTACTCCGATAAATCTTAAAACATTTAAGAAAGAGATCAGCTCCAAAAAAATAGGCGAAATAGATGATGCCGACAAATCAACATTAGTAGAAGGCAACTCCCGTATGTATAGCATAACTATGGAAGCGCAGTATTCGCCTGATTCATCCAAAGTATTATTGAACTACGACTTCAAATACCAGGAGGGAAGAAGTGTACAGGTTATGGTATTGACAAATGGTGGCAACCTTCTTTACACCTCTAATTACATATGGACTGAACAGGCCGACCATTTGCAAATAAATAAACCCGCAATAGACAACAACGGCAAGGTTTATTTTACATACCATCATTATAGCAAATCATTTAATAAAGAATTTGAGAAAGGAGATGGAGACGCAATCCCCTCATACACCAGCCACCTTTTAGTGATTGACAAAGAAAATAAATCAAACCAAACTATTGAGCCAAATGGCAAGTTCTTGTATGATATGGTTCTTGGCTACAGCAAAGATCAGAAGCCTTTAATCATGGGCACCTATCAGGATAAGTTCAATAGCCGGATTAATGGGGTTTTCATTTCACCAGTTATCGGTTCGGGCACCTCACTTACTGATTTGGCATTTACTCCATACCCTGCAGATTTACAGGAAAAATTAGAATTTGACATGGAGTTAAAGAAAAGCAAGCCAGGATTTACACATGCTTTTTCTGCAAGCAGAGGATTTTCTGCTAATGGTACCAACTTTTTGGTAGGGGAATTTAACGACCGTTTGTTATTAGAAAATGCCATTAGAATTATTAAAGGCGATTTTATAGTAACCACTTTTAAAAGTGATGGGAAAGCCCAGTTTCAAAGTTTGCCCAGGTCACAGAATTTTGCAGTTGGAAGAAATTCAAACATACTTACCAATGCCAATACCTTTACAGGTACATTGCTGGCAGATAAGTTGCTGGTTTTCTACAACGATTATGAAGAGAATGCAATGCAGGAATTCAAGGAAAAGCCTATAAAATTTGAAAAAGATACCAAATCAGTTTTAATGGCGGCTGTTATAAGCAACGAAGGGAAACTCCTATCCAGAAAAAATGTATTTAATCACCAGGACCTAGAAGGCTATATTTTTAACTTTAAACTTTGTCCAATGAAAACAAGCACGTTTGCTGTATATGCAACCGAGCCTGAAAATGAAAAAGATGGGATGTTGGCAGGAATGTTACTGGTTAAATAATGGAAAACCCTGCCTTTTATGTCAATTGAAGCTTTGATAATTGTATTGAGTTGAAAAACAAAGATCAAACTCAAAATAATCAAAACAATTCTATCAGCTTAAAATTAGCATCCCAACTAAATCAAACTAAGTCAGTACATTTACATTCATTAATTCTGTCAAAATGAAACGCTTTTTTATCATTGTTGCATTACTAGTTAGTATTTCGGCTTCTGCTCAAACCAAAGATTGCAGCAGCCTTTGGTTGGGAGATAATTATGACTCCATTGATGTTTTCAAAAAAACAGCTGAGCTATACCTGAAAACAGAATTGAAACTAGTACCCAATGAAGGTGTAAAAACGTTGTACGATCTTACAGATGCTGAGGGATTGTCTTTACTAAAAATATGGATGAAGCAAAAAAAAGTGGTAACAGGTGGTACAGTCTCTACAGTTTATGTGATCAGTTCGTTTAGGATAACAGGCGTTGCAGAAAACATAGATGCGCTTTTCAATGCATTAAAGGAAAAGGTGGTTAAGTGTACATCCGAATCAACTGATGCAACTGCGGTATTTACCTATGGTAAAATGTCCGTAGAAAAACAAGGGGGCGATTGGAGCAAAAAGAATATTCCCATGGCAACGCTGACGATTACTTCAAAATAAAGCATAATCTCAATAGTTCTCGCTTTCTATCTTTTGAAATGAAAGTGCTCTATTTTTGATCTGTATTGATTACAACAGTTATTTGGTTAGTTACCCAACCAAGCAGGCTTATTTTCTTTCTTTACCTGTTTAAATCTGGCAGGAAAAGTTTCTCCGTGATGGCAGGAATTGCAAGTAATTGTTTGACTAGTACCTCCACCATAAGGAAAATATTTGGCATTGATGCTATCTGTCATTTTCATCATTTCTCTAGCAACTAATTTGTGTTTATTTACATCGGATTCATAGCTGTAATTGCCATGACAGAAAGCGCAATCAACCCCTAAGGATGTTGAATACAGATCCATGATGCTATCCAATGCATGTTCTGATATGGACATTGGCAATATTTTCAGGTTTTTAAATTTACCAGGCTCATTAGTAAAAAACGAAGAAGTTAGGATACCAATGGCAATAAATGAAATGATAACTATCAATGACTTTCTCATAATTTTAATTCTCCGTAAATATAATATCTAAATTAGTTTGACGGGTAAATCAGTCCTGTTAAAACCTAACTTTTGAACAGCTCAATACAAGTTTTTACAACTCATACTCATTTTTCTACAACTCATCATTTTCCTCTTGAATGCTTTCTGTAACTTCTACATCTTGCATCAATAAATAAAATACAATGAAAAAATTAACGCTTTTTACCTTTTGGTTGCTTGCAACATTGGTAACATTTTCCCAATCAACCGCACTTACCCAAACAGTTAAAGGGATAGTCATCGATAACCAATCGGGCTATCCAATTGGCAATGTAACTGTGACAGTAGAAGGAACATCAACAGCAATTACGTACATAACCGATACCTCCGGCTTTTTTAAACTACTCAAAGTTCCGATAGGCCGTCAAATCATAAAAGCGTCATCTGTAGGTTATGAAGACGCAATACTTTCAGCTATTGAAATCACTTCTTCCAAAGAAGTAGTACTAGAATTTAGATTAAAGGAAAAGCTAGTGAAACTGGAAGATGTAACGGTACGCTCGGGTATAAAAAAGAACCGGGCCATAAATGAATTTGCAGTAGTAAGTGCCCGTCAGTTTAGTGTAGATGAAGCTGTGCGTTATGCCGGATCAAGAAACGACCCCAGCAGGATGGCACAAAGTTTTGCAGGGGTAAGTGGGGCAAACGATGCCCGCAATGACATCATCATCAGGGGCAACTCTCCTTCTGGAGTTTTGTGGCGCATGGAAGGCATAGACATTCCCAATCCCAACCACTACAGTACATTAGGTTCTACAGGCGGACCGGTAACCATACTAAACACGAACACGCTGAAAAATTCTGATTTTATAACAAGCGCTTTTCCTGCACAGTATGGCAATGCACTAGCAGGCGTGTTTGATCTAAAAATGCGAAACGGCAATGCTGAGAAATATGAGTTTCTTGGACAAATGGGTTTCAATGGTTTTGAATTTGGTGCCGAAGGTCCATTGAGCAAAGGCAGCAAAGCATCCTTCCTTATCAATTACCGATATTCATTGGTAGCTGTTATTCAAAAACTTGGTCTTAGTGTGGGTACAGGTGCTGCTACTCCTTATTATCAGGATTTAAATTTTAAGATCAATATTCCTACTAAAAAAGCAGGAACATTTAGTTTGGTAGGAGTAGGCGGTGAAAGCCATATTAATTTTGCAGCCATAGACGAAGACAACCTCTACTCTACTCCCG
Organism: Segetibacter sp.; assembly: GCA_031383285.1. Lineage (GTDB taxonomy): Bacteria > Bacteroidota > Bacteroidia > Chitinophagales > Chitinophagaceae > Segetibacter. The sequence continues at coordinate 3,658 of JANMZN010000394.1, forward strand.
ATGGAAGCTTAAGGGATAGAAAATTTAATTCTCTAACAGGGTTTACAGGATTAACGCACAATTACTTTTTCAATCATAAAACCTCAGGTAAATTTATATTGGCCGTTTCTGGTTTTGGAGCTAAGTACAGAGAAACATTCTATGATGTAAAACCTGACAGCACGGCTTTTTATAAAAAGAATACGCAAATGAAATATACAGTTGGATATACAGTCAATTCAAAATTCAACTCAAAAAATCAGTTGACAGCGGGCCTTATTGCCGACATCAATAAACTAAAACTTGAAAATGATTATATACCCGATGGAGCGAATACCATCACAACCTTATACAACATCAATGACAATGCATCACTCATAAGAGGATTTGCCAATTTCTCACATCGTTTTAATGACCAACTTTCAACCAATATCGGTTTGTATAGTCAAACATTTACACTGAACAATAGCACAAGTATAGAACCAAGATGGAATATCAAATACCAAATAAAGCCTAATCAATCTCTGGCATTTGGTACAGGATTACACAGCCAAACACAACCATTGGAAGTTTATTTTTACCAAACCAAACAAACGGACGGTTCTATAGCGTTAACCAACAAGGAACTGGATTTCTCCAAAAGCCTTCATTCCGTATTAGGATATGACATTAGCTTCTCTAAGAATCTTCGATTGAAAGCAGAAGCTTACGGACAATACATCTATAATGCCGCGGTAGAAAAAGATGCATCATCTTTCAGCATGTTAAATTCCGGAGCTGATTTCTATTTCCCTGACAAAACAAATCTGGTTAACAATGGTAAGGGATATAACTATGGATTTGAACTGACCGTTGAACGTTTTCTTGATAAAGGATTCTACTATTTACTGACCGGATCCATTTTCCAATCTAAGTACAAAGGAAGCGACAATGTTTGGCGCAATACAGCTTTCAATAGCAATTTTGCCAGTAATATTTTAGGTGGAAAAGAATTTAAGATCAACAATAGAAAGTCGTTTGGCATAGATACCAAAATTACCTTCGCAGGCGGACAACGGTACACAGCATTTGACATTTCAGAATCTGCAAAAAAAGAGTTCATTGTTTTCAAAGAGAATCAAGCCTATGAACTTAAAAATGCCAATTACTTCAGGTGGGATTTTAAAATGTCATTTACCAGCAATGGCAAAAAAGTAACACAGAAATGGTACATTGATTTCCAGAACCTGACCAACCAAAAAAATGTGTATGTGCGCACACTTAATCCTACTACCGGAAATGTAAACGAAATCAACCAAATAGGCTTCTTTCCAAACATCAATTATCAGATTACCTTTTAATCGACTTAAATAATTCCAACATTATTCAACCCTGTTTTAAATTTATTTTTATGCAGGGTTGAACAGTTGCTAAAGACAACTTATCTTTAAAATTATAATGAAGAAACATTCATGCGATAGAATTGGTTTTAAAGACGGCAAACTGATGCTGATCATGATTCCTTTGTTGGCCTTTATTATTCCAATTGTCTTTTTTGGAGCGAGGTTTAACAAGCCTGTTTACTATACATGGAACATTTACCTACATACACTGTTGACTACAACAGTTATATGGGTCGGAAACAGATTCATCATGGTATGGTCTAGAAACAAATATCCGGACTTTGACACGGTCAGAAAAAGGCTTTTATTTCAGTCAGTTACCATGTTAGTTTTTACTGTAGTAGCCACGAATGTACTGAGTATTTCCTTAAAAGATTTTTGCGACTTATCTGACCTGAGCGGTGGAAACAGAACCATTGTTGATATTCTTATCAATGCAAACAGTACATCTCTTTTTTGCTCACTTACCATCGCTGCTATTTATGAAAGCCGCTACTTTATGAATGAACTAAAAAAATCGGTAGAAGAAAAGGAAATGCTCAAAAGAGAAAGCCTGAATGCACAAATAGATGCATTGAGAACGCAGATCAATCCACATTTTCTATTCAACAATCTTAATACGCTAAGTGCTTTGATACCTGAAGACCCTGATAGGGCAGTTCAATTTGTTCAACATTTGTCCAAAGTGTACCGGCATATTTTGGAGGTAAAAGATGAGCCATCCATTTTGCTTAAAGATGAAATGAATGTGTTGAATGCGTATGCTTTTTTATTACAGACCCGGTTTGGTCAAAATTTACAAATCATAGTTGACATAAATGACAAGCAGTTAAACCAAAAAATTGCTCCATTATCACTTCAACTGTTGTTGGAAAATGCCATTAAGCACAATGTCGTTTCGGAAGATCATCCGTTAACCATTCGCATATTTTCTGAAAATGGAAAGTTGGTAGTTAGCAACAATTTACAAAAGAAAAAGCATGTAGCTGAATCTATGGGCTTGGGGTTAGACAACATCAGGAAACGAACAAAGTTATTGACAGATAAATTAGTGGATGTGATAGCCGGACCTGATCAATTTGTAGTAGCAGTTCCCTTATTAGATAAATAATATTGCCTGCAGGTTTCAATTTTGGCAACATGACATGTATTAAACTATGAAAGTTTTTATTGTAGAGGATGAAGCATTGGCAGCCAATAAGCTTAGCAAGATGCTTTTAAAACTATACCCAGAAATTTCAATAGAAGGCAGAGCAGATAGCATTGATTCTGCTGTGGTTTTCTTGTCAGCAAATACCAACCTCGATTTGATATTCATGGATATCCAATTAGCTGACGGTTTGAGTTTTGAAATTTTCAATCAAGTTCAGTTAACAACTCCAGTCATTTTTACAACAGCATTTGATCAATATGCGCTCAAGGCTTTCAAAGTAAACAGTATTGATTATTTGCTAAAGCCAATAGATGAAGAAGAACTAAGTCTAGCCATAGAAAAACACAAAAAATTGGCAACTAAATCCCGACCAGAACTTCCGGATCAGCTCCTGCAAATGCTACAGGATTTTACAAAGCCAAAGTTTCGGCAACGGCTCTTGGTAAAAAGAGGTACTCAATTTATCAATATTAAAACCGATACACTAGCCTACTTATATGCTGATGGCAAGTTGTGTTATGCGGTTGATTTTAATAACACCAAGCATTTGATCGAATTCACCATTTCTCAACTTGAAGAAATGTTAGAGCCTACATCTTTCTTCAGAACAAGCAGACACCTTTTGGTAAATATAGAAGGAATAAAAAAAGTACATACGTGGTTGGGGGGCAGATTAAAACTTGACGTAGTACCAGAAACCAAGGTAGATACTATAGTGAGCAGAGAACGAGTAATTCAATTTAAAGAATGGTTTGGGGGAGAACAAAAATAGAAAGATGCTCCTGCCAAATAATAGCTGATTCTATTTTTGTGGTTCTCTTTATACTCCTATTTGCAAAAATGAGAATAAGCCAATCATAATAATTTTTTCTTCGTATTAAACTTTTTAACGAAATTGAAGTCGAATTGGGGTTAAAAACTAAAAATCGACTTTATATGAGGCACATTATTGCATTGTTTTGTTTGTTGTTCATTTCCATCCTTGGTTTTTCGCAACCCCCAACATGGGAGAAGCAAGTTTCCTGCATTATTTATTCTCATTGTACGAGTTGCCACAATCCGAACGGCCTTGCGCCTTTTTCATTAACATCCTATAAGGCAGCATTTTTATATAGGTCTAGCATTTTAAATGCTGTTGTTACAAAAAAAATGCCTCCTTATTTGCCTGACCCCACTTACAATCATTTGGCCAATGCCAAAGTGCTGACCGATGAAGAAAAAAATATTATCAGCGAATGGGTAGCAGCAGGTGCCCCTTCAGGGGATACTACGCAGGCTTTGCCTCCTCCTACATACACACAAACACAAGTGATCACTGCTCCCGACCTTACGGGAAAAATTCCAAATTATACCATACCAAATGTAGGTGAAGATTTATACCAGGCATTCATTATCACCAATCCTAATCCTACGGTTAAGTACATAACTCAAATAGAAGTAATTCCTGGTAATAGAAATGTGGTTCACCATGTATTGGTTTATCAGGATAGTACCAATAAACCGGTACTCAATGACAGCGCATATCCCGGACCGGGATATGTTTCATTTGGTGGCATTGGTAGTCAAACTGCCAAATTAATAGCTACTTGGGTACCGGGTTCAAGTGTATATACCTTGCCTGCGGGTATGGGCATCAAGCTAAGTGCAGGTTCAAGATTGGTGGTACAAATTCACTATCCGGATGGCTCGGCAGGTCAAATGGACTCTACAAGAGTAAACGTAAAGTTTGCACCAACAGCATTAAGGGATGTTTCGATTGCGCCAATCCTAAATACTTTCAACCTCACAAATGGTCCGCTATTTATTCCGGCAAATACAACAAAAACTTTCAACGCTCAATATATCGTCCCAATTAATATCACTATTATTTCTGTTGGTCCACATGCACATTTGCTTTGCAAAAGTTTTGAAGTCTATGGCAAAACGCTATTAGGCGATACCATTAAAATCATCAAAATAGCCGATTGGAATTTTCATTGGCAAGGATCTCATAGTTTTCAAAAACCTATTAAAATTCCAGCAGGAACCAAGTTATACAGTTCAGCCTTTTATGACAATACCATTAACAATCCTGACAATCCTAATAACCCGCCGCAAAATGTTAGCCAGGGCGAAGGAACTACAGACGAAATGATGCTCATTTATTTCAGCTACCTGCCCTATGCAGCAGGTGATGAAAATATTATTTATGATACCGCTTCACACAATCCGCATTACCTAAATTGTGTTCTTGAACCTGTCGGGCTTCCTGTAACATTGCTTAACTTTAATGCAACATTAAAAGATAGAATTGTACAATTAAAATGGGCAACTGCGCAAGAACAAAACAGCAGCCACTTTGAAATAGAACGAAGCACTGACGGCATTCATTTTAAAAACATAGGAAAGGTATATGCTGCTCATTACAGCGATCGGCAAATCAATTATTCCTATCAGGATTTTTCAACGCAATCCAAACTAAATTATTACCGTATTAAAATGGTAGATAAAGATGGTAAGTTTACCTACACCGAAATAAGATTGGTTAATGTGGGATTGAATGGCAACATTTCAGTTTTTCCCAATCCTGCTAAAAGCGGAGAAGGAATAATGGTGACTTCTCAAAATATAAATGCAAAAAGAATTGAAGTGGTGAATGCTTTTGGTCAAATTGTTTTAACCCAAAACTTAAACGTAAATAGTACAACAAACATACCTTTAAAAACGAATTTGCCTGCAGGCCAATATGTAATCAGAATCTTACATGACGAGACTGTAGAAACAAC
>JANMZN010000263.1:0-4706 GCA_031383285.1 Segetibacter sp.
TCAGCGGTTCAAGCAAGTTCAGCTTCTTTACACGTACCTGATACTGTTCACACAGCATCTTTACCTGAACGTTCAGCACCATGCCTTTTTAACACAGCACCTTCAGGTGGTTTGCACACGCTGTCTGCACAGCCTATGCGGTAGACCTACTACCATCTTCTATTCAGCATTGAACAGAACTATCTTAGGTTCAGTTCATTCGTGACACACCCTGCAAAGGCGCAACTTCCTTTGTTAATTCCGACCTTCCCTTTGTCACTCCGACGCAGGAGGAGTCCCACATCGCATTGGGTTTCCTCCTATCGTCGGAAAGACAAAACAGTCGTTGCTTTTCGCCGCTGTTGGCGTTCTTCACCAACAGCCATTTTGATAAGAAAGTTTGCAGGTGAAGAACACCTGCAAAGGCGTTATAATTTTGTTTACTATACATGAATTGTTTTGACATCGCCTCGTCATTCAAACGCACCAAGCGCTTGGTTGTACTTTTTACCAAACACACCGCTGTCTCTCAATTTTTTTATTTCCAGTTTCAATGTTTTTATACGGTCTGCATATTGTGATGCGCCAATATTTACCAGGTTATTGTACACCGTTTCTTTGTTGGCAGCGCTGCCAAGCATGTTGTGGATGAGTGCATACTTTGCCCGCCCTTGGTGCAGTATGTCACAAATAACCAAACAGATGTAGTCGGGCCATCCATCCAGGTTAAACCTTGTAGCATGTTGTCGCATGTTGGTTTTAAAAAGCTCTATAGCTAACTTCACTTGTAGTGCACGGTGGGCATCACTGTTTTGTGCCCAATGCACAAACCGGGCGGCGGTTATTTGCTCCTGGTGATCTATGCTTTGGCTGTCGGCATTCAGGTACTTCATAAGGGCAGCAGTAGAGTCGTTGGTTTCTAGCTGCGATTGGGTATTACCGTTCACATACCAAATACGATTTTCTCTTAGCTCAAGAAAGGGGAAATAATCTTTTGCTGTAGATAGCTTGAGTAAATCACGTAAGTAATGAACAAAATCTCCATTAGGCACATGCGCTGCAAACTGCATAAATGAAAATGTAAAAGCAGCACGATCGTAGGAATTGAGACAGTGAAACGATCCCTTGCTTTCGCACATGGCAGTAGGATAAATAAAAGATGCCCAATAAGGATATTGCACTTGATAATCCTGAGGCTTGTAAACAGGGCCATCAGCGGCTTTGGTGTTGAACAATCCATGCCGCCCTTGATACACCGTTTCGGATGCTATATAAAAGGTATGGCCCCCGGTGGTGGCAAAATATTTTCCCAAAGTATTGCTGATACTAAATTGGATGGTTGGCATGTTAGTTTGTTTGTTTATTGGGCAATTTATTTATAGTTGTCCTGCTTTCAATCCGCATCCTTTTCTCACTCCACATCCTTTTGTCACTCCGACGAAGGAGGAGTCCCAAATCGCATTGGGTTTCCTCCTATCGTCGGAAAGACAAGGCGGTCGTTCCTCGTGTCACTCCGACCAGCCAATCGGCGGGCAAGCTCAAGGAGTAGTCTCACAACGCATTGGGTTACGCCGCTGTTGGTGTTATTCACCTACATCACTCACTTTTCATAAGGAAAATTCCTTGATACCTTACGCATCATTCTTTCCATCAGTTCGTTTCCACTAGAGAAAGCACCCTCACTCATCTCCTTATAAAACCTCCATAGCAAGGAACCACTACTACCACTATAAATTTGCATAGTAAGTGCCCCTGTACCGGTGCTGCCGCCAAATCCAAATACTAATGTTTTAACGATGGCACCGGCCTCGCTGCCCGTTTTCTCATAACTATAGGATGCTTTAAGAATGGCATCTACCCCTAATATTTTAGCCAATGAATCGGGCAATATTTCATCTAGCTTATCCATAACCTGCGCCCTGTTTAATAATGCATTTGTTCTATCAACATCCTGAAAGGTGACAAAGTAATCATCTGCCTTGCGCAATAGGTAAGTGTACATACCCTGCTGCATATTGATGCCTGTCTTTTTCTCATCGGCTTTGTTGGCTTCAGCATCAAAACCCTTTGGTAGCCGTTTGTAAGAAATGGATACCTTTAATGGTAAGATAGCTACCACTTTATGCTTTTTGAGCGAATCTTCTAAGTTCGCTATACTATACATTTGCTTTTGAGCCGAAGAAAATTGTATGCTGTAAAAAGCAATTGTGATAAAGAGAAAGAATTGTTTCATGTAATGATTGTTTACGATTTTTTATTTTTTTTTCCGCCGCTGTTGGTGTTCTTCACCAACAGCCTGCTTGATACGAAACTTTGCAAGTGAAGAACGGTTGGATGAACTCTTTTTAGTTCACAATTATTGAACTTGTTACCATTGTTCCTTTAGCTATATTAGTATTGAAATTAGTAATGCTTTTCCATTCATAATTTGCTCCATTTTGTATAAATGCTTCAAAGTAATATTTCGTAGGAGTGGAAGTTGTAATCATGCTGTTTAAATCAAAATAAGCTAAACCATTTCCATCAGTCACTACTTGTTTTAAAATTGGAGGCAAAGCAGCTGTGCCTGTAACGGGTTGGTCAAACATCATGATAATGTAATTTGGCTTTACTACACCTGTTGAAGTTGTAGCAGTTAATTTTACCCAAGTATCTGTTGTTGTATTTGACGAATTATTAGTTTCTGAACCAGAATCGCTGCTTTTTGAACAAGAAATGAATAGCACTACGATTAGAATAAAAAGGCTTGTATTTAAATAACTTGTTTTCATTTTTTTGTGTTTTAAAATTGTAATTAATATAATCCTACGTCAGTAATTTAATTTTTAAATTTTTTATATTTTTCGCCACTGTTGGTTTTCTTCACCAACAGCCTGTTTGGCAAACAAGTTTGCAGTTGAAGAATACCCTGCATAGGCGATGATAAATAGTAATTATTTTCATTAGCATGACGATCAATATTTCTTCTCATCCTTTTAGTGCAATTCTTTCCACCGCTGCTTTAAATATTGCAATGATTGCTTAGGAACTATTTTAAAATACAGTGTAAGAAAGGCTTTACCGATATAGGTGATAAATGTCTGCATAGAACTATATTTTAATTTTTTTGCCAACTCCGCACATCCTTTTTTTCGACGCTGTTTGTGTTCTTCACCAACAGCCTGCATGATAAGAAACTTTGCAGGTGAAGAACACCTGCAAAGGCGTTGTCTAAAAAGTGCTCCTCTTGCTTCTCATTCAGTTGTTAGTTTTGGTTGCGGCCATTTCGCCGCTGTTGGCATTCTTCACCAACTGCCTCCATGTTAGGCAAGTTTGCAAGCGAAGCACTCATAGCAAAGGCGCAAAAAGTTTTGGTTGCTCATCATTCGTTCAGTTAGTTTTGGTTGCGACCATTGAATTTTGCGCCAATGCTAAGTTGCACCTGTCCAGATAATCCAGATAGCTTTCATAATCATCGAATACCACATTAATACAGGTATTTCCGTTCTTATTCTTTACGCCATTGTATAACTTAGTTATTACCACTTTTGCACTTTCAACATCCATATCTTCTTCACAATTCAACAACCACTGCACAAAATCATGTTGGATGAAAGGTGCGGATACGCAAATCATATCTGCTACTATTACAGTTGGATTTAAGTACAAATAATCTATTTCATAAAAATCATCATACCCATTCAGCAATACCTTTAATTTATTGCTGATTGAATGTTGAATAGGTGACTGGCAATAAGAGGTATTGTTTTCAGTTGGTTTTACTTCGAGAGCATATTGTTGCGTAAAGCAAGAAGCACTACCAACATGATGATGTATTGATGAAGCATTATTGTTTGTTGCAAGCGAATGTATATTAGGATTGTTAGGCTGATTATTTTGTGCGGTAGCAACAGAAGTAACCAACACCTGACATATAAACAAGGAAACGGAAAGTAACTGTCTCATACCTATTTTTTTTAGTGCGTGAATGATCATGTTGATGTTTCAATAATGGCAAGGTCAATTGTTCATTGTTGTATTTTCAATCTCAAAAAAAGGCTGCCGACGGATTGCCGGCAGCCGGCATTTACAACCCCCATTGTATTATGCGCTATGGACCAACAACAATAATTTTTAACGATGCTTTTACAAAACTGAACCTAATATTTCACATAGGAATCAGGATTTTACCTTAAAACGCTCAGGATTTTACCTGAGGAGTTTACCTGAGTTTTGTCAGGTAAAAACCTGTTTGGTAGTTTGGTTAAAATTCATTAATGACTTATTTAAACAAAGAATTTATTTCCTTTATTACCGCAGCATAATGGACGCCGATATTAAGCTTGTTGCTGTTAGTAACCAATGATTTAGCCGAGTAATAGTCCATGAAACAAAATGATGAATGGATCAATAATGGCAGCACTTGACGTAATTAGAATAAAAAAAATTGTAAACTGTCTTCTTATATTCTTTTATTAAAATCATTCACATGTGTGCAGATGCATAGGATACTGGCATATTCAAACTTAATTTTTTTATAATAAAGTCAGGTTTTTACCTTAAAATTTTAAGGTTTTTACCTGAGTTTACTCAGGTAAAATCCTGAGCAAACATTTGAAATAAATAGTTCAATATTGCATTTAACTAAAACCAAGAAGATATGTCACAAATCACAAAAGCAATAGCCGAAGAAATGATAAATGCTTATCGGGCAGAAAACCCAAATGCTATCAAAAGCTTTTGGTTAA
>JANMZN010000502.1:0-4324 GCA_031383285.1 Segetibacter sp.
ATAATACCTCGTAGCGCAGATTTGGCAAGCGTTGAAATGCATCTTCCCACCAAGCCCTTAGTGCAGGTTTCCCTTTGATAACGCCAAGTGTTTCCGGTTTATGAACTTTAAGCTTTGGGCTATAGTGCTCAGCATTTTCATCATATAAGTCAAGCAATTGATCAATGTTCTGTTGGTTAAAGGCGTCGAACCATTGGATGGCTATTTTTTTGTTTACATGCATAAGTCAAAGGTATTGTGTTTAGGTTTCCAATATCCAGACTAGCTAAAATGGTACAATCGGCTAATTGGTTGGATGAACGGTCGGTTTAAAACTATTCTTAAGGTTCAGTTTAAAGACTTTTTCGCATCTTGCGCCTTCAAAATAAATCTTCACATGAAAAAATGGCTATTACTCATTGCCGTCGCATCTTTTGCAGGCAAAAATGCTTTTGCTCAGGCCCCCAGAATTGTATTTGAAAAATATACTTTACCAAATGGGCTTAAAGTGATTCTGCATAAGGACAAAACTGCTCCTGTGGTTGCAGTTACTGCACTTTACCATGTTGGGTCTAAGAATGAGGACACAGGTCGTACAGGATTTGCACACTTTTTTGAACACCTTCTTTTCGAGGGAACAGAAAATATTAAAAGAGGTGAATACATGAAGTATGTTACCAACGCCGGCGGCGCACTCAATGCAAATACTTCTCAAGACCGGACATTCTATTATGAATTGCTTCCGAGCAATCAACTTAAACTCGGTCTTTGGCTGGAAAGCGAAAGGATGATGCATGCTAAAATTGAAGATATTGGTGTAAATACACAACGCGAAGTAGTAAAAGAGGAAAAGCGTCAGCGTGTTGATAACCAACCGTACGGATCTATTCTAACAGAGATATTGAAAAGAGCTGCAAAAGAAACGCCTTATCAATGGGCACCGATTGGTAGCATGGATCACCTTAATGCTGCAAAGCTGGATGAGTTTATCAACTTTTATAAGACCTATTATGTACCCAACAATTGTGTATTGTCAATAGCTGGTGACATAGATATTGATCAAACTAAGCAATTAATAAAGGATTATTTTGGCCCAATATCCAAAGGTACATTACCTATTAACCGCCCTGTGATAGAAAACAAGCTTTTAGGTGGTGAAGTAAGAGATGTAATCAAGGACAATATTCAATTGCCAGCAGTTATTCAAGCTTACCGTGCTCCAAAACAAGGTAGTGATGAGTATTATGCTTTCAGAATGTTGTCTACTTTGTTATCTGGTGGACCATCTAGCAGAATGAACAAAACATTGGTAGATCAAAAGCAAATTGCATTGGCTGCTTTGGCATTGCCATTTTTTAATGAAGATGCTGGTTTGTTTATCAATTATGCAATTGCTGGTGCAGGCGTAAAACCAGAAGTGTTGGAGACAGCTGTTGATAGTGTAATAAATGCAGTGAAAACTGGCGGTATTACTGAAAAAGAGTATCAAAAAATAAAAAACCAAATAGAGTCTGGTTTTGTAACTGCCAATGGTACTATGGCTGGTGTAGCAGAAAGTTTGGCCAACTACGAAGTTTACTTTGGGGATGCAAATCTGATTAATACGGAACTTGAGCGTTACAATAAAGTAACAATACAAGATATTATAGCCGTTGCGAACAAGTACCTCATTAAAGACAATCGTGTAGTATTGTATTATGTACCAAAAGCATCAGGTTCAGCTGATACTGGAAAAAACTAATCCATTGAACTCGTAAAAAACAGAAAAATGAAAAAAGCATTTATATATTTCATGAGCCTCATGCCAATGATAGCTGTGGCACAGGTTAACAGGTCAAAAGCTCCGGATCCATCACCAGCTCCGGCTATTCAAATTGGCAAACCAACGGCTTACACCCTTCCAAACGGATTGCGGGTATTTGTGGTGCAAAATAGTAAGCTGCCTCGTGTTTCAGTTACATTAACAATAGACATGGATGGCATAGTAGAAGGAGATAAAACAGGATTGACTTCTATGGCAGGTAGTCTACTTCGTCGTGGTACAAAGACCATGACCAAAGCGCAGTTGGATGAAGAAGTTGATTTCCTTGGGGCATCAATTAATACTTCTTCACAAAGTGCTTCGGCATCTTCTTTAAAAAATAATTTTCCTAGAGTATTTCAATTGATGAGCGATGTGGTTTTTAAACCGGCATTTTCATCAGCTGAGTTGGAGAAAATTCGCAAACAGGAATTGTCTGAATTAGAGTCTAATAAAGACGACCCTAATGCAATTGCTGATAATGTAGCCAATAGGATTACTTACGGTAAAGACCATCCTTATGGCGATATTGCTACTGAGCAATCCATTAAGAATGTAAAGGTTGAAGACATCAAAAAATACTTTGCTACTTATTGGAAGCCAAATAATGCTTACTTGATTTTTGTAGGGGCAATTTCTTCAGAAGAGGCCAGACAATTGGCAGTTAAGTATTTTGGAACATGGCAGAGAGGTGTTGTACCATCGGCTACTTATAAAATGCCACAGGCACCAGCCAAAACATTTATTGCATTGGTTGACCGTCCTGCAAGCGTACAGAGCTTGATAAACTTTGTAGCACCGATAGATATGAAACCCGGTGCTCCGGATGCCATTCCATCTTCAGTTATGAACAACTTGCTTGGTGGTGGTTCATCAGGTTTGCTGTTTCAGGTATTAAGAGAGAAATATGGCTTTACTTATGGCGCTTATTCAAGTATTAATACTGATAGATTGGTAGGAAAATTTGAAGCTTCTGCTTCGGTTAGAAACGAAAAGACAGATAGTTCTATTGGTCAGTTTATGGCTCAGTTTAGTAAAATGAGGGATGATAAGTTCACAGATTTGGAAGTGAATAATATGAAGAGTTTCTTGTCAGGTGGATTTGCCCGTTCACTAGAAAATCCGGGAACAATTGCTCAGTTTGCATTGAGTATTGCACGCAACAAACTACCAGCTGATTATTATCAGAACTACCTTAAGAATTTAAGTGCTGTGGACGCAGCAATGGTAACAACAATGGCTAATAAATACATTGTTCCAAATAGAATGGCCATTGTAATAGTTGGCAATGCCAAGCAAATTGCTCCCGGCTTAGAGAAGTATGGCGAAGTAAAGTACTTTGATATGTTTGGAAAAGAGGTAGCAGCTCCTGTAGTGAAAAAAGTAGATGCATCTGTTACGCCGGAAAGTATTCTTAGGAAAGCAGTAGCAGCTAATGGAACATCCGAAGCTGTTGCTGCCATAAAAGACATAGAAATGAATGGTGAAGCGTCTTTGATGGGACAAACATTTTCTATTAGTCAGAAGTATATTTTGCCTTCAGTATACCAATCTGTTTTATCTATGAAAGGGATGACACTACAAAGCAAATTATTAAAAGAAGGCAAATATGTGATGACAAGTCAAGGGCAAGAACAAGAAGGGGATGAACAAGATAAAGAAGAAATGAATGAAGATGCGGCTTTCTTTTCTGAAGCTTATATGTTGAGCAAGACAGGTTATAAATATGAGATGGGCGGTATTGAAAAAGTGGATGGGAAAGATGCTTATGCAATTAACGTTAATACTCCTGCGGGTAGAACTTTTACTGCATTTTATGATGTAGCTTCTGGATTAAAAGTGAAAAACAGTTCTACTGAAGAAGGTGGACCTCAAGGTAAGGTTATAGTACAAACTTACTTTAGCGATTATAAAGCTTTCAATGGAGTACAAATACCAACAAAAGTATTGGTTGATCAAGGTCCATTGAAAATAGAAATGAACTTTAATGATATCAAAGTGAACAGTGGATTGAAGGCTGAAGAAATCAAGTAATTTGTTTCAAAATAAAAAGTAGAGGCGTCCAATAATTGGACGCCTCTTTTATTTAATACCAAACGTAATGCTGAATTTTAACTCGCTACTGTCAAATGAATTTTTGTCATCTCAAGGTATTTGTTCTGAAAGTCGTGAAGCTGAATGGGCGTTCTTACCAACCTTGTATCTTCCCTATACCACATTTCAAATGTTGAAAAATCATTAGCGTGGTGAAGCAGTACTCTAAAAGCACCTTTCATATATTTTACTGTACCATCATCATTGGTTTGTTTTGTAAATCCGAGTTTGAGTAACTGCGGTTCATCAAAAGGGATAGGAGAGATGTCTTTTTCATCGTACCAAAACTCTTGATCACCGGTCAGGATAAGCGCTTTTGACCCTCCATGATCTACATTGATTACTTCTCCTTCGAGAGCCTTTCCATCATATGTAACCATTACAATGTCTGAAACTTTTAGTTCGTTTACCTTTAGCATAAGCTTTCGTTTTTTAAGTGATGTTTTACTT
>JANMZN010000531.1:0-4071 GCA_031383285.1 Segetibacter sp.
TTTAGACAATGTTTCGGCAACTTCAGGTGCATCTTATGGATTTTACCAGCTTACTAACGCAAACGGAGTCCAATTTAAAAACAATATAATTTCTATTACCCGAGGAGGAACTGGTTTGAAATACGGTATTTACAGAAGCTCGTCAACGTTGCCCTTGGCATGCGATTATAATGATGTGTATGTTATGAGTGCGGGATCTGGAAGTCAGTATTTTGGTTACCAGGGAACTGCTTTATCCACCATTACTGATTGGAGGCTGGCTACAACACTTGACAGCAATAGTGTTGCCATGGATCCAACATTTGCTTCTCCTTCAACTGGTGATTATAAACCAACTTCATCTACTTTGGATAATTTGGGAACTCCTCTTGGCGTAAACGTTGATATTGATAATACAGCTAGGAGCATTACAAATCCTGATATGGGTGCTTATGAATTTGGTTCTATCGTTCCGGTTACTTTAAAATCTATCAGTGCAGGTATCGTTAAACAAAACGTTTTGCTTAAGTGGATTACAGCAGCAGAAGTAAATCTCGACAGATTTGAGATTGAAAGATCTATAAAAGGAAGTGGATTTGAAAAAATTGGTTCGGTCAGGTCTGTAGCATCAGGGACGAGCTATCAGTTTGAAGATCTTGAAATCGTAAATAAGGTAACTGAAGGATCAATTGTTTATTACAGGCTTAAAATGGCAGATAAAGATGGTAAGTTCAAATATTCTCCTGTAGTAAATGTGAGGATTTCAAAGGTCAAGATGATTGCTTCTGTCTATCCCAATCCATTTAAAAATCGGTTATTATTGAAATTAGATGCGCTTAAATCTGGCTCAGGTTCAATATTAATTACAGACCTTACAGGCAGAATTTTGATCAGTCAGCTAAAAGTAATAATTGCTGAAGGTTCGAATAATTTAGTCATTGGTCAATTGAACAATCTTTCTAAAGGAACCTACTTACTTAAGCTGGTTTATAATGCAGAAACACTGGTTTTTGAAATAGTAAAGGATTAATTGAAAATACCAAATTTTAAATGAGCCGGAGTTTATTACTTCGGCTCATTTTTTTTGTTTGTAGAGCGTTGTGATGGTCACTTTTGAAACTATTCACCACTTGGAAGGTCATCTAAATGAAAATACAGACTGCCCAAGCAGACACAATTAATTCAACCGTACCTTAGCTATGATGAAATCTGAAATAAAAGGAATCAACTTTTCCAACCTTTCAAAATATCGCTTACCTTCCTCGCCAAATTGAAATCAAAAATGTCGAACCTGGAAGCCATAGAAAAATACTATACCGATACGCAATTTGAATACAAACTCATATGGAACTGGCGGATAAACGATACGCCTGCTTTACATTTTGGTTACTATGATGAAAAAGCTACCAATCATGCCGCTGCTATCAATAGGGCTAACGAGGTTTTGGCCGAATGGGCAGGAATACAAAAAGGCGGATGGATGATTGATGCCGGTTGCGGTTTGGGACATTCCGCTATTTGGCTAAGTAAGCAATACGAATCAAAAGTTACCGGCATTACTATCGTTCCCAAGCAAGTAGAAACCATACAGAAGAACCTAATTAAAAAGCCAATTCATAATGTCAATTTTTTAGTTGCCGATTATTTAGCCATGCCATTTGAAGATGGTAAAGCAGATGTGGTTTGGGCTTTTGAGAGTGTATGCCATGCTGCTCAAAAAGAAGCTTTTTATAAAGAAGCCTTTCGGGTGCTAAAACCTGGAGGAAGGCTGGTAATGGCCGAATATCTTAGAAATGATCGACCAATGACGGTAGAAAAAGAGAAATTATTAAAGGATGTATTTTTTAACTGGGCCATTCCCGATTTGGACACTTTGACCGAACATAGAAACCATGCGGCCAAAGTTGGCTTTACTTCCTTTGAAAATAAGGATGTGACTTCAAATGTCCTCAAATCTTATCAAAATCTTAGAGAAACCTGCAATAGATACAGCTGGTTAAGCAAATTACTTTTCAAAACAGGCATTATTTCTTCTGTTCGCCATAACAACATGTTGGCTTCGTTAAAACAAGCTGATGCCATTGAACAAGGTGTTTTTTCTTATTATCATATAGTTGTAAAGAAGTAAATCAAAGTCCTTTCAACCATCCATTTTTTTGAAAAGTTGATGGATTACAAAGTCTGCTATTGTAATTTTTTTTCACTGGAGTGAAATGCATATGGTTCTAGGCCTAACCATTACCTTTGCTGTCAACTCAAAAAAAGGTAGCCATTAAAACCTTTTAATCAAGGCAAATTTTGTAAACTACCATTCGCCCTTAACACATGAAATACGAAAAAGAGATAAATCGTCGAAAGACTTTTGCTATCATCAGTCACCCAGATGCCGGCAAAACTACGCTTACTGAGAAATTCCTGTTGTTTGGTGGAGCTATTCAAACGGCAGGAGCTGTAAAAAGCAATAAGATAAAGAAACATGCGACTAGTGACTTTATGGAAATAGAACGCCAAAGAGGCATCTCTGTGGCTACTTCGGTAATGAGCTTTGAGTATAAAAACATGCTCATCAATCTGCTTGATACACCAGGTCACAAAGACTTTGCTGAAGATACCTATCGAACACTTACCGCTGTAGATAGTGTAGTGCTGGTGATTGACAGTGTAAATGGGGTAGAAGACCAAACCCGCCGCCTAATGGAGGTTTGCAGAATGAGAGATACGCCGGTAATCGTCTTCATAAATAAAATGGACCGGGATGGAAAGAATCGATTTGATCTGATGGAAGAAATTGAGAAGGAACTCAACATTTCATTACATCCAATGACGTTGCCTATCAATCAGGGAAAGGAGTTTAAAGGGGTTTATAACCTACATGATAAAAACCTGGTATTGTTTGCAGCAAGCACAAAAGGCGCTGATGAAGACACTGTAGAAATAAAGGATTTGTCAGATAAGATACTAGATGATAAATTAGGTGCAAGAGATGCTAATAACCTACGCGAAGATGTAGAATTGGTGGATGGTGTGTATGGTGAATTGAATATAGCGGATTATCTGGCAGGTAAAGTGGCTCCCGTTTTCTTTGGCAGTGCTGTAAACAATTTTGGTGTTAAAGAATTGTTGGATACATTCATCACTATTGCACCCACCCCCCGAGATAGACAAACAAATGTGCGTGCTGTAAGCGTAGCCGAGCCAAAGTTCAGCGGTTTCATTTTTAAAATACATGCAAACCTTGACCCTAAACACCGCGATAGAATTGCTTTTCTAAGAGTATGCAGCGGCAAGTTTGAAAGAAACAAATACTTCCATCATGTGAGGATAGATAAGGATGTACGTTTTAGTAATCCCTATTCTTTTTTGGCTCGGGATAAGGAAGTAGTAGACGAGGCATATCCGGGTGATGTTGTGGGGTTGTTTGATACCGGCAACTTCAAAATCGGGGATACCCTGACAGAAGGCGAGGATTTTTATTTTACAGGCATACCTACCTTTTCACCCGAGATTTTTAAAGAGGTCGTAAATAAGGATCCTATGAAGACAAAGCAACTGGAAAAAGGATTGTTGCAGCTTACCGACGAAGGGGTGGCACAATTGTTTACCCAGTTTGGAGGAACAAAAAAGATTATCGGATGTGTTGGCGAACTTCAGTTTGAAGTGATACAATATCGCTTGTTACATGAATATGGAGCTTCGGTACAGTTCAATACGTTGCCTTTTTACAAAGCTTGTTGGCTTACTTCCAAAGACCATAATAAGCTGAATGATTTTGCCCGATATAAATTGGCAAACACGGGTGAAGACAAAGACGGGCACATGGTTTACTTAGCCCAAAGCGAATGGTTTCTGAATACAGAAAGGCAGAACAACCCTGATATTGAGTTTCACTTTACAAGCGAGATACATAAATAGCTTTTTTTGTTAACCAATAGAGCGTAAAAAATTAGTGTCATTATGAATGCTCAAGTATTTGATGTCATCATTATCGGCGGAGGTCCCATTGGACTTGCATGTGGTGTAGAAGCCACAAAAGCCGGATTGTCTTATTTGATTCTTGAGAAGGGAACTTTGGTCAACTCTATTTACAATTAT
>JANMZN010000008.1:0-2930 GCA_031383285.1 Segetibacter sp.
ATGCCAATGTATTGAAAGATTACCCATTAGCTATACAGGACCTTGAAGGAATATTGGGTGTAGACCCTGAAAATGCATATGCTAAAACAACTATAGAACAAATTAAAAAAGTAATGAACCAGCCTAAGCAGCCGGCTAAAAAAGCCACTTCTGCTAGTAAGGGTTGATCCTTTATTTAGAAAATAGTTATGTTGCTCCCGGTTCGCCGGGAGTTTTTATTTTACTTTTGCTCCAGACTTTTTACTTTTGCAACTTAAATCAAGGATATGTTTTTTTTAGATGTTGCTATTAATGATGTTAATTCTTCGGCAAACTACCTTCCCATCGGTATTCAATTCTTTTTTGCCATTTTGTTTATAGGCTTCATGATGGGTTTAACACACTGGATAGGACCTAAAAGAAAAACACAGGATAAACTGCAAAATTTTGAAAGTGGAATAGAAGCTGTGGGAAATGCCCGTCAGCC
The DNA here is from genome assembly GCA_031383285.1 of Segetibacter sp. Taxonomy (GTDB): domain Bacteria; phylum Bacteroidota; class Bacteroidia; order Chitinophagales; family Chitinophagaceae; genus Segetibacter. Next base: position 467 of record JANMZN010000008.1, read on the forward strand.
AATGGCAGTAAAATATTTTTTAGTAGCCATATTGTTTGTATTGTTTGATGTGGAGGTCATCTTTTTCTACCCTTATGCAGTTAATTTTAGAGCATTGGGTTGGGAAGGTTTTGGTGCTGTGGCAATGTTCGTTGGTTTTTTCCTGGCTGGGTTTTATTATATTATTAAAAAAGGAGCACTGCATTGGGAAGATTAATAACATTTTTTTGTTATTTGAAATTTATTAAAACTATTTATATCAGAAGTTGTTATAACATCTTTGTTTAAGTAAAAACAGTTCTTTTGGGGTTTAAAACCAATTGATATTAATTGAAGTTCATGTACTACTTTTGGCACGCCAATTTGAACAGTTTTTGTACCCTTTTGTCTATACTAAGATAAAAGGTTTGGTTGGTAATATTGATAAAAATGAAAAATTATGTCTCGTCCGGTAAGGTTTCAGACTAAAGTTAAAGAATTAGAAGCACCCCAATATATTGGAGAAGGATTTATGGCTACATCCATGGAGAAAGTCATAGGACTAGCCCGTAAAAACTCTATATGGCCTTTACCATTTGCAACTAGCTGCTGCGGAATCGAGTTTATGGCTACCATGGGTTCTCACTACGATCTTGCCCGTTTTGGCAGTGAGCGCTTGGGATTTTCTCCCCGGCAATGCGATCTTTTAATGGTGATGGGAACGATTGCAAAGAAAATGGCCCCAATCTTAAAGCAGGTATATTTACAAATGGCAGAGCCAAGATGGGTTATTGCTGTAGGTGCATGCGCTTGTTCAGGCGGTATTTTTGATTCATACAGTGTTTTACAAGGTATTGATCAGGTTATTCCGGTTGATGTTTATGTTCCGGGTTGCCCACCGCGTCCGGAGGCAATCATTGATGGTGTTTTGAAAATTCAAGATCTTGTTCACAATGAAGGCTTGAGGCGAAGAAATACGGATCAGTACAAGGCATTGATGAATAGTTATGGAATTGAATAATTGTAATGGCATGTTCTATAACTTTAATGAGTTTAACAGCATTCCTTTTTTAATAATTAGAAATGAACTTGACTAACGATATTATTCAGCATCGGCTGAAGGAAAAGTTTGGAGAAGATGTGACCGATTTCCAGGAACCTTATGGAATGCTTACGTTTACTGCTCGATGTGACATGAACATAGAAGTAATGAGGTTCTTATTTGATGAGGCCGATCTTCAATTCAAATTTTTGACAGATTTGTGTGCTGTTCATTATCCTGAAAGAACAGGAGAAGAGTTGGCAGTAGTTTATCATTTGCACAACTTGGTTGCCAATGTCAGAATCAGGTTTAAGGTGTTTGCTCCGATAGCCCAACCGGATGTATTTACTGCTACCACTATTTATGAATCTGCTAATTGGATGGAGCGTGAAACATTCGATTTTTATGGAGTAAATTTTGTTGGCCATCCAAACCTTAAGCGTATTTTGAATGTGGACGAAATGGATTATTTTCCTATGCGAAAAGAATATCCAATGGAAGACCAGACAAGAATAGATAAAGACGATGAAATGTTTGGTAGGGGAGGCAGTTATGAATACTCAGATATAAGAAATGAGCGCATTCATGGAACGATACCTGAGCCTGAAAATGGATAAAGAGTGTTCCAATTGATTGCAATAGGATAGAAATAAAATAAAATGTTGATACAAATAAACAAATGTCTTTAGTAGAACAACATAAACATAAAGTGCTCCCAAACGGAAGCATTGAAAAGACCACTACAACGCTTAACCTTGGTCCAACGCATCCTGCTACGCATGGTGTTTTCCAAAATATTTTGGAAGTAGATGGGGAAAGGATTGTAGATGCGGAGCAGACTGTTGGTTATATTCATCGTGCATTCGAAAAAATAGCAGAGCGCAGACCGCTTTATCAGATTACACCATTAACTGACCGTTTGAACTATTGCAGTAGCCCTATCAACAATATGGGGTGGCACATGACTTGCGAAAAGCTGTTGGGTGTGGAAACGCCAAAAAGAGTGGACTACCTCCGTATCATTATCATGGAGTTGGCGCGTATTGCTGATCACCTTATTTGCAACTCAGTAATTGGAGTTGACACCGGTGCATTTACAGGTTTCCTTTATGTAATGCAGTACCGCGAACTTATTTATGAAATATGGGAAGAGGTATGTGGGTCCAGACTTACTACAAATATTGGTCGCATAGGTGGGTTTGAAAGAAACTTTAATGACATAGCTTTCAGAAAATTGGAAAAATTCCTGAAGGAATATCCAGCCGTTCTTAAAGAATTTGAAAACCTTTTTACCCGCAACCGGATCTTTATGGAAAGAACCCAGGGTGTTGGCGGAATAGGCGCAGAAAGAGCATTAAACTATGGATTTACAGGGCCCAATCTAAGAGCAGCAGGAGTAGATTATGATGTTCGTGTTCATTCACCTTATTGCAGCTACGGAGATTTTGATTTCACAGTTCCAGT
>JANMZN010000012.1:0-1539 GCA_031383285.1 Segetibacter sp.
TACTTAGATGAGTATTGTTACAGATTTAATAGAATAAAATCATTCGATGGTATTTTTCACAATCTAACTTATAGAATGATAAAACATGAACCAGTTTTTATAACACAATTAAAATGGAGTAGCTAAAAGCCTACTTCTAAAATTACAGTAGTAAATCATTTTTAAAGCTATAATTATGAAACACTTTTTATTGATTTTCTTGTTATTTTTGGTTTCCAATATAGCTTTCACCCAAACATGGCCTAGCACTTGTACTAGCAATCCGCTATCGGAGCGTATATTTAGAAATGATGTTTATAAACTGGCCCTTCACCGGTTAATGGAAACTAATAATACGTATAAGGATAGTGTAGAAATTCCGGAGATTTTTAGAGACAGTATAGCTCGTGTTTTATATGCAATTTACAATGTTGCCCCAAACCCATTAAGAGACTCAATAGTTGCTGCGTTTGGACATAATGATTTTGATACAAGTCAATTTTTCAGTTACGAAAAAGATTCACTGCATATTCATCACAATAGCAAAGGTGCTCCTACCTATGCTCCATCAATTAAAAAAGTACAAGTATATATAAGAAAAAATGGAGCTAATCCTTGGGCCGATTTAGATTGGGGTACTGGCAATTTTTATAATACCAGGAATCCAGAAATTAATCAACTTTTGCAAACATATAACCTAAGGGTATCTCCTTATTCTGCATTACCCACTTTTGATATTATTTGTTCAAGAGCAATAAATACAAATGCATTGGCACAAAAATTTATGGCTCTCTTTACTGGCGGAGTAGCCAATAGTAGTTCTGAGCCTTTTATGTTTGTTGGGGATGGAAATAGTATAAATTTAGAGTACTTGAATGATGGAATAAAAGTTACTTTTAGAAATGGATGTGGCGATTGTTTTGCAGGATGTACCCGTGGCAGGTTATGGCAGTTTAAAGTAAATACCTACACGGATTGTAGCGTTACTTATTTAGGTGCTTCTATTTTTTATTGGAACCCTCCAATAGATGGCGTTTATACTTGTAGCCGCTACCCTGTTCTTCCTGTCTATTTTAATAAAATTAGTGGGGCTTACAATAATGAATATACCATTATTAATTGGGATGTATTTACTGAATTAAATATCAATCATTATGAAATAGAAAGCGCTACCGATGGTGTTACATTTAAAGAGGTAGGACGGGTTCCTGTTTCAAATTTTAGTGCATCCACAAAAAAATATACATGGCAGGATAAAATGCTGCTTTCAAATGCCACCTTTTTTAGAGTAAAAGCTGTAGAAAAGTCGGGCGGGTTTATATACAGTAATGCTATATTGATAAAGCCCGGTATGCAATTAGAAAATATAAACATAACCCCAAACCCTATAAAGGATAACTTGGTTATGCTTGATAGTAAACAAACAATCAATGGATCATTTGTGCTTAATGTTTATGCTTTGGATGGAAGAATAATTTTTACAAAGCAATTATTAACTGTTCCTGTTTCAATTGCATTACCATCCACTATAGGTAAAGGATTGTATACTATTTCTATTCA
>JANMZN010000032.1:0-2023 GCA_031383285.1 Segetibacter sp.
GCCGCACACCCATCATCAAGTGCCGAAGCTTTAATATTAATAAGATGCCTTATCGAATATATTATGGGGTATTAATCCAAATTTCTCTGGGCTATTCCCCGCTTGACGGAAGGTTGTGTACGTGTTCCGCACCCGTTTGCCGGTCGCCGCCCAGTATTGCTACCTGCGCTGCCCCACGACTTGCATGTATTAAGCCTGCCGCTAGCGTTCATCCTGAGCCAAGATCAAACTCTCCATTGTAAATGTTGTTTGAACCTGACTATTACTCTCAATAAATTGAAATTAACAATCGGTATGTTGTTGTTTTTTTGATTGCTGTAAACCTTACCATAAAATGTAAATTTTATGCTGCTGTTGCTTCCAAACTTTCAAAGATCTTTTTGGCGTTACATTGCCACCCTTTTTATTGGGGTTGCAAAAGTAAGTGCCTTTATTTTAGTAACCAAAATTATTTGAATAAATTTCAAACTTTTTTAGTTGTAAAAATCAACGTAAGAACTATCCTTTAACGATAAAGGATCACAAAATAAAAGGGGGCATTTTCACTAAAAACTATTAATTTTTTTCTCTCACACTAACCTTTTTTCTGCTTCAATGAACAACCGTTTTGTTGAACGGGCGGCGAAGATAGGATTGTTCTGTTAACCACCAAATTTATTTTGAATAAATTTGGAATTTTTTACCTGCCATTACATTCATTTCATTTGCAAAGAACATCCACTTTTTATAAAAGCGGGACGCAAAGATAAGCCCCGATTTCTTATCTCCAAATCTTTTTCAACTCAATTCTACAAGTGATTGTTAAAATGCACGGTATCAAAGGCTTTCAGCGAATAAAAAAATATACACAACCTTGGTTCTTATCTATTTTTTTGGGCTCGTTTTCTAAAACCGGCTTTTATTAATAGCCGATTAGCAAAGAAGATTCATTGCTGATTATTCTGTAAGTGCTCATTTAGTGGAGATTTGAAGTTGATTTTTTGTAGAAATAACCCTTGTGGAGGGCTAGAGAAATTGGCTTTTGTGCAGTCTTTTCCTTCAATAATAGACCTGAATGCATTTATTGGATTCTCGGTTCCGGCTAATTTTACCATGGTACCTACCAATCCTCGCACCATTCCGCGTAGGAAACGGTTGGCTTTTACTCTATACACCAATGTGTCTCCATCTTGGCTCCATTCAGATTCTTCAATATTGCATAAAAAGGTCTTCACCTGTGTATTGCGTTTAGCAAAACTGGTGAAATCCTTGTATTCTTTCAATATTTCAGCAGCTTGCCTTAGTAAGGTAAAATCTAAAGGAAAGGGATAAAGCCAGCCTCTATCGAGCATAAAAGGGTCTTTCTTTGTATATATATGATACCTATACTCTCTGGAAATGGCATCAAAACGACAATGAGCAGTTTCCGGGACATCATAAATTCCTTTAACCGCTATATCCTGAGGAACTAATGCATTCAGATTATATGTATTCTTTGGTAATAGTATTTGATCTGTATCGAAATGAAAGAAATTTTGGTGTGCATGTACACCTGCATCTGTTCGGGATGAGCCCGTTAATTCGAAGGTTTGCTTATAAAGGATTTCTAAGGCCTTACTTATTTCCGCTTGAATAGAATTGGCGTTGTCTTGTACCTGAAACCCACTATACGCCGACCCTTTATAAGCAAGTTCCAAGAAATAGCGTGACATAGGTTTATTTTGGATATCTCTGTAAACGGTAAGATATGGTAAACAGCCTATCGGATACTTTCACGATAGTCTCATAGTTGCCGGGTTTTGAAAGACGCTCATGTATTCTTGCCGCTTGTTTATTTACCTCATCTTTTAGTACCGGAATAAACAAAAGCAAGCCAATTACAAAGCAGTCTTCCATTCAGAAAATATTCGATAAAACATCAAATAGCGGTATTGACCAAGTGTATATTGTAGTTAATAATGGCAAAGCAGATACAATAGCTTTGTTTATTCCGGTACTAAAAGATGAGGTAAATAAACAAGCGGCAAGAATACATGAGCGTCTT
>JANMZN010000105.1:0-3609 GCA_031383285.1 Segetibacter sp.
GGATCCAGCCAAAGTGTGAATGGGCAATAGGGTCTTCCTATTTTACTACCCTTTACCAAGGGATAGTGGTCTTCATTCCCAAATAAATAGGTGGCGCTAAATGCAATATAATCTCGTTCCAGCATATGCTTATATAACCTATTCGAATCGGCATGTTTTTGATCGAGTGGCTTAATAATTTTAGCGTTGAACCTTACTCCAATCTCGCCTATCTCAAATTTCGTTAGCCGGATAAGCAATGTTACACGTTCATGATAAATGGCATAATCTTCATAAAGATGTTCTTTCAATTGTTGAAATGCTGTTCTATATTCTTCGTTTGTCATTTTGCTTACAATACTTTTGTACGTCAATGTTTATAGGGCAGCCCTCGCTAGCCGTAAAATACTGCTGTAGCCCATCAAGATTTAGGTAAGCTCTAAGTACGTCTGCGACTACTCAGCTGTGCGCAGGATCGTAAGTGGAGAACCCTTCAGGATAAATAAATAGCCTACATTAGTACCCAAAAGTACTATGTTCGATTATATAGAGCCTTACATTACAGCAGATAAAATATTGCGTGTGCTACATGAAGACCATGTAACAGGAGTAAATCGTATAGATATTGAAAAGAAACTAAGGAAAGAAAGTGACGAAAACATGAATGATGCCAACTTGCCTAACAAGGTGGTTTCGGCACTCAAACAAATGAGTATGGAAGGTTATGTAGAGTACGGAAATGACCATATAGTATATTCAATTGGCAAAGGAGCGCAATTACATCATATTGGGGGGTATAAGAAAAAGTTTGAAAGAGATAAAAATGCTGATGAATTAAAATTTAAAATAGACAATTCAATACTAGCTACGAATAGAAACGTAAGAGAAACTAACATTATTAGTCGTAGAGGAATGTGGACTACTATTATTGTTGCATTAATTTCTGCATTAGCAACTATTGAGACTTGTAATATTGCCCGAACTGATAATTCGCATAAGATTGAGATAAAATCCAATGACTTATTGATACAACAGAAACAAATACAACTATCACAAAAAGATAGTATTCTAATGAAGCAGGAAGATCAAATAAACTCTTTAAAGAAGATCGTATCAGACTCAATTAAATCACACTAAAAAATTAAAAAATCATTCGGAATATCTCTTCTTATTTAGTCTTAATTCCTAATTAGTATTTGATGCCCGCAGACCTTGAAATTAAAACCCGAGAAGGACAAAAATGGGATTAATAAAAAAATGAAGAACCAAATTCATAAATTTGACATCAACTGAAAAAGTTTAGGATTGAAAGCAATTATTTTTAACACCTAATTTTTACGTTAGTGAGAATGCGCTCAGACACTAATATTATTTAAAATCTATTCAATATGGAAATACTAATTGGAATAATTGCTCTCATTGCTAGTATAATAGTTGGCTTTTTAATCGCTAAAGGACAACTCAATAGAAAAATTGGACAACTGGAAATACTCTTGGAAAAAGAAAAGGAACAACACCTTCTGACACAACAAAACCTAGCTGAAACAAAAAAATTCATTATAGATGCAAATGTTGCACTGAAAGATGCATTTAGCACTTTGTCTGCAAATGCACTTAAAGATAATAGCACTTCCTTTCTAACATTAGCAAAAACAGAATTAGAAAAACACACTACCACATCAGATAAAGACTTGGAAAAACGTCAAACCGCAATCGAATCAATGGTAAAACCATTGACCGAAAGCCTTACCAAGTTTGATGTTAAAATTCAGGATATTGAGAAAGCGAGAGTTGGCGCATATTCAGAAATGAAAGTTCTACTTGGCAATATGCAAGGCACTACTGACAAACTTCAAAAAGAAACCAACACATTAGTAACTGCATTGAAAACATCACAAGTAAGAGGCAAGTATGGTGAAATCGGGCTAAAACGAGTTGTTGAATTTGCAGGAATGTCTGAGTTTTGTGATTTTGATGAACAAGCTTCTGTTACAACAGAAGATGGAAGGCTACGACCCGACCTTATTGTTAAGTTGCCCGGACAACGGCGAGTTATTGTTGATGCAAAAGTGCCACTTGCTTCTTATATGCAGGCGTTTGAGACGACCGATGAAAATGAAAAAAAGGAGTTCCTAAAAAAACACGCAGTTGCAGTTAGGGAGCATCTAAAAAAATTAAGTGCTAAATCATATTGGAGTCAGTTTGAAGATTCACCAGACTATGTAATTATGTACCTTCAAATTGAATCATCGTTTGGTGCTGCACTGGAGTTTGACAGGACACTTATTGAAGATGGAATAAACAATGGAATTATTTTTTCTACCCCAACAACATTAATAACGATGTTGCGAACTATTGCTTTTAGTTGGCAACAGGTTAGTATTTCTGAAAATATTTATCAAATAAAAGATGCAGGTGTTGAACTTTACAATCGAGTAACAACACTCATTCAGCATATTGCTACAGTTGGACATAATCTTAATTCTGCTACACAAAATTATAATAAAGTGGTAGGCTCATTAGAAAGCAGGTTCATTCCACAAGTAAAAAAACTAAAAGAAATTGGCGGCACATTAATGGATAAAGATATTCCCGAACTAAGTACAGTTGACACTTCCCTTAGAACGTTGAATGATTTACAAGTCTCTAACGAAACAAAAAAAACAACAGATGGCACAGAATAATGTCGAATACTGGAATAAATTCTCATTCGATAAAATGAGAAAAGAAGGCAGATTAATGCCGGCAATAATTATAGAGATTTTGGAAATGGAAGAGTTTAAAAATTCAAATGTTTCAGAGGAAGAATTAAGACAAAGTATTAAAGAAAGGTTTTCCATAGAAAGACAGGCAATATTTGGTAAAATAAAAATAAAATTGAAAAAAATAAAGGAAGGCAAAACAGATTTATCAGATTAATAATGAATAAATCAAACCCAATAATACCAAAATGAACATTATTGACAAGATTGAAGATAAAAGCGATTGCAGTCAGTACCTTTATTTTCGCCCTTTTATAAAAGGTACTAACATTGAAATCAGGAAAGTTCTAAGTGAATTATCAATTGGACAGTCACCAGAAGAAATAATTTTACGAAACCCGGATATAACGCAGTCTCATATCCAAACTTGTTTGGAATACGCTACTGCTTTAGTTGGTGCTATTGAATATAAAAAAGCAAAAATTGCTATTAATTTAATTAATAAAAAAAGAAATAATTTCAACTTGAATGTAGACATTCTTGTAGATAAGTTGGTCGATAAACTTATGGCAAAAAAGGAAGCAAGTAATAACAAAAAGGATAATGGAGATCCTTTCACATTGTCGGATTTTCTTTGACTAGTCTTTAAAATTTCCGCTTTTACAGTTGTTCTTCACACACGAACCTGCACAAGTAAAAGAAAAATCAAAACAATAAAACCGAAGCTAAAAGCTAATTGCTTTAAGTGCCCGTTCTTCCCCCGTTCTTCAAGGTGTTCCTTTAGGGCACCTTGAAGCTAAGATAAATGTAGTTCTCCGAACTGCTGTCTTTGAAACACATGTTCCGTTCAACGGGAAGACAAAAACTAACCAACATAGAACTAAGTATAGGTTGTTTGCAACGGGTATAACAATACGACGGTTACCTT
>JANMZN010000152.1:0-10532 GCA_031383285.1 Segetibacter sp.
TGCAGACAACCAACCAATTAAAAGAAGGTGACAATAATCTTCAACTGAATGTTGAAGGCCTTGCAAAAGGAGTTTACTCTTTGAAAGTTAATTGTATCAATGGTTGCAGCAGCAACATCTTGAAATTTGTAAAATAATACACTGTCTTTAGATTATTCTTAATGACATAAATAAGAAAAGGTTGCCTCAATAAAATGAGGCAACCTTTTTCTATTTAACCCATACGTCACCTTGAATGAAATTCAAATTTAAAGGTCGATAAATATGGCTCGTTTTGATAAGCAAAATTGATATTCCTTATAATTACGAAAGTGTTGACACAATGCTGTTAAATGCATCACGAAATAAAGGAAATCCTATTTTCTTTAAATGCATACATCTAAAGAAAATAAAGCCGTTATTTATTGACAATTCGCTATTAATCAAGATTGGATTCGATTGCCCCCCCATAATTCTTACTGTCAAGATTATAATGAAAATACCATGATTTCAAATTCAATATAAAGTATTTCAATATACTCAACTAACACTACAGATTTGACATTAGTTCTGAAGCCCACTTTTTAGCTTTGGCATCAAAGTAAACATTAGCATAAGAAACGATAAGCTGATTAATAAATAAATTCCAATCATTTTTTCAGGGCACTCGCCTTCTCTACACATACTAAAAACAATGTAGTTTTTGATTGCCCATGAAAATTGGAATGCACCAATCAAAATATTGATTCTTTTAGCCCAAATCTTTTGAAGAAGGAAAAAAACAAACATAAGTGAAGCAAAAAAAATATGCGTGTATGCTTGTTTGCCGAAATCTAATTGCTCAGAAATTTTACCCTGAAAGCCATTGAGTGTAAGATCAAGGGAATTAATGTGTACCCAAGGGAGGAAGCAACAAATAATAAGCGCCAAGCTAGAAATGGCACCGAGGTAATTGGAATATTTCATAAATAAAAAATGGACTACAAAGGTAATCCATTGGTGAGGTCCCGAGCGGATTCGAACCGCTGTAGAAGCTTTTGCAGAGCTTTGCCTAGCCACTCGGCTACAGGACCTTTTAAACTGCTGCGAAAATAGGGCAAACTGATGAAAATGCAAATTTGAAAATTTTATTAACAAAATTCAAATTGATTTCCTTCCTCACATTTTCATATTTTCACATTTTACTTCATTTTTCCAGAGTTTTTTTAATAATGCTTTGCCATGAATAGAATTGCCGAAAGCGAACTGATCCTTAATAACAGAGGTGCTATTTACCATTTAAATGTAAGACCAGAAGAACTGGCTCAAACAATCATCACCGTTGGCGATCCGGACAGGGTAAAAGAAGTAAGCAAACATTTTGACAGCATAGAACACCACCTGCAGCATCGGGAATTTGTAACCCATACCGGCTACCTGGGCAACAAAAGAATTTCTGTTGTTTCTACCGGTATTGGTCCTGATAATATAGACATTGTGCTTAACGAACTGGATGCACTCACCAACATCAATCTGGAAACAAGGACCATTAAACCTGAATTAACACCCCTGACCATTATTCGTTTAGGAACATCGGGGGCATTACAAGCGCACATTCCCTGCGATAGTTTAGTGGTTAGTACACATGGATTGGGCATAGACAATCTGCTCAATTATTACCGGCTCGAAAACAACGATGAAGAAAACCAAATCATACAACAATTTGTAGCCCATACACAAATCAGCGGTAAATTTTCTCAACCCTATATCAGTTCTGCTGGTGGAGGAGTTCTCAAACATTTTGTAGAAGGGTTCTTTCATGGTATTACCATTACCTGCCCTGGGTTTTATGGCCCACAAGGACGAGTATTGCGATTGGGCTTATCTAATCCGGATATCATTGACCGCCTGACTGATTTTTCTTTTGGACAACACCAGATAACAAACTTTGAAATGGAAACAAGTGCTATTTATGGTTTGGGCAGATTAATGGGACATCAATGCCTAAGCATTAGTGCAATAGTAGCCAACCGTGTAAAAAAAGAATTCAGCAAAGATGGCAATGCTGCAGTAGAGAACTTAATTATAAAATCTTTGGAAATAATAGCTGACATATAATGAACATTTCATTTTCTAAGTACCAAGGAACAGGCAACGATTTCATTATGATAGACAACAGGAGTGGTGAGTTGCAATTATCACTTGAACAAGTAAAGTTCCTTTGTGACCGCCGCTTTGGCATAGGGGCCGATGGTCTCATTTTGTTTAACAATAAAGAAGGATACGACTTTGAAATGAAATATTACAATGCAGATGGGGGCGAAAGTACCATGTGTGGCAATGGCGGAAGATGCATCGTACAATTTGCTTACGACCTCGGCATGCACAGAGACACTTACAACTTTGTGGCCATTGATGGCCCACATGAAGCAACATTTGAAGAAAAAAACTGGATATTCCTGAAGATGAAAGATGTGAGTGAAGTGCAGATATCTGATGGTAATTTTATTTTAAACACAGGCTCCCCTCACTATGTAAAATATGTAGACAGTGTAAAAGACTACCCCGTAGTAGAAGTGGGAAAAAAAATAAGAAATAGCAAAGATTTTATAGCAAAAGGAATCAATGTAAATCTGGTAGAATTTATGGATCACAACATCATCCATGTAAGAACCTATGAGCGAGGTGTAGAAGATGAAACACTTAGCTGTGGTACTGGTGTTACTGCGAGTGCTTTGATCAGCGCCCACAATGACTCAGGATTTAACCATATAGACGTGGTAACTCCCGGTGGCAAACTTGCAGTAGAGTTCAACAAAATATCAGACCATTCATTCAACGATATCTGGTTATGTGGGCCGGCGACGTTTGTATTTAAAGGTAGCATAACAATAACTTAACGTTGAAGTAACCCATATCCAACCATAAGACGATTAAGAAATCATGTAATTTGCACATCATCACCTACTATGATCCATTACTTCAAAAACGGCAATAACCAGACTATTGAAATAGATAAGCCCGAAAATGGTGCTTGGGTCAATCTTGTTCCGCCCTTTAAGGAGGAGGAGTTTCAACATTTGGGCGAAGAGTTAGACATTCCAATTGAATTTCTGAGAGATTCACTTGACATAGATGAAAGGCCCCGGTTTGAAATAGAAGACAATGTGAAATTCATTGTCATTAAAACACCGGCTGAAAACAACTCCTTTAACGACAGCGATGCCTTTTACATTACCATCCCAATTTGTATCATTCTTACACATAACCATATTGTTACAGTTAACTCCTTTGACAATGGAGCGATTAAAAAATTTCTGAACAGCTTTCAAAAACGCCATCCCGACAAGCGCAACCTGATGGTGTTGAAAATATTTGAAAAAGTGGTAACCAACTTTATGGATTACCTAAAGGAAATCAACCACCGCCGCAACTTGCTGGAGCAAAAACTATACGATGCCAACCGCAACGAAGAACTGCTGGAACTGGTGCGCATTCAAAAAAGTCTGGTCTATTTTGTAACTGCTTTGCGCAGCAATGAGTTGCTGATGATGAAGCTTGAAAGAACCAATTTTCTCGGATTAACAGAAGATGAACGTGAGTTGCTAAACGACTTAATTGTTGACAATTCGCAGGCATTGGAGATGGCTAATATTTATACCAATATCCTTAGTTCTACCTTGGACGCCTTTGCAAGCATCATAGCCAATAATCAAAACATCGTTTTAAAACGTCTTACTACCCTTACGCTGGTACTTACTGTGCCGGTACTGATAGCTAGCATATACGGCATGAATACGCCTATCCCTTACAAGAACTCTCCATATACTTTTTGGATACCGGTATCAATCTCATTCATCATACTTGCTGCTGCTGCCTGGAGCTATTTTAAGCGCATGAAAAAAATGAAATTGAAATAAGATGATCACGGTAAGAGTTTATGGAATATTGATAGATAGCCAACAACGGGTATTGGTCAGTGATGAATACATTCGTGGCGGTTATTTTACCAAGTTTCCCGGTGGGGGATTGGAGCTGGGCGAAGGCACTCGCGATTGCCTGAAAAGAGAGTTTATAGAAGAGACCAACCTCGATGTAACTATAGGCGAACACCTTTATACTACCGATTTTTACCAGCCCTCAGCATTTAGAAGCAATCAACAGATATTGAGTATTTACTATCGAGTACACGCTAAGGAACCCATTGCCCTCCTAACCAAAACAGTTCCATTCGATTTTTCTCCAGGGCAGGTAGCAGATCCCAATGGCGCAGCAGAAGTATTTAGATGGATAGCTTGGGATGATTTTGATGATACGATCGTCAACTTACCTATAGATAAAATTGTTGCGACGATGGTGAAGGTAAGTTTGAAGTTTGAAGTTTAGGGGAACGCTTATTGTTAGGATTTTATGGCTTTCGCTGATTTTTTTTAGGTTACAATTGGCTCGTTATTCGTTGGCTCGTTGGATCGTTACTCGTTTATAGCTGGGTAGTTTCTCGTTGGCTTGTTACGTATAAACTCGTTACTCATTGGCTCGTTTCTTGTTACTGTCTACTGATAACTGCTAATGCTTACTTCTACTAAAAACCGTTCTATCTACTTTTGTAAATGGTGTAGTTCCAAAAATCTGATGGATGATAAAACAAGCTGCATTTAACCTTTCTTCCTCCGTTTTATGTTCCCAATAACCAATATGGTTGTCCGCTTCCTAAAAAGTTTGTGCCACTACTTTTGACCTATCCATTTTGTAAGAAAGATTTTCCAATCAGCTAATATAAGCAATACTTTTTCTTTTACTTTTTTTACTGATTGAATAGACCTTTTGCCTTTTTGCCTCTATTTTTTTTGCATTGTCACTCCGACTTTAGGAGGAGTCTCTCTAAGTCGCTCAGGGTTTCCTCCTTCGTCGGAAAGACAAAGCAGTTTCGCTACTTCTTCACTGACCACTGTCTTAACTAACTACTTCCTCACTGACCACTCCTTAACTGACTACTCCTTAACTGACCACTTTCTTCCTCACCTCCGCGCCAAAAACCACCTCAAAATGCTTAATAAGTTTTCCTTTTATTTCATTCAAATCAACTGAACGACCCAATTCTTTTTGAAGAGAAGTTACCTGCTTATGTTGAAGGCCACATGGAATAATGTAATTAAAATATTGAAGATCAGTATTGACATTAAAAGCAAATCCATGCATCGTAATCCATCTGCTACAACGGATACCCATGGCACATATTTTTCTTTCCTTTCCTGGCACATCAGCATCCAACCAAACGCCTGTTTCCCCTTTACTTCGCTGCGCCGTCAATCCGTATTCATCCATTGTAAGTATAATCACTTCTTCCAGGCTTCTGAGATACCAACCGAGGTCGGTTTTAAAATAATCGAGATCAAGAATTGGATAACCAACCAATTGCCCGGGTCCATGAAAAGTGATGTCTCCTCCCCTGTTTATTTTGAAAAATTCAATTCCTTTTTCTACCCGCTTTTGCTCGGAGATCAGCACATGCTTTTCGTTGCCGCTTTTGCCCAACGTATAAACGGGGGAATGTTCAACAAACAATAAATGATTAGTGGTTTTTTTATCAAATTTGTTGGAAGAAAGTTGGTCTGATTGGTCTGTGAACTGTGCAGATTTTAGTTTTACATTTTGTTGAAGCAAAGACTCTTGGATATCCCATATTTCTTTATAGGAACGATGCTGGCCCAAATCTTCGAAAAAAACAATTGGTTTCATGAAGCTGCAAAAATAATTGAAACTTGATGCTAAAAGTCAAATAGCCAATATCGGGTTATGACAAAATAAAAAATTACAAAATAAAATTTGTTAAACGATAGCTTCAAGTGCTTCTTTGTTCAATGGTTTGGAGATAAAATCCTGCACCATAGAATATTGTTTAGCCCGCTTGTAATCTTCAGGATCGACCGTAGAAGAAAGTAAAAAAATACGGGGCATTGTTTTAAAATCGTTTTTGATGAAATCAAATTCTTCCAAAAAATCCCAGCCGTTCATTACTGGCATATTAATATCGAGAAAAATAATTAGCGGTAAACTTTCAGACCCTTTCAATTGCAGTAAATGGTCTAAAGCAATTCTACCATTAACGCACGACGTTACTTTTTCAGAGAAGTTATTCATTCTAAGAATTCTATCGCATACCATTATTGTTATAGGATCATCTTCTACCAACAATACTTCAGTAAATTTTGCCATTATGCTACCGCTTGCGTTTTAAAAAATATTTTAAAAGTAGTTCCTTTATCTGGTGAACTTTCCACTTCAATTTTCCCTCCCATTGCAGTAATCTGCGATTTTGTCATATATAAGCCTAATCCTTTACCTTCAATATTTCCATGAAACCTTTGGTATAAGCCAAACAATCTGTCACCGTATCGCTTAAGATCCATACCCAATCCATTGTCTGAGAATGAAACCATTACCCAACCATTCATTTTATGCGAAGTTATCTTAATTTCCGGTTTTCTATCTGGAGAACTATAACGAATGGCATTGGTAATCATATTGAGGAAAATACTATCAATATGAATTTTGTTATAGAGAATTTCATCAACAGCTGTAAAATCAGCATGAATTTTTCCTTTGCGCTCATGCAACAAGTTGTCTACATTTTTTCTAACCTCTGTAAATACACTTGTAAAACTAATCGGTACTTTATCTATATTGTTATTTGATTTTATGACCAATACATTAACCAAATCGTTTAGTGTACTATTTAATTGTTGGGTTGCCTGTTCAAATTTATCAACCAATACCTGGTTAAATTCGTCTGCATGATTTTCTTTGTTGTACAAACTTAAAAGACTAAGCAAATTTGCTACAGGAGCTCTTAGATTATGAGAAGTGATAAATGAAAACTGTTGCAGGTCCTGGTTATTTTTTAGTAGTTCATCCGTCAACAATCGTTGGTCTTCCTCAATTTTCTTTTTATCGGTTATGTCTCTTACAATGGTTGATACATAATTTTTCCCATTTGCATCTTTCATGCTGATAGATGAAATCTCGACCGGAACATAATGCCCTTTTTTGTGCTTGAAATTCAGTTCACCAACAAATTCTCCCAATGTATTTTGCTTATAAATCATTTCCTGAACAGATCGGGATTCAACATCTAATAAATCAGTCCTGACTAATGTTGACATTTCTTGTTGTGTATAACCTAACATCTTGCAAGCCGCGGGATTGGCAGATAATAATTCTCCAGTATGATTTGACAATACGACTCCATCAATACTGTTATCAAATATTGATTTAAATTTAGACTCCAACGCCTGCAAAGCTACCATTGCCATTCTTGTCTCTGTAATGTCTTGCAGGGTTACTTTGAAAACTTTGGAATTGTCTAATTTACTGGTTTCAACACCTCCAATTGCGAGAATAACTTTTTCCCTTTCGCCATTAACAAAATATCTGAACTCCAAATAAAAATCAGCTTCGTTTATTAAAGAGTTGCTGATTTCCGTGATGACATTTTTTTTATCCTGATTGTGAATATTTTTCTCATAAACCCTAAGCTCATCCCAAGACTGAACAGATTTATCAATTTCCAATATTTCATAAAACTGATCAGAACAGAAAAACGTTTTTGTATGAGCGTCAAATTCGAAGTATCCAAGGCGAGCTATTTTCTGAGCGGTTTTTAGTCTTTCAGAATTGATGGCTACTTGCTCCGTCAGGTTTTTCCTTTCAGTAACTTCGCTAGAAGTAATAAACACGCCGAAAATATCATTTCCAGCATTGAATAATGGCCTAAATGTGTGGCTATAAATGTGCGACTTACCTTGTTCGTCTATATATCTAGTTTCTTTTTCTTTTTCTTCGCCATTAAAAACCTGTTCAAACAAGGTAATGTAATCCTGAATTTCAGCTTCATCTATTAAGTCAAGAACAGAAAATCCTGATTGAATTTCTTTGTTATAAAAATAAGGTGAACGCTCCTGTGCAGATTTATTGTAAGTCACAATTCGCAACCTACTATTTAAGATGATAAATGACTCGGCTGTATTATTAAGCAACAGAGATAGCCTTTGCTCTGCTTGCACCAATGCATCGTCAGCTATCTTCTTCTCCTGTATATTTTTTGAATTCATAACAATGGACCTAAATCCAAGGTTATTCAACATATTCTTTGCACTGTTTTCAATCCAGATATAATTGCCTTTTTTAGCACGTACCCGATACTCAAGTGTAAGTAATTTTTCAGATTGCCTTTTTATATTTACAAACCATTCTTTTACCAAATCTATATCGTCAGGATGAACCAAATCAATTACATTTTTATCAAATAATTCTGATGCATTGTATCCCAACTCCTCTTCAACTGCATTGCTAGAGTAAGAAATATTGAATGAAGAATCTGTAAGTTGGTAAATATTCGTACTATGATCTACCAATTGCCTAAAAAACGATTCGCTTTTTTCTTCTTGTTTGTCGTCGTCGTCTGCTTCAGTTCTTTCAATTATGATTCTAGCACCTTTACAATTGATTGGATGCTGCAATTGATCAATGGAGACCTTGAATGAGGATGAAAATTCTCCTTTGTAATCTAAGGTAAGCGAAAGGTCGTCTTCGTTTTGCTCTATGCTATTTCTAAGCGCAGCATTAAAATTGGTTGGATAATAATTAGCAACCTGCAGGTAAATATTATCTCCTGCATTTAGCACAGTTTGATGAAACAATTTATGGAACATTTTGTAACCTTCATCTACCGCAATCACATTATAATGCTGATCAACAACCATAAATCCATTTGCAGGAAACAACGAATCTCCTCCGGGAATACTAGCAAAAACAGGGGTTTTTGACAGAAAGGTTTCAGAAAATGTTATCATGGGCAGATTTAAAAATGTTACAAATACATGGTAATATCAATCTGCTAAAACGAATTCTTTATAACAAAAAGTATGATTTGCCTTTTAAATCTACCTATTCTGACAAATAAAAAATCATTGAATATGGGGGGTTCTTTCTTCTACAATGACTAAATCAGCTATATCTACATTCATCGGCAACAATCCTATTTGTACAATGGCACGTTTGCCCCTTATTTCCTTTACTGAACCAATTTGGTAATTTTTTTTCAATTTTACTTTGGCACCAACTACAATCTCTCCTTTTATCTCATTGTATGTGAGCTCCACTTTCTTGGCCAGTTTGTTCTTTACAATTTCATCTTTTTTGTTGAACAAAAGGTTGTGCATCTGTTTCATTGGTTCGGTTTTATCCTCAGCCTTTCGCCAATCCAGCATTATCTGCTTCAGTTTTCGCTCCATGTCCTTCATGTAGGCTATACGCTCTTCGGT
Organism: Segetibacter sp.; assembly: GCA_031383285.1. Lineage (GTDB taxonomy): Bacteria > Bacteroidota > Bacteroidia > Chitinophagales > Chitinophagaceae > Segetibacter. Next base: position 9,282 of record JANMZN010000152.1, read on the forward strand.
TATGCTATTCTGTTGCTTAAGCACCTCTACTTCCTGCCGATGTCTTTCTTTGTCCATCACCAGTTTCATATCTTTTTTTAGTTTCTCAGTCTCATTTATATGTAGCTGCAACTCCTTACCTTTCATTTCCACCTCAAGCAGGTCTTGTTCAGTTTTATTGAGTAGTTTGTCCAGGTTAAAGTGATCATCATCTATCAACTTCCTCGCTTTATTAATGAGATGCTTAGGAAGCCCTATCCTTTCTGCTATAGAAAATGTATAGGAACTGCCGGGTTTACCAATATTCAACTTGTACAATGGAAGCAATTTTTCTTCATCAAAAGCCATGGCTCCGTTAATAATCCCGGGCACTTTGTTAGCCATCACTTTTAAGTTGAGGTAGTGGGTAGTTACTACTCCAAATGAGTGCTTATGGGCCAACTCTTCCATGATCACTTCGGCAAATGCGCCACCTAGATTGGGATCACTACCACTACCCAATTCATCAATAAAGAACAGTGTTTTACCATTGGCAACTTCCATGAAATGCTTCATGTTCAATAAATGGCTGCTGTAGGTGCTCAATTCAAATTCAAGACTTTGGGTGTCACCAATGTGAATCATTAATTGTTTAAAGATTCCCATTTGAGAATAAGGACTTACCGGAACAAGCAATCCACTCTGCATCATCATTTGCAGCAGCCCTATTGTTTTAAGTGTTACTGTTTTACCACCGGCGTTGGGACCGCTTATCACCAATATGCGGTTATTACTATCCAGTTTTATACTAAGTGGAATAGTGGGTTTTCCTGCTGCTTTGTTGTACAATAACAAGAGCGGATGATATGCATTTACCAATTCTATATGTGCTTTATCAAAGACTTCAGGCAATTCGCCATTCATATCTATTGCCAACCTGGCCTTTGCCCTTACAAAATCGTAATCGCTGATAATAAAATAATATTGATTTAGCAACGGTGAATAGTGCGAAAGATCGGCAGTTAACTTTCTCAAAATTCTTTGCACTTCCTTTCTTTCATCATTCTCCAGGCTGTAGATGTCATTGTTGAGCTCAATCGTTTCTTCAGGCTCAATGAAAGCGGTTTTACGCGTATCACTCTCTCCATGCAATATTCCTTTTACTTGCCTTTTATGCTCTGCAAAAACAGCTACTACCCTTCTTCCATTACTAAAACTTTCCTCGATGTCTGCTGAGTATCCTGACTTATTTAACCTTGCGATCACCTTTTCAAACGTTCGCCTGATTTCACT
>JANMZN010000170.1:0-3519 GCA_031383285.1 Segetibacter sp.
ACTGATACATTTAGGGGGTGGCATTGCTGTATGGAACATTCAACAGTATGACGTAACCTGTATTAATGGTAAACTATTTGGCAAAGTAAAAGCTACAGGGGAAGCATTTGAGTTTATTTTTTATCATTATCACCAGTTCAAGTATGCGGTTTACAAAGGTTGCCACCTTGGACATTATGATTTGGATATACCAACAACCATGCTGGTATATGCGCCTTATGTAAAAGCATTGCAAGCAGCTGATCACCTCTTATTGACCAAAAATCCGGATCATGTTTTTCATGAAGAAATAGAGGTGCCAAAATTGAATAAATCAATCAGGAGAAAATACCTTTACCACATCAAAGGAAGATTTAGAAATTTTTTTAAGCAAAGCTATATTTTAAGAAATGGCGCATGTAATTAATTTAAAGACATTCACAGACACAAGGGGCAATCTTACCGTGATTGAAAAATCAATCCCTTTTGACATCAAGCGCATTTTCTATATTTATGGTGTAGATGAATCTGTAAGAGGTGGTCATCGCCATCATAAAACCATTCAGGCTGCTGTCTGCATTCAGGGAAGTTGCACCATCAGTAATAATAACGGAGAAAAAACGGAAGCATTCCTATTAGATGCCCCTTATAAATGCCTCATTCTGGAACCAAAAGACTGGCACCAAATGTATGATTTTACACCGGATGCTATCCTAATGGTATTGGCATCTGAATATTTTGAAGCAGAAGATTATATTTACGAGCCATACCTATGATAGAATACGAAAACCTCAGCAAAGCCAACCAACCATTTTTTGATGCATATCGAAAGCGATTCAACGATGTGCTTGAAAGTGGTTGGTATATTTTGGGCGAAAGCGTTAAGCATTTTGAGCAGGAATTTGCAACATGGTGCGGCAGCAACCATTGTGTAGGTTTAGCGTCCGGGCTAGATGCCTTGTATCTTTCCTTAAAGGCTTTTGACTTTCCAAAAGATTCAGAAGTTATTGTTCCGTCCAATACTTATATCGCTACCATTCTTTCCATTCTTCAAAATCAATTTACGCCGGTTTTGGTTGAGCCAAGATTAGATACTTATAACATCAATCCGGACCTGATAGAACAGTATATTACCAGCAAAACAAAAGCCATCATGGTGGTGCATTTGTATGGTAAGTGCTGCGAAATGGAATCAATCATGCTATTGGCAAAGAAGTACAACCTGAAAGTGATTGAAGATTGTGCACAAGCACACGGTGCCATGTACAAAGATCAGCAAATTGGAACCTTTGGTGAATTCGGTGCGTTTAGTTTTTATCCAACCAAAAATCTAGGGTGCCTCGGCGATGGCGGTGCCATTACCACCAATGACGAGCTGCTAGCTGATCAAATTAAAACGCTGCGAAACTATGGGTCCAGAGTTAAATATGTAAATGAAGTAGTTGGAATTAACTCCAGATTAGATGAAATACAAGCCGCTTTCTTATCGATAAAACTCAATAAGCTGCACGATATCAACAATCATAAAAGGCGGCTTGCTTCGTTGTACCAGCAACACTTAAAAAATGATTTCATTAAGCCTGTAGTTGACAAGGATTATTATGATGTCTTTCACATCTATAACATAAGGCATGAGAAGAGAGATGAATTGAGAGCATTTCTGCTGAATAATGGCATAAAAACCGAAATCCATTATCCCATAGCACCCCATAAACAAAAGGCGTTAAGTGGTATTGTTTCCGGAGATTTTCCTATTTCAGAAGAAATTCATGCAACCACTTTGAGCTTGCCTATTTCTTATTTTCATACCGAAGAGGACATCTACAAAGTAATTGAAGTGGCTAATCAATTTTAGAAAACCAGAGGAGTATAGATGTTGATCTCTAGTAAAAACGGCTTCCTTCTTTTTTACTTTCCTTCCATTTTTTTAATCGATATCGGAAGTAGATAAAGGAACCTAAGTATTTTTTTATCCAACTCCCTTTTTCTTTTTTAAAAAGTTCGTCTTTGGTAGTAGAAGAAAAACCGGTGGTTTTGAACCTGGCAATTTCTATTGGTATATATGTTCTGGAAAAAGAACGATCACCCCAACATTGTATATTGAGCGCATGATCAGCATACACAGGAAACTGCACCGGATAATGGTATTTTGAAAATACTAGCTGAGGATAGAATACTGCATGGTGACAAATATTCATTTTGGTTAAACGGTATGCGGAAAAAACGCCATCCAGCTTTAGGCTTTTATCTGTCAGGCAATCACCATAATAGATGGTTGAAGGATTAACCAATCGGATTGCCATTTCCGAAAAACCAGGTAATAACACATCATCTGCGCCTAAAAAATAGATCCATTGGCCCGATGCTTTTTTTACAGCCTTGTTCATGGCGTCATAAATTCCTTTGTCCGGCTCGCTTTGCCAATAAGAAATGTATTTGTTATAGTTCTGAATTATTTCAATCGTTCCATCTGTGCTTGCACCATCAAAAATGATTATCTGCAGGTTTTGATACCTTTGCTCATTGATTGATTGAAGGCAGGCGGGTAAATCTGCTTCGGCATTGCGTGTTACTATCACAATGCTGATCATTGGCTTGTCCATCAGTATTGGAAAGGCTTGTTCTCTATTGCCGCCGCAAACTTTTTCCATTGTTGTTAATTTGTTTTTTTTGCTTTGCAAAGTATGAAAAAGGAAATAGATGTAGTTATACCGTCTTTCAGGCTGGATGAAACCATCTTGCTCGGCATATTTTCATTAGCCATACCCGATGACTTGATGGTCAAATATATCTTGGTTGCAGATAATCCCGCTGTAGAAGTACCGGCATCTATTCAACAATTGGCCATACAATATAAAATACAATTAATTATCAACGAACAGAACATTGGATTTTCTAAAACAAGAAACAAAGGAATACATGCAGGTAATGCGGATTGGATACTGATGCTGGATGATGATATCGTTCCTGATCCCCGATTACTATTTGCATATGCAGATGCAATAAAGCATAAGCCCGATAGTCTGGGATTTATTGGTGTTACCGATTTTCCAACGCCATTCAACGCTGTTACAAAAGCATTGTTTTACAATGGGGCTGTAGGTCATTTTCAATCGGCAAGTCATCATGAAAACCTAAGTTGGGCGCCAACAGCCAATGTGCTGCTCAACCGTTCATTGCTTTATCCAAGGTTATTTAATCCTGATTTGCAATTTGGTGGAGAAGACATTTCGTTACTCACAGCAAATGCATTTGCCAATCATAGAAAATACGATTCTGTGCCCGATGCCATTGTAGTACATCCGTGGTGGAATGATGGCAAAAAACAATGGAAAAGAATGTTCAGGTATGGAAAAGGAGCAGCGGATATTATTATTGAGCCACATATTGTACCCTATGCTTACAGAGATTTTACCAATACATCAGAGAGTGTCTTTATTTTGTTGATCATGATGCTAGTTGCCATCATTGTTCCGTTTCATAAGCCTCTTTTAATTTCGTGGATAGCCATTTTTATTTTGGCAGAATGTATAACCGGAC
>JANMZN010000172.1:0-3519 GCA_031383285.1 Segetibacter sp.
ACTGATACATTTAGGGGGTGGCATTGCTGTATGGAACATTCAACAGTATGACGTAACCTGTATTAATGGTAAACTATTTGGCAAAGTAAAAGCTACAGGGGAAGCATTTGAGTTTATTTTTTATCATTATCACCAGTTCAAATATGCAGTTCATAAAGGGTGCCACCTTGGTCATTATGATTTGGATATTCCAACAACCATGCTGGTATATGCGCCTTATGTGAAAGCATTGCAAGCAGCAGATCATGTTTTACTGTCCATAAATCCGAATCATATTTTTCATGAAGAAATAGAGGTGCCGAAATTGAAAAAATCAATCAGGAGAAAATATCTTTACCACTTCAAAGGAAGATTTAGAAATTTTTTTAAGCAAAGCTATATTTTAAGAAATGGCGCATGTAATTAATTTAAAGACATTCACAGACACAAGGGGCAACCTAACCGTGATTGAAAAATCAATCCCTTTTGACATCAAGCGCATTTTCTATATTTATGGTGTAGATGAATCTATAAGAGGCGGACATCGCCATCATAAAACAATTCAGGCAGCCGTTTGCATACAAGGTAGTTGTATCATTAGTAATAATAACGGAGAAAAAACTGAAGCATTCCTTTTGGACGCCCCTTACAAATGCCTCATTCTGGAACCAAAAGACTGGCACCAAATGTATGATTTTACACCGGATGCTATACTGATGGTATTGGCATCTGAATATTTTGATTCAGAAGACTATATTTACGAGCCTTATCTATGATAGAATACGAAAATCTCAACAAAGCCAACCAACCATTTTTTGAAGCATATCGCAAAAAATTTAATGAAGTGCTGCAGAGTGGCTGGTATATTTTAGGCGAAAGTGTAAAGCATTTTGAGCAGGAATTTGCAACTTGGTGCGGCAGCAACCACTGTGTAGGTTTGGCATCAGGACTCGACGCTTTGTATCTTTCCTTAAAGGCTTTTGACTTTCCTAAAGGGTCAGAAATTGTTGTTCCTTCCAATACTTATATCGCTACCATTCTTTCCATTCTTCAAAATCAATTTACGCCGGTTTTGGTTGAGCCGAGATTAGATACTTATAACATCAATCCGGAACTGATAGAACAACACATTACTAGCAAAACAAAAGCCATCATGGTGGTGCATTTATATGGTAAATGCTGCGAAATGGAATCAATCATGCTATTGGCAAAGAAGTACAATCTAAAAGTGATTGAGGATTGTGCGCAAGCACACGGGGCTATGTACAAAGATCAGCAAATTGGAACCTTTGGTGAATTCGGCGCCTTCAGTTTTTATCCAACAAAAAATCTTGGATGTCTCGGCGATGGCGGTGCTATTACCACCAATGACGAGCTGCTTGCTGATCAAATTAAAACGCTGCGAAACTATGGATCCAAGGTCAAATATGTAAATGAAGTAGTTGGAATTAATTCCAGACTAGATGAAGTGCAAGCAGCATTCTTATCAGTAAAACTTAAAAAGCTGCATGATATAAACAATCATAAAAGGCGGCTTGCTTCGTTGTACCAGCAACACTTAAAAAATGATTTCATTAAGCCTATAGTTGACAAGGATTACCATGATGTCTTTCACATTTACAATATCAGGCACAATAAAAGAGATGCAATGAGAGACTTTTTGTTAAAGAATGGTATTAAAACCGAAATTCATTATCCTATTGCACCGCATAAACAAAAGGCTTTAAGTGGAATTGTTTCCGGAGATTATCCTATTTCAGAAGAAATTCATGCAACCACTTTGAGCTTGCCTATTTCTTATTTTCATACCGAAGATGATATTTACAAAGTAATTGAAGTGGCTAATCAATTTTAGAAAACCAGAGGAGTATAGATGTTGATCTCTAGTAAAAACGGCTTCCTTCTTTTTTACTTTCCTTCCATTTTTTTAATCGATATCGGAAGTAGATAAAGGCACCTAAGTATTTTTTTATCCAACTCCCTTTTTCTTTTTTAAAAAGTTCGTCTTTTGTAGTAGAAGAAAAACCGGTGGTTTTGAATCTGGCAATTTCTATTGGAATATAAGATCTGGAAAAAGAACGATCACCCCAGCATTGTATATTGAGCGCATGATCTGCATACACGGGATATTGCACCGGATAATGGTATTTTGAAAATACTGCTCTTGGATATAATACCGCATGATGACATACATTCATCTTCGTTAATCGATAAGCTGAAAATACGCCGCCCAGCTTTAGGCTAGTATCTGTAAGGCAATCACCATAATAAATGGCAGAAGGATTAACCAATCGGGTTGCCATTTCCGAAAAACCAGGTAATAACACATCATCTGCACCTAAAAAATAGATCCATTGTCCTGCGGCCTTTTTTACCGCATTATTCATTGCGTCATATATTCCTTTGTCGGGTTCACTTTGCCAATAAGAAATAATGTTTTCATTTTTTCGAATGATTTCGATGGTACCATCAGTGCTGTCGCCGTCAAATATTATTATCTGCAGGTTTTGATAACTTTGCAACCTGATAGATTGCAGGCAAGCAGGTAAATCAGCTTCGACATTGCGTGTTACAATGACAATGCTGACCATTGGCTTGTCCATTGCTATAGGAAAGGCTTGTTCTCTTTTGCCGCCACAAACTTTTTCCATTGTTGTTAATTTGTTTTTTTTGCTTTGCAAAGTATGAAAAAGGAAATAGATGTAGTAATACCGTCTTTCAGGTTGGATGAAACCATCTTGCTGGGCATATTTTCATTAGCTATTCCTGATGAAATTATGGTCAACTATATATTGGTTGCTGATAATCCGGCTGTTGAAGTACCGGCATCTATTCAACAATTAGCCATACAGGGTAAAATACAATTAATCATAAACGAACAGAACATCGGTTTTTCTAAAACCAGAAACAAAGGAATAAATGCCGGAAAGGCGGATTGGATATTGATGCTGGACGATGATATCGTTCCTGATCCCCGATTACTATTTGCATACAATGATGCTATAAAGAAGAAGCCCAATAGCCTGGGATTTATCGGTGTAACTGATTTTCCAACGCCATTCAATGCTGTTACAAAAGCATTGTTTTATAATGGTGCTGTTGGCCATTTTCAATCTGCACGTCATCATGAAAACCTGAGTTGGGCGCCAACAGCCAATGTGCTGCTCAACCGTTCTCTGCTTTATCCCAGATTGTTCAATCCTGATTTGCAGTTCGGTGGAGAAGATATTTCGCTACTTACAGAAAATGCATTTGCCAATCATAAAAAATACGATTCTGTGCCCGATGCCATTGTAGTACATCCGTGGTGGAATGATGGCAAAAAACAATGGAAAAGAATGTTCAGGTATGGAAAAGGAGCAGCGGATATTATTATTGAGCCACATATTGTACCCTATTCTTACAGAGATTTTACCAATACATCAGAGAGTGTCTTTATTTTGTTGATCATGATGCTAGTTGCCATCATTGTTCCGTTTCATAAGCCTCTTTTAATTTCGTGGATAGCCATTTTTATTTTGGCAGAATGTATAACCGGAC
>JANMZN010000212.1:0-2202 GCA_031383285.1 Segetibacter sp.
ATAGCAATTCCTGTTAACAGCGCAGGGTCCCTTTCTGGAGACCCCACGCAGACACAGCTTTACTTAATAACTACCACCTGCCCGGTAAATGTGCCACTTTCGCTCATCACTTTTACACGATAGATTCCTGCGGGTAAGTTTATTGTTGCAATACTTACCATAGAAGATGGGCCATTGAATACGGTGGTTAGCACTGTTTTGCCGGTGGCATCTGTCATGGTCAAGTTTGCTTTGCCGGTGAGAGGTTTGCTAAACTGTAGTTGTGCAGCTGTAGTGGCCGGGTTAGGGTAAACTGTAAAACCATTCTTTACAGGCAGCTTTATCTGAGCAATATTGCTATAGGTAAATGTGCCATCGTTGTCCACCATTTTTAGGCGGTAATAGATTGACTTCACTGATCCATCTCCAAAGGGGAGGGGAGTAAAATCTTCAAAGCTATATTCATTTTTCTCGCTTCTTTTTTTCGATTGTACACTTCCTACTTTATTAAATTCTCTGCTGTTGGTGCTGCGTTGTATTTCGTAATGAGAAAAATTTTGTTCGTTGTCGGCTGTCCATATCAGGTGGGTGGTTTGGTCTTGTAGGGTGGCGGTGAATTTTATCAAATGAATTGGCATTACAGAATAGTCAGGTATGTAATACCAAAAATCGTTCAATTTTCCATAAGTCGTGGAAGCAAAACCCTGCCCCCCTCCCATCCAAAAGTATCCGTTTTGATCAACAAATGAACAACTGACTCCCCTTCCACCAGCCTTATTATTTGGTGATAACCCTTTAGATTGAAAAACTCCATAATTAAGAACGCTGCTATCACCTGACATCCATGTCCATTCATTTGAAATTTTATTGAATTTCCACATATCACCTAAGGTACTTGCTGAAGTTGCGCCAAAACCAAGACCTCCAAAAACCCATAAATTACTATAACTATCTGACCATGATGCCGATCCAATCCTACTTCCAGGTTTATTACTTGCCGATGATTGCTTTAAAATCCCATAGTTTCCAATAGCATCCTGACTGGTGTCACCACTTAGCCAAATCCATTCCCCATTTGATAAATCATATTTCCAAATATCATTTTTTCTGCCATAACCGGGACTAGTCAAAAAAGTTTCTCCAGCGAATAACCACAGGAAATTGGAATCGATTGCAATTGTACAATATTGCCGACTACCAGGATAACAATTAGAACACGTACTTCCCTTAGCTCCATATATTGGAGGTATATTCGTCAAGGTGTCTCCGGCAATCCATGTCCATTCTCTTGTTGTAGTGTTGAACATCCACAGGTCACTGAGTTTGCCGGAATTCCCTCCGAGGGTTTGACCGTCTCCTCCATATAACCAAAGGTTACCTGCCTTGTCAACGCAACTACTAGAACCCCTACGAGCCCCCGGATAATTGGCTGCTGAAGGAACTCCCCGGGTTCCGTAAACACCAAGTTGTGAAGATATTGCCAGACGATTGCCGCTCACCCACGTCCACATGTCCGTCGTTGTATTGTACTCCCAAAGATCATTACCATAAGACTGTAAACCTGAACTTTCAACAATCGAACCCCCAAACATCCAAAATCTTCCTACAGTATCTGTCCAATAGTTTCCAAACTGTCTTGCACCTGGCTTATTAGTAATAGATGCAACTCCTTTTACACCATAATTTCCTTGGATCCTTTTAGCGCTATCACCTTTAACCCAAGTCCAGTTATTTGTAGAAATATCAAACTTCCACAAGTCACTTCTATAATTTTGAGAGGAAGATACTTGAGTAATTTCTGATCCTCCAAATAACCAAATATTACCAATTTTATCGCGCCAATAATAAGCACCTGACTTTCCCCCAGGCTTATTGTTTTGAGAAGGTACACCCAGTTGCCCATGAATAGCTAAAGTGTTTGCAGTGCTATCACCAGTCACCCATGCCCATTGATCGCTTTGCGAATAACCAACCTTCGCAGTAAAACAGATCACCCAAATAAAAATCGCAGCAACTATTTTCATCGTTTTTCTTTTGATTTTCCAAATATACTATGTAATAGATATATTCACAAAAGAGGTCAAAAAAATAATGCACCGCATCATTTAAACTATCCTCATAACACAAAAGGCATTGTATCAAATTTAACTGCAACAACGATTGGCAGCAACGTCAACCAGCAGAAAATTCAAATCAGCATTATTTCAACAATCGTTGTTCATG
>JANMZN010000233.1:0-1583 GCA_031383285.1 Segetibacter sp.
CAGACCTCAATAATCTACCTTTTGAAGACAATTCCCAATCTTCCATTTCGTGTATGCATACTATAGAACATATTGGACTTGGAAGATATGGTGATCCAATAGATCCAAAAGGTGACATTAAAGCAATGGAAGAATTAAAAAGAATAGTTAAGCCAGGTGGCGACTTGTTATTTGTAACACCTGTTGGCAATTCACGAATAGAATACAATGCCCATAGAATTTATAGTTATGAACAGATAATAAAATATTTTGCACCTCTGCAATTAGTCGAGTTCACCCTAATCCCTGACAAAGGGGGATTAATTGAAAACGCTGATGCATCATTAGTTGCTCAGCAGCAATATGGCTGTGGATGTTTTTGGTTTAAAAAATAAATACAATGAAAAGTCACTGGCGAAAAATATTATCAATGCTCCCTTCTAAAATTGAAAGGAATTTTTATTCAAATTTTCATAAGAAGGAACATCAGTTGTGGGAAATTAACGGAAAAAAAATGCCTGTATCCAACTATTCAAAACACCTTGCGTTGATAAACTTGCAGAAAAAATACGATCTAAAAACGCTGATCGAAACAGGCACTTATTTGGGCGATACTTTATTTGCAATTGCCCCTCATTTCAAAGCATTATACTCAATTGAATTGAGTGAATTTTATTTTAAAAAAGCTAAGCAGCGGTTCGTTAATAACAATAATATTCAGCTTTTGAATGGCGATAGTGGTCAGGTATTAAAAGAATTGGTTCCCAAACTAAAAAGCCCGGCGCTTTTTTGGCTAGACGGTCATTATTCGGGAGGCCTTACAGCAAAAGGAGAACTAGAGTGTCCGGTTTATGAGGAGCTAAATTCAATATTTTCTTCGCCATTAAAACATGTAATTGTCATTGATGATGCAAGGTTATTTGATGGAACAAATGATTATCCACATATAGACAAACTAAAGTTGTTTATTGAGGAGAAAATGCCAGGATACAAATTTTCATTAGCCAATGATAGCATTATATTAGAGCCATAATACAAAAATTATCAGTAAAGAATTATTCTAAGCATTAATTTTAATGGAATAAGATATTTTGAAAAAGAAGCAATTAGATCAAACCAATTAAATTCTAGCAATATGTTCAAAGTAGGAACAACAAACGAATCATATAGAGTAGAATGGATAGAAAAAACTTTATTAAAAATCCCTAAAGATTCTACTATTTTGGATGCCGGTGCAGGAGAAAGTCAGTTCAAAAAATTTTGTGGACATTTAAACTATGTAGCGCAGGATTTTGCTCAATATGAAGGTACTGGTGAAGTTGGCTTGCAAACAGGCACTTGGGATAACTCAAAACTCGATATTGTAAGCGACATTACTTCAATACCCCGACCCGATGCAAGCTTCGATGCGATCATGTGCACAGAAGTACTTGAACATGTACCTGATCCTGTAGCTGCACTGGCAGAAATGAATAGATTATTAAAGCCAGGTGGCCACCTTTTGTTAACTGCACCATTCGCTAGCCTAACCCATTTTGCTCCTTATCACTTTGCCTCAGGGCTGAGTCGTTTCTTCTACGAACATCATCTTTCAAAGATGGGTT
>JANMZN010000241.1:0-2083 GCA_031383285.1 Segetibacter sp.
CAAAGTTGAGTTGCCAATAGGCTATAACCTAATGCCAAAGCATATTGTATTGCACAAATCCAAAATGTTATTAACAAAAAAAGTACCCAAAAAGACGATTTTTTAAAACAGTGTCAAATGCAGACGATCTACCAAAAAAAAATAAAAAGTAAAACGAAAGAATTGAAGGAGATCGGGTAACTTCAGGACTGAATAGTTACTAAAAAACATCAAAATCCAACATTAAATTTTCATTAAACAAAAAATTAATCCGAAAATTTTATAAAAGCTAATATTGTTAGTATTTTTTTTGTTTCAATATTTATCAATAATCTTATAGTAAACTTAAACACCTGCATCATTAGAAGCAATGGAAAGCACATTATAATTACGCAACCCATATTCGCCTATAAATCATTAAACTACAACTACTATTTTTAACGCAACACTTCATTTCACTCAAACATTAGCCTGAGAAGGCAAAACAATAGCAAAAATCAGCAAAACATTGGCCTCGGCCTGTAAAACATAGCCGTTGGCGTGCCAAACATTGGCTGGGGAATGCCAAACATTAAGCAAATCACCTCAAACATTGAGCAAGTATTGTGCAACAATGTCATTGGTAACAGCCTCAATGGCAGAGGCCGCTCAATCAATGAGCGAGTATTGTCAAACATTGGAGAAGTGCGGTCAAACATTAGCAGGGTAATGCGAAACATTGAGCAGGTCCGGTGAAACATCGAGAAGGTCCGACCAAACATTGAGGTAGTAATATGAAATATATTGGCATAGAAGTAAATTATGATTTCATTAAAAAATATTGGTCAGGATTTTGTTTTTGAAAAAAGAAGTAAACAATTTTTTTTCACGCACAATTAAAACAATCAATTATGAAAAGCAAAGACGAAGCCCGATTAAACATGTACGAAACAGTTTACAATCAGGGCACAAAAAACCTTAAGGTAATAGCAACTATCAGAGCATTCGAAACAGCCCACACCGTCTTAGGCGGCATTTGCGTAGCTATCAGGGCAAACAACCTCATCAGCACTACCGCCAGAACAGGTGCATCCAAAGACAAAGCAGCACTTAAAAAATCAATGACCGACATTGCTATTGTTCATGCCAGTGCACTTGCAGCCTACGCCGATGCATCCGGAAACAATGTCTTGTTCGACAAATCAAATCTTTCTCCTACAACATTAGAAAGAGCCTCCGACTCAGAGGTAGAAGATGTTTGCAAAATGATCCACACATTAGCAGCAGAAAATCTTACCAACCTTGCAGATTATGGCATTACCTCCACATCTGTTGACACCTTAGGAAATAGCATCCTGGCTTACCACAATGCCATCACAAGCCCCAGAGAATTACAGTCTCAAGCCAAGGCAGCAAATGCCAATATTAAAACACTGTTCAAACAAGGCAATAAAGTACTCAAAAACCAGATGGATAAACTGGCAAAAGGTTTTAAAACCACCTACCCCGAATTCGCAACAGAATATGTATCCAACCGCGAAATTGTTGACGCCCCAACAACATCCACTTCCTTAACCGGTCAATTGGTCTTTGGCGATGTAGGCATAAAAGGAACTGTAACGATATTAGACCTCAATATTGTATTACCAACAGACGCCACAGGTTCGTTTCAGGTAAAGCCAATAGCATTCGGAATTCACACAATCAAAGCCGAAGCCGACGACCCTTCATTCGCCATAAACATTCAAGAAAACGTACAATGCAAACTTGGCAGAAACACAACAATCAGTATTGAAATGAAAAAGAAGTAAATGGTCAATAGAGAAAATAAATAAAGGCTTCCAACATTCGGAAGCCTTTATTTTAAAAAGCTTTTACATCCACTCTTCGAGGTATTCCGCAGGGCACCTAAAAGCTAAGATAAATGCCCCGAACGTAAGGGCTGTCATTGAAAAGAAGGTTAGCCCGTAACCCAACTTGCGCAAAAAAATTTTTTTTCGATAAATTTCGGGCTATTTTTTCCTGATTTTGACCCCTAAAGTTGCTGTTTTCAATATAGAGTGGTCTTCAACTTTGGTTTGTGTGGCTCTGGGGGGTGTTGGTGGTTTGATAGGATGTACAGAGT
>JANMZN010000315.1:0-5805 GCA_031383285.1 Segetibacter sp.
AAATATCAGGGCAATTTAAAACGCTTGAAAGCGCAAACGTATTCGCCATCCTTAGATCCGTTATTGATACTACCGTAAAAAATGGAAATAACGTTTTGAACGCATTACATCTTATCGCTACTTTTGGAACTGAATAGTTACGTTTTTTAAAATAATATTTATTAACATTGTCTTTACAATTACAAATAGTTCATGAAAAGTTGCCTGATTATATCGTTGGTTTTTTTCATGTTTTTTGCTTGCAATGGGCAAGAAAAAACTGCCGATATTTTGGGTAATGATGCACTCTACCAAAGCATTAATAAAAAGGTACTAACGCTACAGCGCAATGTAGAAGAAAAGAGTGTGAAGGCATTGCAACGCTTACAGAAGCAAGAGGCTAAACTTCAGAAGAAATTGGCTTTGAAAGATAGCGTGGCTGCCAAGAAACTGTTTGCTCAAACGAAGTATCAGCAGTTAACAGACAAGCTTCAGCATCCTACTGTAACAAAGAATTTTAACGAATACATTCCTCAGTTTGATAGCCTGAAAACAAGTTTGAAGTTTCTCGAACAAACAAAGTCTATATCAGACAAATTACCCGCAGGTTTTGCAGATAAGATCAAAAATGTAAACTTGAATGTTGCAAGTTTGGAAACAAAGATGCAGCAGGCAGAAGAGATTAAAAACTACATAAAGCAACGGAAGGAAATGCTGAAAGCGCAGTTGGCTAAGTATGATATGCTTAAAGATATGAAAGGGCTGAGTAAGGAGGCGTACTATTATCAACAGCAATTGAATGAATATAAGGCCATGCTAAAAGACCCAAAAAAGCTAGAACAACGGGCTATAGATGAATTGAAGAAACTTCCGGCATTTGCTAGTTTTATGCAGAAGAACTCGCAACTGGCGCAACTGTTTGGGATGCCTGCTAACTATGGCAGTGCTGAAAGCCTTGCAGGATTGCAAACGAGGGCATCCATACAAAATTTACTTGAACAAAAGTTTGCTGGGGCAGGGGTTAATCCGCAGCAATATATTCAGCAACAGGTGGCGGATGCGCAGGGGGAATTGGGTAAGTTGAAGAGTGACCTCATCCGCCACGGCGGACAGGCTCCCGGGCTTTCTGAGAGTGGAGATGGAGGAGGAAGTGGTGATTTGGGGTTTACGCCCAATAGTCAAAAGACAAAAACATTTTTGAAGAGAATTGAGTATGGTGCTAACATACAAACACAACGACCTAATGGGCTGTTGCCGGTGACAAGTGATGTGGCACTTACCGCAGGGTTTAAACTGAATGATAAAAGCATTATTGGCATAGGGGCAAGCTATAAAATGGGTTGGGGCAATGGATTTAACAGCATTAAAATAACACACCAAGGATTAGGATTGAGAAGCTATGTAGATTATAAAATAAAGGGTGGCTTTTGGTTGAGCGGTGGATACGAACTGAACTATCAACAAGCTTTTGAAAAACTAGACATACTGAAAGATTTGAGCAGTTGGCAACGGAGTGGTTTGTTGGGATTGACTAAGAAATATAAAATTGGAAAGAAGACAAATAATATGCAGTTGCTGTGGGATTTTTTGAGCTACCGGCAAGTGCCGAGTACGCAGCCGATTGTTTTTAGGGTGGGATATGTTTTCTGATGTAGGATGGATGATTTTTCGATGTATGATGTCATCTAGAGCGGTATCGGATTGACAGAGGGTATAATTTGTCTTTCCGACGATAGGAGGAAACCCTGTGGATTGCAAAAGAGACTCCTCCTATCGTCGGAGTGACAAGAAAAGGGTGCTCGGAGTGATAAGAAAAGGGTGTACAGAGTGACAGGAAGAAGGGATTGTGAAGAGGCAAGAAAATGAGTGACAAGAATGATGATGGAAGTGTAACAAGAAAAGAATTGTTTTTTGATTGTTGAAAATAAAACTATGAATATGAAAATAGAAATGAAAAGGTTGTTGGTTATGGTATGGCTATGTGGATGGGCTATGATTGGGAATAGCCAATCTATTTACACGCAAAGCTTTACTGATATAGATGGGGGCAGTGTATCGCTGAGTACTTACCAAGGAAAGAAGATACTTTTTATGATAGCACCTTTAAAGGAGGCAGATTCATTGAAGTTGAATGAAATAGTGGCGTTTGCTGCTAAGTACCCGGACTCGGTTAAAATGGTGGGCATAATGTCTATAGAAGATGGCTATGTTGATAGTAATAAGGCAAGCATAAAAAGTATGTACCAAGGTAAGGGAATAAATATGGTGCTGACACAAGGCATGCTTACCCACAGGGATGCAGGAACCAACCAGGGAACTATCATGAAATGGCTTACTAGCCGAGCGTTGAATAAACGATTTAGTGACGATGCGGGTGGGGTTGGGCAAATGTTTTTTGTAAACGAGATGGGTAATTTGTATTCGGTATTGATAGCACAAACATCGTTAATCTCACCTGCTGTGGATCGTAATTTGAAACGTAAACTTTAATAAGATAAAAGCGAATACATAACATTTTCAAACCATTATTATGAAAAAAATTTGTTTAATAATAGCACTATTGATTACTTATCATGCTAATAGTCAGGTGGTGAATATTTTATCTTGGAATAGAGGTGAGGTTCAGAAAAATATTGTAATTGAACAGCCTCCAGAATATTACTATGAAAAAGTAATTCGGATTAATACAAATATTCCGGTTGGAGGTATCGCAGGTGATTTTAGGCCTGTAATCATGATTGACGGATATACCTATACCAATGCATCTGTTTTATCCCTAAAATTAGCGTGGTCAACAAAAGACATAGACTTTTCGAATGCCAGTGTTTCAACATCTGGTGGCCTTTCACCCCAAATTTATATCAAAAATGTGGCTGGTAAAGCAGTTATCTATATTCGAAATTTAGGAAATTCAGACGGGATTGTCAATTTTACAATTACTGGTCTTTTGCATGCCAATTTATTGGAAAACTATAACAATAATATTCAACCATGGTATAGCGGTTGGTATATTGACGAAGAAGTTGATCCAGAATATGATTTGATACCAGAAATTATTGAAGGTGAAAATGGTCCTCCCGCTTCTGCATTAGGAACAGCCATTATCTATCACAATGAATTTAGTGGGGATACAAAAATAGGTGGCGGTTTGACAGTGTATGGGGCGGCTGCTATCAATACAGCTACATTGGGTAGTGCAACTATTACCGGCACTGCAGATTTGGGGACTTTGAAGGTAAATGGTGATGCTAACATGGGGAATGTGTATGCGAGGGGAACTGTAACTAGTGGAAAGGGGGTATAGATTCAAAATAATTCTTCAATTAAAAATCCCCAAGGTGCAATAGTTTCTTATAATGGTATTGATGGAGTTATAGATTTTAGTACTAAAAGTTCATTTTCAATTCCATCTCCGTCGCCGACCCCAGCAGGATATCCGTATGTTGTTGGTAGAATAAGATATTCGGAGAATACTACTGCTATTGGAGTAGCACAAGGAAATGGGTTTGATTTTTTTACCAAGAATCCGACTAAGAATAATCCTGTTGCAATTTATGGTGAATATCCACAACTTAGAATTAGGAATGATGGCGACGTATGTATTAATACACTTTACCGTCCAGCAAGTGTTTCGAGAGTGCCAAATGCAGCCCCGTATGAAGATATTGTATTTGCTGTTAAAGGACAAATTGTTGCGCAAAAGATGAGGGTAACGCAATTAGGTTGGGCCGACTATGTGTTTGACCCCTCTTATGAATTACGGTCTTTGCAATCGGTGGAGGAATACATAAAGGAACATGGACACCTGCCGGATGTGCCGAGTGCTAAAGAAGTAGAAAATGATGGGGTTGATATTGGTGCTATTCAGGCTATGCTGTTGAGGAAGATAGAAGAGTTAACGTTGTATGTGATAGAGCAGGGGAAGAGAAATGATGAGCAGCAGAAATTGATTGAGGAGCAAAGGAAAATGTTATTGGAGTTGAAAGGACAGTTGAAGAAATAAACTTTATTAACTATTTAGTAATGGAATCTGATATGTTTAAAAATTTATGTTGTGTAGGATTTTTACTGCTGTTTTCTTTTGTCAATTACGGACAAAGCGGAAGTAATAATAACATTAGTCTGATGAACTTTAAAAGTAAGACTAATATCATTCCCCCTTCACCAAATGCAGCATCACTTGCTAAGTATGCAGAAATACCAGTCAACTCACATACTGGCATACCCCAAATAAGTGCACCGATTTTTGAATGGAAAAGTAAGGTTGGACAATCGTCTGTAAACATCAATCTTTCCTACCATGCAGGTGGCATAAAAGTAGAAGATGTTGCTTCAAATGTGGGAGTCGGCTGGGCGTTAAATGCGGCAGGCGTCATTACAAGGTCTGTGAGGGGTTTGCCTGATGATGCTGCAGATGGATTTATCAATACACCAGTGATTCCGGAATATGATACAAAACTTAATACGGGTAATTATTATCTAAACCCACCTAGTTCAATAGCTGAGGCTCAAATGGATCCACTGATTATTAGCCCTTTAAATATTTTAGCGTGGTTTACACCGAACACTGACCCTCAGGCGTTATACAATTATTCAACAGGTATGCTAGATACAGAACAAGATTTGTTTTATTACAATTTCTGCGGGTATAGCGGAAAATTTGTAATAGATAAAAATGGAATAGTTAATAAAATAGATGTAAATCCACTTGAAATCGAAATAACCTATTCATATACTTCGAACTTTGGCCTTAACAATTTACCAATAAAAAAAATTACAGGTTTCATAATTTGGGGAGACAACGGCATTAAATACCTTTTTAATCTTACGGAGACCTCTTCCACTTTGACAACAATTAATAATGAAGGTGGCATTAATGACTACCAATCTTTTGGATATATTTCGTCATATTATTTAACCCAAGCAATTGATTTGAATTCTTCTGATATTGTTAACTATGAATACGAAACTCGTCAGATAAACTATATTGGAGGTTGGAATGAATCTATCGAGTATTTTGATAAAGAAGATCCTACATATCTCGCTGATTTTAACAATCTTGGTAACAGTATTTATTGGAATAGATTTTCGTCTTTAAAAAATACGATTGATACACGGCAAATAAAGAATATCCTACTTTCTGATGGATCTAAAATAAATTTTATATATGATATGCCAAGGGATGATGTTGATGGTGATAAAGCACTAACAAAAATAATCTTAACAGATGGAATAGGCACAATCAAAACTTACCAACTAGATTACAGCTATTTTAATTCAATCAATACGGTCATTAATCCGATGGTGTCTCTATGGCAGTATCCTTATGAACCACCTGATCACTTTAATAAAAGATTGCGATTAGATAAAATAAAACTACTGAATAGTTTAACCGCTACGGATAACATTTCCCTTTATCGTTTCGAATATAATGATACCTTACTTCCACCACGCAACTCGAGGGAAATAGATTTTTGGGGTTATTACTTTGGTCCTAACCGATATTCCTATACGCTCATACCTCAACTAACACCATTAGTCCCAGAACCTATGCAAACTGAGGGGTTGCAGCTTACTGATCCCTTAGCAATGCAATTAAACAACCTTACCGATGGGGCGGACCGTAAGCCGGATGAATTGTATGCAAAAGCTTCTATCTTAAAAAAGATTTTTTTGCCTACAGGGGGGTGTGTCACGAATGAACTGAACCTAAGATAGTTCTGTTCAATGCTGAATAGAAGATGGTAGTAGGTCTACCGCATAGGCTGTGCAGACAGCGTGTGCAAACCACCTGAAGGTGCTGTGTTCAAAAGGCATGGTGCTGAA
>JANMZN010000353.1:0-4847 GCA_031383285.1 Segetibacter sp.
GGAAATACTGCCGTTTATGATGCCAAAGGAAATAAAGTTGGAACTTACAAAAAAGACGCTTGGGGCAACACTGTTTTTGTTAGAGAGTAGAAATATTAATAGAGTTTTAGGATAGTAAAGCTCTATTTTTAGATATGACTCAAAGTTTACGCCTATGAAGGTTCTTCACCCGCAAATCCAGATGAACAAAGGGCTGTTTGTGAAAAACACACAACAGCGGCAGGGTAATCTATCATAGCCCTACGTTTGCAAGTAGGAGACCCTGTTATTTGCTAAGCATGTTTTCCTTTTCATAATCACTGTGCGTTGGCAAATGACAATTTATATATTTGTTGTACGCGGTTGTTTTTTCAAAGACTGCCGTTACCTGAAATGCTCGTACCACCCTGCTAACTTAGGCTGACTGACACTGAATTAACCTTCTGACATTGGTATTCTATAGAAAATATAGCTAAATTTGCGACCAAATGATAGCAACAGCAAAAAATTATGATGTAATCTGCTTCCAGTTGAGAAATGACTTGTTTTCTCAACTGCAAAGCCCTTTAAAGAAAGACCTAAATCGTCTTTCTAACAATATAAAAACGCTTATCATTTCGGGAGAAAAAATAAAAGCTCAATCAACGAATATGCTTAGTCAGGTTTTTAACTTGAGAATTAAGGCATTGAAATGGTTGTCGGCTGAAACAAATTTTGATTATTTGGAAATGTTTAAGGGCATTTTTCCTCAAATAGAAGAATTAAGGTCAAACAAAAAGCTTGAAGTTTTAACTGACAATATTCTTTTTGCTTTGCGTTGTAACCAAAGAGTGGCAGAGTCAATTATGACTTCAAATGAGTTTTCACCAGACACATTCACGTCAAATCTTGCACAACTTCCAGACATAACATATTCACAATTTATTGCTTCGTTAGCGTTTGCAAATCTTGATGATGAAACAACACAAAAGATTGTTGATTGGACAAACGCTTCTCTTCACATAGAATTTGTATTAGTTGCAACAGATATTATTAGCGATGGAAAATTAAAAATTTCTGATAAAACTATTAATGAATTAGCATTTCTTATAGCAGATGCTGCACAAGAATATTCTGCGTTGGCGACAGAATTAGGAATTTTAAAATCTCGTTCACCAAGACAATCATTTTCCAACTTATCTTTTGACAATAGCTTTATCAAAGAACAAAAAAAAATAGCTGATTTGGGCTTGGACGATTTTGCTTTAAATCTATCAAACTGATGAAGCAAAATTTTACTAAAGGAGAAATCATTAACGTCAATCTTGGCATTCCACCTAAAGAAATAAAAGGTCACGAACAAGGAATGGAAAGACCTTGTGTTGTAATCAAATCATTTAATAATCTTTACTTGGCTGTTGTTGTGCCATTGACGACAAAAGAAGCGAAATACAGTCTTTTCACAATCGTAAAAATTCTAAAAGGCACAGCAGGACTTACTGCAGAAAGCTACGCATTGTGCCATCAAATCAGAACAATTTCGTTTGACAGAATTAAAAGTAAACGAGCCAAATTAGAAAACAAAGACATCTTAAAAATCCATTCAGTTCTCATTGACACATTAGAACTCTAACCCAATAGGGCTTTAGCTAACACGAATTGTGCAAGTTGGGCGGAAGGAAAAACAATGAGCATTTGTAATGCTGTTCAATTTATGTTCGGGCAGAACGTACATCGCTGAGCTTTAGTTCATAACTTCAATTTTAAATTTTCAATCAACAGCGGTTCTGGGCGGAAGGAAGTCTATTTCCCAACCTGCACAAAGCACTGTTCGTTGGTAGAAATACTTAACTAAACTTACGTTTCTAATTAAAAATAGACTATGGACAAGAGGGAATCAGAAAATCAGTTAACAACAATAAGTACGGTTGAGAAAAATATTGAAGCTATCCGAAAGCTTGAAAATGAGACGCTTCGGAGTCTTTCAACAGTTGAGCACATTGCTGACAAAGTCACATCATTTGCAGGAAGTAGCCCATTCATACTTCTTCATGTTCTTTGGTTTGGCGTGTGGATTTTTATTAATAGCGGAGTAATTTCAACCGTTACGCCATTTGATCCTTTCCCATTCAGTTTTCTTACACTTGTTGTTTCATTGGAAGCTATTTTTCTTACTCTTCTAGTTTTAATGAGTCAAAATAGAATGACCAAAGAAGCAGACAAGAGAGCACACCTTGATTTGCAGATAAATATGCTTGATGAACAGGAAACAACATTGATTTTAAAAATGGTGCAAAAAATAACCAAACACTTAGGTCTGGAAGATGAAATAGATGAATCGGAAAAAGATTTAAGCAACCCAACAGATATAAATCAGTTAGCCAAAAAAATAGATGAAAATTCAACTGGATCATAGCATTTCTGCCAAAATGGGGTTTTAAGCAAGTTGGACAAACAAACATCAACAAATTGCAAATCCAAACTGTGGTTCGGGGCCGAATAAATCTCAATTTTAGTTCTTAAATTCAACTTTATATTTTCAATCAGCAGCGGTTGTCGGCGGACGGAAGCCCCATTGAAAATGAGAACATTTTTGTATCCAGTTTAGGAGCCAGTTTGAAGCGGTATAAGAAGAAAAACAAAAAATGGCAACCAATTAACAGGGATTATTTTTACCTTTGCCTACAAAATTGTAAACAAGAATATGCTAACGTTGTAGCAAATATCCCTCCCAGTTGGGGTTTTACAGCAGATCATCAAACAAAGCTGTACGACTTTCTGTTTGATGATGAACGTAACAAATTAGTTTACAATGAGTTTGAATACAAATTAAGATAATGAAAATCTTTTATACGATAATAAAAATAGCACCAAATACTATGACAGACGACTGTTTGTCCATAGGTTTATTGGTATGCGATGGTAGCAAATACTGGTTGCAATTTTCGGAGGAAAGAAAGAATGCTTCAAAGCGTTTGATGGATGAAAATGCTGATGCAGTTGATTTCATTGTAAAGCAAATTTCATTACATATTCAGAAATTGAATAAGGAAATCACCAAATCAAATGCAGAACTTTTTCCGCTTAATTCTCTCTTAAATTCAGAATACTTTAGCTACCTCAATAACTATTCAAATGGCCTATTGAGATTTTCAAAACCATCTTTTTTGAATGATGTTATTAATGAAGAGAAATTTTTAAAACTCTTTGCTTTATTAATTGACAAGAACATTGAAAGAGAGCCAAAAGTAAAAGATACTGCAAACGAAAAGTTTTATGCAGCAATTAACAAGAACCTTATCAAAAAAGTAGAGAAAAAAATACATACAAAGGTCAATATTAATTCAGCTACTCTTCCATCAATGTACTTTCAATATGAGATGGACTGCATAGGTTTAAACGGTGCATTTGTTGGTGCAAAATCAATTCCATTCAACAAGTCAGTACCAACCTTAGATAAAGACATAAGCCATTACATTGCCTTAATTTCTTTGCTTTCTACCAAATACAACAAGGACGTTAAAAACAACAACTTCTTTTTAATTGCTGATGAACCAACAGTAATTAACTCACCGGAACATGACACCTGGGAGAACATCATTAACAACCCTTTATTCAAAGTGGTTAATTCAGAGGAAGTAAGTACAATTGCTGAAAAAGTTGAGCAGACAAAGGCAAAGACCTTTTTAGAAGTATCGGCTCAATAAGTCATTCCGATTTAAACTTACATTCCGCCTTCGGCAGGTGTGCCTCAACTGCAAACCCAAATGAACAAAGGGCTGTTGGTGAAGAACACACAACAGCGGCAGGGTAATCTCCGCCAAAGGTTGTGTCCCTCCACCAAAGGTCGTGTCCCCACAACCTTTATCATGTATTTGCTTAAGGGGTGTCATGCCACGAAAACCTTTAATTTATTTAAATATTCTGAATGGGTGACAGACAGCAAACAAAGAGGACCAATCAAGGAGCAATATGCAACAAGCTCAAAAAAAATAGCTGTTCTTAATTATAATCATCCTAAAAATCTGCGTTCAACATTCAAATTACACCACCAATGGGTTTTCGGCATTTAACGGATTTTGCTTTAGCATGGTTTGTATATGCTCAAAAACGCCTGAATAATGCTTCTGTAGTTCGATGGGTCTTTCAAAGAATAATTCTATGCTTTCTGCCCAAAATTCCTGCCTGTTCTTAAATGCATTGTCTTTATAGAGGTTGTACATACAATTGGCAATAGAAAAGTGTGTTGCTGAAGCTTTTTCCATCAATTTGTAATGATAAAAAAAGTGATTGCCAAACCGGGTTTTTGTTGTTAGCTTTTGAATATATAATGCATGAGCCATTTCATGAAGTCCAACGTTTACGCCATCATTCGGAATGGTGGTGCCGTGGTAGAAGTGGTCCCAAGCAACGGTGATCGTTTTTTTGTACACATGCCCAAGTATTAATGTTGGATCTTTGCCTTTGGTTAGGTATTCCTTAGGGTGTACCTGAATAAACCTATAATAGGGAAGTCTGAATGCCTTTAGCCCAAAAGTTAATTGAATGGCAGCAGCACTAATGAGCACAGGCATTTCCATGTAGGCATTGGGTGTTCTCACCACAAATACTTTTCCATTTATAAATTGGAGTACCCGACTAACAAACATTGGTTGTAAAGTAGCAGAAAGGTGATGGTAATATGGGAAGTGATTTGTCAGCATACTGTGTATTTCTTCTGAAGTATAGGACATCTCTTTACCTGTATAAACAAATGTGTTGGCTGTTATTGATAGTTGATGAATGGTTCTTTTAGTTGATAAATTGCTAATTCGGTTTTCAAACCAAGTAGAAAATACGTAGAGTACCAGGATGCCAACGAGTATTAAGGTTATGCCGATTATTTCATA
>JANMZN010000379.1:0-3484 GCA_031383285.1 Segetibacter sp.
CCAACAAATGCTGGTGGAAAAAAATTAGCTAATATTTGCCTCAGCTCAAGAAAAGAATTTCGGGATGCAGTAGTATCTGCAAGAGGTGCAGTAAGTTGATGGAGAGGCCGTGCAGCTTTTATCCGTTCGCAAATTCTTTACCGCATAGCAGAAATGCTGGAAGGCAGAAAAGCACAGTTCATTGACGAACTGATACTGCAAGATGCTTCAAAAAGAAAGGCAGAAAAAGAAGTGAACTTAGCCATTGATAGATTGATATATTATGCCGGCTGGTGCGATAAGTTTCAACAGCTGTACAGTTCTGTGAATCCGGTAGCTTCATCTCATTTTAATTTTTCTGTTCCGGAGCCTACAGGTGTTGTTTCTATTATTGCTCCGCAAAATAGTTCGCTCATAGGGTTGGTCTCAGTTATTGCCCCTGTAATAGCTGGTGGAAATACTTGTATAGTGTTGGCTTCCTATTCAAAACCTTTGTGCGCAGTTACCTTTGGTGAAGTACTCAATTCATCCGATGTTTCAAGCGGGGTTGTCAATATTTTGACCGGTAAAGTGGCAGAACTCGTACCTTACTTTGCAGATCATATGGACATAAATGCAGTTATTTTCTGTGAAAATGATGTAGCTACAAAGAAACTCATTCAGGAAAAAGCGGCAATGAACCTTAAACGCGTTACTAGTTATGTAGGCAAAGATTGGATGAGCAATGAGGGGCAATCACCTTATTTTATTATGGACACGCAGGAAATAAAAACAACATGGCATCCAATTGAAAATATTGGTGGGGCTAAAGCTTCTTATTAAATGTTTGGTATTAATGTTGCTTAAAAGAGTAAACAATTAAATAAAATGATCTCAAGGATACTATTAATCTTATTCGCTATTTTGATTTCATATTATTCTATTGCTCAGAATAGTGAGATTTATGTTTACAAAGGCAATTCAAATGGCTTTATTACAGTTATAAAAGATCCTCGTTTTGATGTACTTGCAGCAAAACAAGCAGAGATTAATAAAAATGCGCAAAAGTATATTGTTAAAAGGGTAAAGGGATGGCGCATACAAGCGGTTAACTCTCAAAGCAGGGATGAAGCCAACGTTGTCAAAGCCGATTTATTGAAAAGGTACCCGGACGAGAAAACATATTTGCTTTACCAAGCCCCCAATTTCAGGGTTCGTATTGGCAATTTTTTAAAACAATCTGATGCTTTTCCACTTCGTAAAATAATTTCTGCATTATATCCCAACAAAGGCATTTATATAGTACCAGATATTATAGAAGTGGCTCCTCTACCAGATGATGAAGATGCTCCAGAATAAATTTCGCTTGCTTACATTTGTAGCATGTTACAGCAAAAAATACAAACCCTCGCACTACAATATCAACAAGAGTTCATAGGTCTTCGCCACCACTTGCATGCGCATCCCGAACTTAGCTATGAAGAGTATGAAACATCAAAGTTTGTACAAAGCAAGCTGAGAGAATGGAATATTCCTTTTGAGATAAAAGCTACAACCGGAGTTGTTGGTTTGATAAAAGGAAAGAACCCTGATAGCCGTGTCATTGCGCTTAGGGCAGATATGGATGCGCTACCCATAATTGAAGAAAATGATGTTGAATACAAATCAACAAAAACCGGCGTAATGCATGCCTGTGGACATGATGTACATACCACTTGTTTGTTGGGTGCTGCAAAAATTTTAAACGAACTAAAAGATGAGTGGGTAGGAACAGTAAAACTAATTTTTCAACCTGGAGAAGAGCGAAATCCTGGCGGGGCCAGCCTAATGATAAAAGAAGGTGTTCTGGACAATCCAAGACCATCCGGTATTTTCGGATTGCATGTACACCCTGGTTTGCCATTGGGAAAATTCAGTTTTAGAAAGGGAAGGTCTATGGCAAGTGCAGATGAAATTTTTATTACTATTAAAAGTAAAGGTGGACATGCAGCGGCACCACACCTTACAGCCGATACCATTCTGATAGCATCACATCTTATTACCAGCCTACAGCAGATCATTAGCCGAAACAATAATCCAACATCGCCTTCAGTGCTTTCTATTTGCTCTATTCATGGAGGTAATACTACCAACGTTATTCCTAGTGAAGTAAAGCTGATGGGCACCTTTAGGGCTATGGATGAAGCATGGCGATACAAGGCGCATGAACTCATTAAAAAACAAACAACCCAACTAGTAGAAGCAATGGGCGCTGAAGCAGATGTGTTGGTAGATGTTGGCTATCCTTTTGTAGAAAATGATCCTGAACTAACAGAAGTTGGATGGCAATTGGCCAAGGATTATTGGGGAGAAGAAAATGTAGAAGAAACAGAACTGCGCATGGGTGCTGAAGACTTTGGATATTATACACACATTATTCCGGGATGTTTTTATAGGGTAGGAGTGCGGAACGAAGAAAAGGGGATTGTTCACAATGTGCATACACCTAAGTTCAATATAGATGAAAATGCCATAACCAATGGTGTGCAAATGATGGCGTGGTTGGGCGCTATGGCGAATGGGGGAAAGTGATGTGATTTAACTGTTTTTTTTGATTGGGGATATTTAAAGCAAAGTGATTTGCAGAATGTACATTGCTTTAAAAAAATAAGTGCGAATTCTGTAAAACAAGCGTAAAGCAAAGCGTATAATTATTGGCATTTCCCAGAACCATTAATTGATTTATTTCTGAAATAGTTTTCCCTTGACGCGCTATTGGATTTTACTTTATCCACTTGCCCACCACCGGCAATTTTTGAAATTCTTTTTTCTCTATGAAAAGTATAAAACGAGCATAGATTAATAGCAATATCGAAGCAAGCGCTAGACTGAAATAAAGATTAGGAAAGAAAGAGGTTATGCTTTTGTGAGTAATAAAAATAATGACCACTATACACAAATAAGCCAATAGTTTTTTCCAGGCATATGGGATGCGGTATTCTTTCTGTCCCCAAACAAAACTGATGACCATCATGGTGCCATAACAAAAAAACGTAGCCCATGCACAAGCCATAAAACCAAACCACCAAATAAAAGCTCCATTGATGATGAGCGTAATGCTTGCACCTATAAGTGTAATGTATGCTCCTGCCATGGTCTTTTGACCAAGCTTGTACCAAATACTTAGGTTGTAATAGATGCCAAGAAAAATATTTGCCAGTAATAATATTGGAACAACAGCCAATCCTCCCCAATGTTTTGAATCAATAAAATACCTCCAAACAGGTATAAAAAGGCTGACTACCAAAAACATAAATGATAGTGTAATGACAAAAAACTTCATTACTCTGGCATAGGTTTGTTGCGGATTGATTCCCTGTGCTTGTTTAAAGAAAAATGGTTCCGCCCCCATCCTGAATGCTTGAATGAATAAGGTGATGAGAATAGATAATTTGTAGCATGCATTGTAAATGCCCACCTGCTCTTCTTTAAAATTTATATCTCCCGGTATCCACCATCGAAGCATAAGTCTGTCAAAGGTTTCATT
>JANMZN010000398.1:0-3129 GCA_031383285.1 Segetibacter sp.
TTTGCAGCCTTTGCAATTGTGTCACCGCTTTTAGTTCTATTTGGTTCAGCTTCATGATGGCTCGTTCAAAAGCCGGAGAATCGTTTTCCCGGTTTTTGATAAACAGAAAAATGAGTAAGGCGGATATGCCAATGATTTCAAATGAAATTCGGGTGCCACCTGCACGGGCTCGATTGCGCCTGAAATGGAAAAAATAAAACAAATAACCAATCAGTATGCCGGCTATAAAACCAAACAGATTGGCACTGTGATCTACCAGTACATTGCTGTCTTCTTTGATGTTGAAAAAGGCATAAGCCAACAGACAAACAAACCACGACCAGTTAAATTTCTTGTTGATATACCTGGTCGTTGCAAAAGCGACAAACACGCCATACATAGCAGCAATAGCAGCAGAGGCACCTGCAGTTACGCCTCCACCCTCCAAATAAATACTGATCAGGCTGGCCAAAGTACCACCGCATAAATAAGCAATCAGGTATTTTACCCTACCCAATATACTCTCAACCATAATGCCTATAAAGTACAATCCAAACAAATTGACCAACAATTGCAATACACCAATTTGTACAAACAGGTTGGTCACTAGCCGCCACCATTCTCCTGCTGCTACCAATTCTTTTACATTGCCACCCCAACGGGTAATGTCTCCTGCGGAAGGATACGACATATTTACCCCTCGAAAGAACATGATACCAAAAACGACTACATTGACGAGCATCAGAAAAAAAGTTACCTCATGATCTTTTATTCCAAATGTGATTTTTTCGCTGTCAATTCTGTTACCGGACTTTAGTTGTTTTAATGTTTGGGCTTTTAGTGTTTGAGCCATTACTTTCAACTCGTCTTTATCTACCGAGTCTTTGATTTGCATAAATAATGGAAGCAATAGCTCTTCAATATTTTTCTTGTTTTTTCCAGCCTCGTAGAGGTCTATGCTTTCGCTTTGGCTTTTAAAAAGAATTTGATCGCCTTTTATTACTATAGAAATCGTTTCCTCCGTTAATGTCCAATTGGGTGGCGTGGATGCTGTAAATGTGTGCTCATCTGCAATCAGGTATTCCCATTCCAGTTTTTTGCAGGCGGTTTCAGCTATGCTGAATACTTCCCAGACAGTTAAACCATCTATTGGTAGTGCTTTCTCAAACTCCGTTTTCCAGGTAAAAGGCATATTACAAAACGCTGTTTTTATATTGAAGGCGCGAAAATAGTGAATAACTGTGCAGGTGCTGTTGTCAATTAACAATGCTGTATTTTCGTGCTTCAATCAAATACAATGAGTAAGTTCCGCAATTTTAAAATGGTTGATTATGTGGTGTACGGCAAGGGAAGTTTTAATCAATTGGAAGAAATATTGGCTCCGCAGCGAAAAGTAGGGGCGCCCATGATCTTTTTGGTAGATTTTTTCTTTGAAGGAAAACCTTTGGTCAGCAGGATACCGGCATCAGGCAACGACAAAATCATTTTTATAGATGTTACCCATGAGCCGAAAACAACTTATGTTGACAAGATAGCCCAACAATTGAAAGAAGAATTTGGAACGATAAGTGGTGTAATAGGAATTGGTGGAGGCTCTACTTTGGATATGGCAAAAGCCGTAAGCCTGATGATGAACAACCCGGGATCCGCAGCGGACTACCAAGGGTGGGATCTGGTAAAAAAGGCTGGCGTGTACAAGGCAGGCATACCAACCTTGAGCGGTACAGGTGCGGAAGTATCGAGAACAACCGTACTTACCGGCCCTACCCGCAAACTGGGCATGAACAGCGATTTCACTCCATTTAACCAAATTGTACTGGACCCGGAACTGATAGCCAATGCGCCGGTCAATCAACGGTTTTATACGGGCATGGATTGCTATATTCATTGCATAGAAAGTTTACAGGGAACTTTTTTAAATGAATTCAGCAAAAGCTATGGAGAAAAAGCACTGGAGCTTTGCAGAGAAATATTTTTAGAAAAAGATGCCTGGGACGAAGAAAGTGATGACAAGCTGATGATGGCAAGTTATGCCGGCGGTATGAGCATTGCTTACAGTCAGGTGGGCGTAGCACATGCTGTTAGCTATGGGCTGAGCTTTTTATTGGGCACCAAACATGGTGTGGGCAACTGTATTGTAATGGATCATTTGCAGGATTATTATCCTGAAGGTACTGCAGAGTTTAAGCAGATGGTGGAAAAAAATGGCGTTGAAATACCAAAGGGAATCTGCAGCGGTTTAACGGAAGATGATTTTAATAAAATGATGGATGTAAGTCTCGGTATGAAGCCCTTATGGGAAAATGCGTTGGGTGCCAATTGGGAAAGCTTGATGACACGAGAAAAGTTGAGGGCACTGTATGAGAAGTTATAGAATCGCATAGTCTCTATTTATAGTGATACATGTTACGGATTGTAAAACTATTCTTTCTGACAATCATTTTCATAACCTATAATTAATGAAATCAATCCTGATATTTTCTTTGTTTGTTATGGGGATAGTATTACAATCTAGTGCACAGCGGGTGGTTTATATGAGAGATGCAGACACCAAACTTCCGCTGCCATTTGCTACCGCTGAGTGCATAGAGAAAAGTTGGGGAATTTATTCTGATAGTGCAGGGAAAGTAGTGATACCTGAACTAATATGGCAAACAGGCAATGTTTCCTTTTCCTTTGTGGGGCATGCCTCTGTTTTGCAAGCTGAAGTTTTAAAAAAAGATACGATTTACTTACAAAAACTACCCAACAAACTGGATGAGGTAATCATAAAAAATTGCAAGGAAAAAGAGAAAAAGAAACTACAAATTCGGCGCAAAAACGATCATCATTCTTTAGGATATAGTGCCAAATCTGTAGGTTATATGTGGGCAACTTATGTTCCAAATATTTATAACAAAAGGGGCACAATCAATACTATTTCCTTTGGTGCGGTATCTTTCAATAAAGCTGCCTTAGCTTCTGCACCCGTTCGCTTACGGTTTTACGAATGGGACTCTGTTTTGCAAATGCCTGGGGAGGAAATAACAAATGAAGTAATAGACGTTGTACCCGGTAAGTTTAAATGGGTTACAATAGATCTGAGCAAATACCACCTGCCCATTTCAGCTACAGGTATTGTAGTGGCTTTTGAAATGTTTGATGCCGGAC
>JANMZN010000436.1:0-1803 GCA_031383285.1 Segetibacter sp.
AATCTTTTTCTAAGTTCATCTACCGAAGGTGGTTGAACAAATAAAGAGAACGATTCCTGTGGAAACTGTTTTTGAACATGAATGGCACCCTTAACATCGATGTCAAGAATGGGAGTTTTACCTAATGACCAAATTCTATCTATTTCGCTCCTGAGGGTTCCGTAATATTTATCTTCATAAACCATCTCCCACTCAATAAATTCGTTGGCATGAATTTTTTGCTGAAATTCTTCCAGACTCATAAAGTAATAATCAACTCCATCTTTTTCATTATTTCGCGGACTGCGGGTGGCCGCACTTATAGAAAAGGAAAGATTAGGATACTTATTCAGCAAATATCTGGTAATACTTGTTTTACCGGCACCCGAAGGCGCAGTAATAATAATGATTTTACCTGCCATAAACATATATTGACCACAAAGAAAAGAAACTTCATGATTGAAAGTGATAAAAAAGTTACACAAGCATTTTTCTAGTGCACCATTATCTTTACGCATCTTTAAAGGAATTATAAATGAATGTGACTTCATTACTTATAAGTGCGGCAAATAAACTCAAAAGCAGCAACCCTTTACGGATTGCCGGGGCCACTGCCTTTTTTACCACTTTTGCCTTGCCACCACTATTCATCATCTTTTTACAACTTTTTGGTTTGGTGATGAACAAGGAAGACATTAGAGATGAAATGATTCATGCATTGTCGGGTACTATTGGGTTAGAAGGTTCATTGCAGGTAAAAGTTATCATGCAGGGTATGACAGGTTTAGCCATTAATCCGCTGGCAGGAATATTAGGATTTACCTTTTTGCTTTTCGTTGCCACTACCCTTTTCAAAGTAATAAAAGATTCCATTGATGATCTTTGGGAAATTAAAGTGTCTGCACAGAGTGGCGTGAAAATGAAGTTGTTTTCCCGCTTTAAATCTTTATTGGTAATAGCTATAGCCGGTTTGTTGTTTATTGCCAGCATCTTTTGGGATGGTGCTCAAACAATCATTGGTCATTTTATAAAAGATTATTCTGGCTACGAAATGGCTACTTATCTAATACTGTCCCTGAATAAAGCTTTTTCGTTGCTCATTGCCTCTGTTTGGTTTACCTTACTATTCAGAAACCTACCTGATGCTATAACCCATTGGCGTGTGGCTGCTACCGGCGGATTGGTAACAGGTATTTTATTTACTATTGGGAAAGTTGTTTTAAGAATGGCACTTCCTTACAAAGACATTACCTCTGTATTTGGTGCTGCGGGTTCTTTTGTACTGGTATTGCTATTTGTATTTTATTGTTCTTTTATTCTGTATTATGGTGCTTGCTTTGTAAAAGTATATGCTGATTTCAGGAACGATACTATAAAACCAAGGGCGAATGCATTTTCCTTTGAAATATTGGAGAAAAGTGAATAAAAAGTTGTTGTATAGATATTGGAAAGTTTCAGCATTTTAGAATGATGCAAAAATTGGCAGCACAATAAAAACGAAAATTTTTCCTAGTTAACTCTTATAATTTCTGCCCCTATTGCATTTAACCGCTGATCAATCTGCTGATATCCTCTGTCTATTTGTTCAATATTTTGGATAACACTTTTGCCTTGTGCACTCAAAGCTGCAATAAGCAAGGACACACCGGCACGTATGTCCGGGCTACTCATCGTTATTCCGCGAAGCGAATGCTTTCTACCCAATCCAATGACTGTGGCACGGTGAGGATCGCACAAAATAATCTGAGCACCCATTTCCATCAATTTGTCAACAAAGAATAATCGGCTTTCAAACATTTTCTGATGAATAAGAACGCTTCCAAC
>JANMZN010000492.1:0-4968 GCA_031383285.1 Segetibacter sp.
ATCTAGTAGTAACATCAACAGGCTTCGTACTTCAACAGGTGAGCACACCGTAACCGTCGAGGCAATTGGCCGAATTTGCCATTATTATAGAATTTCTGCATTTTGGTTATTAACCGGAGAAGGCGACATGTATAGTAATGATGAATTAGCAGCAGCCTACAGAACACTTGAAAATAGATTGCAGCAGGTAGAAGATGCAATAATAGGAATACAACAATCAGTAGCAACAATTAAAAAGTCTAAGATCTAAAAAGCTGTGACAAAACAGTGCCACAGCCAATTTCTATTACAATTCTAGTAAAATGTAATCACTTGAAAGCTAATTAATTTTAAAATTTATGGATGCTATTACAGACTTCGAATCTCCTCTTCCGCACAAAAAAACCCTTTCTTGGTAGAGAGGGTTTTTTTATAAGGATTGTTATTGTTTGATCAGCACCTGCCACGCATCGTGCACTTTGTTTTGATTGAGCAGCAGAACAGCATGTTGATGTAGTTGTTCTGTTTTATCTAAACTATCATCCATGTTTTCAAAAACATCAGCAGAAAATTCATCATCGGGGAGTGGCATTTCTTCTACATTGGCCAACATACCCAAGTGATTGCCTGTTAGGTATTTGCTAAACCGAATATGCTCAGGCAAGGCATCTATTCCAATGCCTAATTTGATGTTTGGCTTAGGCACAATAAATAAATTTTCTTTAGAAATTCTACAATACCAATCGCCGCCTAACCTCGCTACCAATTCCAACTTTGATGGATCCAGTTTGTCATCTTCCATCAATAAACTATCATCCAAATGAAGCCGCAATATTTCACAAATAACCAAATTGCCGGCACCACCTTCTTCACCCAATGATTTTACTTCTATCACTTTACATTCCAGTTTGGCCTTGCTTTCCTTAACCATAGGAGGAGAAACGATATCCGCTTTCTCTTTTGTAAATCCGGCTTTTGTAAATTCATCTACTTCTTTACCATATTCACAACTGCTCAAAGACATTTGTTGTACCATATCGTACGTAACAATGTTGATGACTACTTCCGGCACTTCCAACACGTTTTGCAAAGTATGTTTGGTGGTGTTATCTCTCACCCTTCTTGCGGGTGAAAAAACAACAATGGGTGGATTGGCCGAAAACATATTGAAGAAGCTAAAAGGGCTGAGGTTTACCCTACCTTCTTTGTCTATTGTAGAAGCAAAACAAATGGGCCGTGGTGCAATGATGCTTTGCAATAAATATTGCTTTTTTGCGGCTGATAAATCTTTTAAATCGAAAACCATGTATGCGTTTGTTATTTGGGATTTTTCTTTGTCTTATAAAATTATTTCTTCAACTCCAAAATACTCCAGTCTGTTTCTTCCGCTACTATAGAATTTGATAAACTACCTAATTGGTCTATTTCCATTTCTACTACATCACCATTCAATAGCCATTGTTCTTTGTAGTTGGCATCGTTTAGTTTGCCTGTGCCGTTCAGTTCCAGAAAACATCCTGTACCAACAGTACCACTTCCTATCACATCACCGGGATACAGATCTACCCCATAAGACGCCCTTTCTATGATCTCAGCAAAGGTCCAGTCCATATCGGCCAGATTGCCTTCACTTACTTGAACACCATTTACTTTGCAGGTCATCTTTAGGTTCCAGCTTTTGCCTACATGGTTTGGTTTTGCAGGTACTTCATAATTTTTCAATTCATCCAATGTAACCAGCCAAGGACCTATAGTAGTGGCAAAATCTTTTCCTTTTGCAGGGCCAAGGTTCAGTAGCATTTCTTCCATCTGCAATCGCCTTGCACTCAAATCGTTCATGATCATTAATCCACCAATGTAGGCATCCGCATCCGCTGCTTTTATGTTTCTTCCTTTTTTGCAAATGACTATGGATGCTTCTAATTCAAAATCCAGTTTCTCAAAATGATCGGGCATGCACAATACCTTTCCCGGTCCTTGAATACTGTTGTGATTGGTGAAATAGAATATGGGATATTGATCAAACTCAGGTATCATATCTACCTTTCTGTTTCTTCTAGCTGCTGCTACGTGTTGTCGAAATGCATAGCCATCTCTGCATGAAGTAGGATAGGGGACAGGAGCCAACAACTGAACGGCATCCAATGGAATAACTTCTCCAATATGTTCATGATGTCCTTTGTGTAAGGCAGCTGAAGCTTGTAAGGTCAATGGAAAACAGGTGTCCCAATTTTTGAGAAAGTCAGCCATCTTATTTGGAAGGTTTGGCGAAAGTTTGTTTAAATCGTGCAAGTGATCTTTATGTACCATCGCCAATTGATCAAAACCATTTTTTAAGTAGGAAACTAATTTCATTTTTTTATTTTTAGACCTCATCCCCAACCCTTCTCCAAAGGAGAAAGGAGAAGTGAAGTGAGATTTACATTTTATTACTCATCTCTCAATATCAGTAAAATTGTAGATATGGTTTTGTATAAGGTTTATTCTATCCAACTTTCGGTATAGCCTTCATTTTCTATTTCTATTGCCTGCTTAGTCAGCATCAATGGATGAAAAGTATCTACCATTACTGCTAGTTCTTTTGTTTCTTTTGCACCTATGCTTTTCTTCACTGTTCCAGGATGTGGTCCGTGTGGAATACCTGCTGGATGCAAGGTCAACATGCCTCGGGTTACGTTTTTTCTGCTCATAAAATCTCCATCAACGTAGTACAGCAATTCGTCACTGTCTATGTTGCTGTGGTTGTAGGGAGCGGGAATTGATAATGGATGATAATCGTACAGCCTGGGAACAAAAGAACAAACTACATAGTTATTGGCTTCAAAAGTTTGGTGTACCGGTGGCGGTTGGTGTACCCGCCCTGTTATGGGTTCAAAATC
Organism: Segetibacter sp.; assembly: GCA_031383285.1. GTDB lineage: Bacteria > Bacteroidota > Bacteroidia > Chitinophagales > Chitinophagaceae > Segetibacter. Next base: position 2,859 of record JANMZN010000492.1, read on the forward strand.
GTGAATAGAAAAAGCATAAGGATAACAACAGCCATCCCACCCAACTACGTCAAAGGGGTGACCGGCATAATGGATATTGTACAACACACCTTTCTTTTTTGTACGAACTAAAAAATCGCCTTTTTCATTGTGCGTTTGTAGATTAGAAGGTGGACGAATATCTCTTTCACAAAAAGGAGAATGTTCAAGTAATTGACCATATTTACTCATATACCTTTTTGGAAAACGAATGGGGCTAAATGATTCGCAAATGAACAGCCGATTGTTTTCATCATTAAAATGAATTTGGTAAATAGTGCCGCGAGGAATAACAAGATAGTCTCCATAGCTAAAGCTCAGTACACCGTACATGGTTTTCAAAATACCAGTACCTTCGTGAATGAAAATCATTTCATCGGCATCGGCATTTTTATAGTAGTAATCGGTTACGCTCATTTGTGGCGCAGCAAGAACTATATGCACGTCATTATTTACTAAAATTGGAACGCGGCTTTCTAAATAATCTTTTGCTGGTTTAATCTTAAAACCTTCCAGGCTCCGGTGTTTAAGCATTTTTTCTTCTGCTATTTCCGGAGCTACATTTACAGGTTTCTCTGTTTTTATAATCTGTGTAGGTGGATTAATATGGTACAGAATGGAATAATCATTTGAAAATCCCTCTGTAGAAAACAATTGCTCTGAATACAGTTCACCATCTGGTCTTCTGAACTGAGTATGTCGTTTGTGAGGAATATCCCCGAGTTTATAATAGTATGGCATTTTTAATATATATGATATATGATTTTATGATGTATGTTATATGAAATTCGTTTCAAATTTCCCCCTTGGGGAATTAAGGGGGCTACAAATTTCCCCTTGCTTCTTGTTCTCTTTCAATGGCTTCAAACAAGGCTTTAAAGTTTCCTTTACCAAAGCTTTTTGCACCTTTACGCTGAATGATTTCAAAGAACAAGGTTGGCCTGTCTTCCACCGGTTTTGAGAATAGCTGAAGTAAATATCCTTCATTGTCTCTATCTACTAAAATGCCTAGTTCTTTTAGAGGTTCCAGGTCTTCATCTATATGACCTACGCGGTCAAGCAGATCATCGTAGTAGGAGTTAGGAACTTTTAAAAAATCTACTCCACGGCTCATCAAATCTTTTACGGTTTTTACAATGTCATTGGTGGCCATAGCTACGTGTTGTACACCTTCACCATCGTAAAACTCCAGGTATTCTTCTACCTGCGATTTTTTCTTTCCTTCTGCCGGTTCGTTTATCGGAAATTTTACAAATCCATTGCCATTGCTCATTACCTTACTCATCAATGCAGAATATTCAGTAGAAATATCTTCATCATCAAACGAAAGGATATTCTTAAAGCCCATTACCTGCTCATAAAAGCTGACCCATTTATTCATTTGGTTCCAGCCAACATTGCCTACACAATGGTCAACATATAATAGCCCCGTATCAGTAGGAACAAAATGTGGATTGCTCCAAGCACGAAAGCCCGGCATGAATACACCTTTGTAATTTTTTCTTTCGATAAAGAGGTGGCAGGTATCGCCATACAGATGGATACCGCTCATAACAACTTCGCCATTATCATCTTTGAGTTGGGTTGGAGAAATATAGTTCTGTGCACCACGTTGGGTAGTTTGCATATGGGCATCCGTAGCATCATCCACCATAAGTGCTATATGTTTTACACCATCCCCATGTTTATAGATGTGATCTGCTATTTCATTGCCGCCGCGTATAGGTGTAGTCAAAACAAATGTGAGTTTATTTTGACGAACCACATAGCTTGATTTGTCTTTTATTCCGGTTTCGGGTCCGGCATAAGCAATAGCCTGAAAACCAAATGCGCTCATATAAAAATGCGCAGCCTGCTTTGCATTGCCTACATAAAATTCGATGTGATCAGTTCCGTTTAGCGGGAGAAAGTCTTGTGACATTTTGATTATTATTTAGTGATACAAAGTTAAGTATAAGATAAGTTTTTTAGAAAGAGATTTTTAATATTTGATGATTAAGAAAGTGGCTCTGTAATAACTATAACCAAATCATTCTGTTTTGTCAGATATTTTCTTCCATTGCGGTAATTCAATTAAACGAGAAATGAACCC
>JANMZN010000499.1:0-13976 GCA_031383285.1 Segetibacter sp.
TGATCAATCGCTTTGCTGTTGTTAAAGATGTAGTGTAAATCGACTTTTATTCTTGCCATAATAGTAGCAATAAAGATACACCAGGTTATATAAATAATTTGCAACAGTAACTTCGTTTACTAAATTTCAATACATTTGATAGAGCCAACTATAACCCATCATTTATGAAGTTTGTTGTATTTTTTGCATTGACTGTGTTAAGTTTTTCCTCTTTGCAAGCTCAGGTAATTCCTGCATCGCTTACTATTGATTGGAGCAAAGCTGGAACCGAAGGACCCATTCCCAAACCAACCACCATTATAAATGTAAAAGACTTTGGTGCGTTGGGAGATAGCCTAAATGACGACTATGGCGCAGTTATGAATGCCATAAATTCAGCTTCAGGCCTAAGGGTTGTTTACTTTCCTTCAGGCAAATACCTGATTAAATCAACAATTGAATTACCATCCAATGTGGTTCTTCGTGGGTCTGGAGAAAGCAGCATTCTTTACTTTAGCCTATCCAACGGTGCACACTGCATAGTTGCCGCTGCACTAGCACAGCAAACAAGCACTTATACACCCATTATAAGTGGAATTACAAAAGGGTCAACCACGCTAACGGTAACTGATCCAACTAAATTTTCTGTAGGCGGCTACGCAGAAATTAGAGAAAGCAATGGGTCGTGGTATACCGTTACGATTGCAAATTATATAGTAGGACAATTTGTAAAAATTATCGCCATCAATGGTAATCAATTGACAATAGATGCCGGTCTTCATATTGATTTTGAAGCTCCATTAAATCCGGAAATCCGGAACATAACGCCCAAAGAAAATGTAGGTATAGAATGTCTGAAAATATCGAGAATAGATGCCCCGACTACCATCTATGGTGCCAATATTTATTTTTCTTATTGTACCAATAGTTGGGTTACCGGAGTAGAGAGTGAGAAAAGCCAGGCAGCACATGTACTAATCTCGTTTTCTTCACACATTTCTATTGCTGGTTGTTATTTACATGATGCATTTGGTTACAGTGGTGATGGTTCTTCTGGATATGGTGTTTTTCTAATTACGCATTCCAGCGATTGCAAAATAGAGAACAACATTTTCAGAAAACTAAGACATGCTATGGTAGCAAAGCAGGGTGCCAATGGAAATGTTTTTGGCTATAATTATTCTATTGAGCCTACCCGAACAGAATTTCCTGGTGATGCAGGTGGTGACATGCTGCTGCATGGCCATTATGCTTTCGCCAATTTATTTGAGGGAAACATAGCTCAAAATCTGGTCATCAGCAGTACTTATGGTTCTTCTGGTCCTTACAATACTTTCTTTAGAAACAGGCTTGATTTATACGGCGTATCTGTATCTTCTTCAACAACGGATAAGCAAAATTTTGTTGGCAATGAGATTACAAATTCCGGTTTTTTAAAAGGTAATTATTCTATTGGCAGCGGTCAGTTTGCATTTGGTAACAATGTAAGAGGTACAATTAACCCAACAGGCACGCTTTCATTGGGTGATAAAAGTTATTACCTGCAGCAGACTCCCTATTATTGGAATATATTAAATAGCTGGCCTTCTATTGGAGTACCGGCTATTATAAGCAGTGGGTCAAACCCGGCGAGGGATAGATACCTGAGTGCGAACTCTAAAATCAATTGCTTTTCTCCTTCTGCTATCATTGCTACTGCATCTGCAACCAACATTCGCTGTGCAGGTGAGACATCCACTTTGACTATATCTACAACAGGAGGATTTGGCAGCTATCTGTATAGCCTTGATGGAGTCGCTTTTCAGACTTCCAATGTTTTTAATGTACCTGGTGGAATTTATACAGCATCGGTAAAAGATGCCATTGGGTATATTGGAGTTTGTAATACAGTTAATATCACTAGCCCCACTTTGCTAACTGCTTCTTACAATATTACCAATGTTAGCACTTGCAATGGGGGGACAGATGGCGCTATTCAGGTAAAGGCATTGGGAGGGACTGCGCCATATAAATACATCATGAATAACTCATTAACCAAAACAGGGAACACCTTCAGTAAATTAAGTGTGGGCAATTATACGATGCAGGTCTTAGATGCCAACCTATGTACCTCCTCCATAGCACAATTAATAGTACCAAAAGCCGATACACTAAAAGCATTATTGTCAAGAACCAATGCCACATGCAAAGGAGCTGCCGATGGCACCATTACGATAAAAGCTTCAGGAGGGATACCTCCCTATTCCTACAACCTAAACAATGGGACATTTCAAAGCGTTCGGAAATTTACGGGATTAATGGCCGGCTTATTTAGTGGAATGGTAAAAGATAGCAAAGGCTGCTTATCGGGAGTAGTAACAATACGTGTAAATGAAGCAAGCACGATTTGTCCATCGTTTGTACTAAGTAGTAAAGCTGAAGTAGAAGAAAAAATCGAAGGTGTAAGTCGGCTAGATGCCAATAGATCAAAATGAGTTGATAGTTTTCAATTAAAACTTGGTCAAAATAATATTGATGTTAGGTTGACGATTAAAGTAAAAGATTTACTCTTTACTTTTCTTTTTAATCTTCTTCCCTTTTATAGGTTCGGCTGGGCATCCATTATTTTCAATTGTACCGGGAATGTCTATGCATTTATCGTCATCATCATTTACGCCATCTTTGTCCAAATCTCCTACAGGGCAACCTTGGTAACGTGCAACTCCCGCTTCATAGGGACATTTGTCATCCTCGTCATTTATTCGGTCTTTATCAGAATCAGGTGTAGGGCAACCGCGATATTTTATAAGGCCTGCGATTGTTGGACAACTGTCAAGGTCATCAGCCATTCCATCGTTGTCGCTATCGGGCATCGGACAACCATCGTATTCTACCACCCCTTTTTCATCAGGGCATTTGTCAAGACTATCGATGATTCCATCTCTGTCTTTGTCTTTAGCCGAGTCTATTACTACCTTAACTTTTGTTGTATCTGTCTGCGCAGCTACAACTGTTGACATAAAAATGCCAGCAACTATAAATAGCACTGGCAAACCTATTTTCTTGAAAAATATTTCCATTAATCTATTTCTGCACCTTTTGCGTCAAGGAAAATTTCTTCAACTTTTACTTTAGCCATTCCGTCAAAACCACCAAGTAAAGCAACTGCTGTTTTTGTCAAATCCACTACTCTACCCATCTTCGCCATCCGAGGATGCATCCGATCGTTTATTCTAACTATTACTGATTTATTATTAATCAGGTTGGTTACTTTTACCCAGGTATTCAATTTAAAATTATTGCTAGCCGCGGTAAGGTTGCTATGCTTAAAAATCTCTCCGGTTGCTGTACGCAGCCCTTCGAAACGCTTTGCATAATAAGTTGCTATACCGTTTAATTTTTTACCCCCATTATTCGATGAACTTTCTTGAGCCAAACCGAAGATTGGGATTAATAAAAATAATATGAAAAACTTTTTCATTTTTGCCAGGTTGATTTTAAGTGAAAAAATAATGGTGACCTTTGCTAGAATGTGGCGCGAAAATAGTAAAAAGATGGTTTTATTGAGCTTACTAATTGTTATAAGTTCTTCACAATGTGCATTAACGCAAGAAATTAACACGAAAAATAAAGAAAATAAAGTCTCTGTAATTTCTACATTAAACGATTATAAAACAAGTGTAAAAATAGATACATTAAAAAGAATGGTAGCAATATCTAAATACATAACGCCTTTATTTACAGAGTGGAAGTACGCTACAACGGATAACTTTACGAACAAAATTTTGTACCGCCATCCAATAGCTTATGCTAGATTAAAAGTCGTTTTAGCCCTTCAAAAAGTACAGAAACAGCTTGCTTCGCTAGGGCTATCTTTAACATTTTTTGATGCTTATCGACCATGGTCTGTTACCAAAAAGATGTGGGAAATAGTGCATGATGAACGATATGCGGCTAATCCGGCTAAAGGAAGCAACCACAATAGAGGTGCCGCTGTTGATGTAAGTTTGGTCAAAATAGCAAATGGCGAACCTCTACCAATGCCTACAGAATTTGACGATTTTACAGAAAAAGCGCATCATGATTTTTCTGACTTAAGCAAGGAAATCCTCGAGAATAGAAGAATATTAAAAGCAGTAATGGAACAAAATGGGTTTATTGCACTACCGACAGAATGGTGGCATTATTCATTCCCCAATGCTGCTCAACAATTTGAGGTTTTGAATCTTAATTTTAAAAAACTGTCGAAACTACAAAGATAAATTTGAGCCTTACATTTCCCTTCTAGTATAAATGAAATAAGCGTTTAACCTTCAACTCAAAAAAAATAAAAAGGGTATTGCGTCTCAAAAAAAATATTTTAATGACTAAAGTTTATCGTAATATTGCAATATTAAACTACTGATATGGGTGCCACTAAAACGGAACATTTCACAGACAAACAAAACGAAATTGCAACCCTTTCAAAAGCATTAGGGCATCCAGCACGTATTGCCATCCTAGAATATTTGCTAAAGGTTGACACTTGTATTTGTGGCGATATCGTAAACGAATTGCCATTAGCACAGCCCACAGTTTCGCAACATCTAAAAGAATTGAAAAACGCGGGACTAATAAAAGGCGATATCGAAGGAAACACCATTTGCTACTGTATTGATGAAAAGGCATTAAACAAACTAAAAACTTATTTCGGAAACATCACAACCAAATTAGAAAAGAAAAAAAGTAATTGTTGTTAAGGTAAGAAGACAGTGAACAGTAGACAGAGGAAAGTAGATAGTGAACAGTAGACAGTGAACAGTGAATAGTAGACAGTGAACAGTGAATAGTCGACAGTGAATAGTAGACAGTGAACAGTAGACAGTAGACAGTGAACAAACTCACCACTGACAACTGACCACTGACAACTGACCACTAAAAAAAACGGACCACTGAATAAACAGACCAGCTTAAAAATAAAAAAATGAAATTATCAGAAATTAAAAAACATCTTGAAACAGCTGAATCAGTAAATTTTAAACTGCTAACAGGTGCGTTTGTGCCAGAACATTTTCACGTTACAGAAGTTGGATTGATTACCAAACACTTTATTGATTGTGGCGGTGTAGAGCGCTTAGAAAAAGTGGTAAACTTTCAACTTTGGGATGCCAACGACTTTGAACATCGTTTAAAACCCCAAAAATTATCTAAAATCATTGCCTTATCTGAAACCAAATTAGGCATTGGTGATTTAGAGATCGAAGTGGAATATCAATCAGACACCATCGGTAAATACGGTTTGCATTTCAACGGAAAAGATTTTGAACTTGTTCCAAAACAAACAGCTTGTTTGGCAAGCGATGCTTGTGGCATTCCACCAGCAAAACAAAAACTACAAATGCAGGAATTACAAACAGCAAGTCAAAATTGCTGCACACCAGGCGGCGGCTGTTGCTAAGGCAGGGAAAAAGTGGACAGTGAACAGTGAATAGTGGTCAGTGGACAGTGGAAAGTGGAAAGTAAAAAGTAAAAGGTCGACAGTAAATAGTGAACAGTGCAAAGTGACAACTGCTACCTGGCTACTGATTACTGACTACTGTCTACTAATAACACAAAATAAAAATTGATGCAAATATTAAGATTTGAAGACATCATCGCATGGCAGAAAGCGCAAGATTTAGCAGTTGAAATCTACAGTTGCTTTAAAGACAACAAGGATTGGGATTTTAGAAACCAAATATGCAGGGCATCGGTATCGGTTTCAAATAATATTGCTGAAGGCTTTGACAGAATTTCAAATGCTGATTTTAGGAGATTTTTGTTTATGTCATTAGGCTCTTGTAGCGAAGTAAAATCAATGCTGTACTTGGCAGCACGCCTGAACTATTTGTCAAAAGAAAAGTCGCAGGAGTTAATTGCCATTATTACCGAAATATCAAAAATCATCACCGGACTAATAAAATCATTAACTATCAAGTGAACAGGGAACAGTAAACAGTGAGAAGTGGACAGTAAAAAGTGAACCGTGAACAATGGACAGGGGACAGGAGATAGTAAACAAACTGACTACTGACCTACTGACCTACTGATTACTTTCAACTGATAACTGACCACTGACTTACTGACTTACTGACCACTGACTGACTACTGATCACTAAACCACCCACAACTAAATAACCATTATGAACATTGCACTATTCAGCGACATCCATGCGAACCTTCCAGCATTGCAAGCATTCTTTAAAGATATGGAAAGCCGAAACCCTGATGCTATTTATTGCTTAGGCGATTTGGTCGGCTACAACATTTGGGCTAACGAAGTAGTCAACGAAATTAAAACCCGTAAAATTCCAACTATTGCTGGCAACTACGATTTTGGGATTGGGCGAATGAGCAACGAATGTGGTTGCGCCTACAAAACAGACCATGAAAAAGACAATGGCAAAATTTCTATCGCTTTCACCAACTCAATAATGAAAGATGAAGAAAGAAAATATTTACGTACACTTCCTGCACATATCAAAGTGGAGTTTCAACTCAACGAAGACAAATTGAATTTACTTTTAGTCCATGGCAGCCCACGAAAAATAAACGAATATCTTTTTGAAGACCGTGAAGAAAAAAGTATGCTTCGCATTATGGAAGATGCTGATGCCGATATCCTTTGTTGTGGACATACTCACAAACCTTACCACCGCATTTTAAATTCAGGCGTTGACGAACAAACCCATTTTCGCCATGCTATAAATATTGGTTCAGTTGGCAAACCCAAAGACAACAACCCACAAGGCGGCTATGTAATACTTACCATTAACGAAAACAGTTCTAAATTGGTCAAGGACAGCATCAAAGTAGAATTTATCCGATTTAATTACGATATAGAATCAGCCGCAAAAGCAGTTGAAAAAAGCCCTTTGCCAAATGAATTTGCTGATATGTTAAGAAAAGGAGTATAATATGATAGAAATGATTCCAATGCTCCCTCAACATTGGGAAGCAGTAAAAACAATTTATGAAGAAGGAATTGCCACAGGCAACGCAACTTTTCAAACTAATGCCCCAAATTGGCAAGAGTGGGACAATGCCCATATAAAAACTTGCAGAATTATAGCCACAGAAAAAGACGAAGTATTGGGTTGGGCTGCACTTACATCCGTTTCAAGCAGGTGCGTGTACGCCGGAGTTGCAGAAGTTAGTGTGTACGTTGCCGCGAACGCAAGAGGAAAAAATATAGGCACTTTGTTATTAAAAGAATTGGTTCACCAGAGTGAGGAAGTTGGCTATTGGACCTTACAATCTGGCATATTTCCAGAGAATAAAGCTAGTATTTACATACACGAAAAAAATGGTTTCAGGATGGTCGGTTATCGGGAAAAAATCGGGAAAATGGGAAACCTATGGCGTGATAATATTTCACTTGAAAGGCGAAGTAGTAAGATTGGAATTGACTAAGAGAAAATCAACATAGCAAATTATGAATGCAACAAATTGCAATCCGGTACAAAGAAAAAAATTAAGTTTCCTTGATCGTTATTTAACGCTTTGGATTTTTACAGCAATGTTGATAGGCGTTGGCATTGGCTATCTATTACCCAATTCCACACTGTTTATCAATTCATTTTCTAGCGGTACTACCAATATTCCATTAGCAGTGGGATTAATTTTGATGATGTATCCACCATTGGCAAAGGTGCGGTATGAAAAAATGGGAGAAGTATTTAAGAACATCAAAATATTGAGTGTTTCGCTGCTGCTAAATTGGATAATTGGACCCACACTCATGTTTTTATTGGCTATCCTGTTCTTTCATAACCAGCCTGAATACATGATGGGTTTAATTCTGATAGGCATTGCAAGATGTATTGCCATGGTAATTATTTGGAACGAATTAGCCGAAGGAAACAGAGAATATGCAGCAGGTTTGGTTGCACTCAATAGTATTTTTCAAATACTATTTTATAGTGTGTACGCATGGTTATTTATAACTGTTTTACCACCTTACTTTGGTGTTAAAAGCATGGAAATAAACATTACTATTGGTCAAATTGCAGAAAGCGTTTTAATCTATTTAGGTATTCCTTTTTTTGCAGGTATCGTAAGTCGTTTTCTGCTAATAAAGTGGAAAGGCTTAGATTGGTTCAACAAAAAATACATTCCGACCATTTCGCCAATAACATTGATAGCATTGCTATTTACGATTGTCTTAATGTTCAGCCTAAAAGGAAAACTGATTGTTCAAATACCTTTCGATGTATTGAAGATTGCACTTCCATTAGTCATTTACTTTATCATCATGTTTTTCGTTAGTTTCTTTATTGGCAAAAAAATGGGTGCTGATTATTCTAAAAATACAGCTATCGCATTTACTGCTACAGGCAATAATTTTGAATTAGCCATTGCAGTAGCCATCGGCATCTTTGGCATCAATAGCGGACAAGCTTTTGCAGGTGTAATTGGTCCTTTAGTAGAAGTGCCTGCATTAATCCTGTTGGTCAATGTTGCTTTCTGGCTTAAGAAAAAATGGTATTCTAATAAATAGCTTAAAAACTAAAATTAACCATTAAAATCATCAGATATAATCCACAAATTCACTATTCACAAAACGCCAATAAAATCGAACTCAAAACCAGAAATATTTAGCACTAAAAATCACACACTAATACTATATATTTGAAGTTGGGCAAATGTCGAAATTATTATAGAACGCTTCAAACAGCTTTTGTAAATGATTCTTCAATATTTTCATTTGAATAGTGAATAACTAAAATGCTATTATTGTAAATAATATGAAACATAACAAATTTAAACTCCAATTCTCAAAGACATTAATAACATTATTGTCTGCCTTTTTTATCATTCAATCATCTGCACAAATCACAGAAAAAAATTACAAAATTTATTCAACAAAAACCAACAAGGAAGTAACGATAGATAGCATAGTAGAAGCTATGAAAAACTACGATGTACTTTTCTATGGAGAAGAGCACAACGACTCTGTAACTCATTATCTGGAAAGCAAAATATTTGAATTGCTTTTTAAGAAATTTGGAAGCACACTTTCCATTTCACTAGAAATGTTTGATAGAGATGTACAAACTGTAATGAATGAATATCTCACAGGAGGAATAAGGGAAAAGAATTTTATTAAAGATGCCCGGGCATGGAATAATTATAAGGATTACAGACCAATGGTTGAACTAGCTAAATCAAATAATCTCGCTGTCATTTGTGCAAATGCAGCAGGAAGGTACACTAATCTTGCAGGAAGAAAAGGTCAGGAAGCATTAGCCAAATTATCAACAGAATCGAAAAATTTCTTTGCGCCATTGCCATACGACACGGCAACCGGGAAATATTATGAAAAACTTATGCAGTTGACTGGTCATGGCCCGGCAATACAAACAGATACTTCAAAAAAATCATTGCCAACAATGCCAATGGGTGCAGTCAATTTAATTGTAAGTCAATCTTTGTGGGATGCAACAATGGCTTATTCCATTTCCACTTATTTAAAGAAAAACAAGGGCAAAAAGGTAATGCAAGTAAACGGAAGGTTTCATAGCGATGAAGGTTTTGCCATCGTAACGCAACTAAAAAAATATAGCCCAAAAGTAAAATCACTCATCATTTCTGCAGGTGCAGACGAAGCCTTTCCAAATATAGATTGGTCTAACTTCAAAGAGTTGGGTGATTACGTAATCATTACAGATCCTTTGGTACCAAAGAGCTTTTAAAGCAGTTTGGAAAAATGAAGTAAAAACTTAGCGTTAACAAAAACCTTATCACTAAATATTTCAACAATGAGTTTAAATAAGTTTATCGCAAATTATTCAGCTTTCAATGATTGGGCAAACAATGAAATAGTAAGGTGGTTAAAAGGGATTGATAGAGTGCTTTTATATCAAAAAACGCCATCCAGTTTTGCTTCTATGGATTATACATTACAACACATTTTACGTACACAAACGTATTGGTTAGCATTTATTACCAATCAAGATACGTCGCAACTCAATTGGAATGTGAGAGAAAATGATGTAGAAAATATCCTGGAAGAACTCTTAATCGTTTCTGAGAAAATGAAAGTTAGTTTCTCTTCTTTTTCAGAAGAAGATCTTGAAACCATTTTGCATTTAGATACCGAATGGGCAAAAAATGATTTAAGCAGGTATGAATACATTGTTCACATCATTAACCACGGAAGCTTTCATAGAGGCCAAATCATCACCATGGCTCGTTGTATTGGGATAAAAGAAGGAATCGTCAATACAGACTATAATATTTATCTTTCGCCCAAAGAAAATAAAAAATAAATGCACATAGCCAAATAATGGGTACTGCCAAAGTAAAAGCCGAACACCTTATTGTTTCCAATAAGACAATCCTTTATAATTGTTACCAATAAAAAAAGGTCAACAGAATTAAGCACAGACAATTGATATAAGTAGCATTACCTTCCCCGTCTTACTTCAGCTTGTTTAAAACACTCATTGCTAAAAATATTCAACAACCTCATAGACAGTTTTATAGAAAATAACGTAGGTATAGCAGATGATTTCATCAATGCATCGCTATCAATAAAACTTAAAGATAATTTCAATAATCTATTAGCAAACAACAAGCTAAAAGCTGCCGGCACGGGAAATGTAGAAGTAGATCATAATAAATTGTTCAGGAGTGATCTCATTTACTGACTTGATCGTAAACATGAAAACGTTTATGAAAATAAATTTCTGGACCTTATTGATGACTTTATAAAGCATTTAAACGAAACTTGTTATACCGGAATTACGGGATAGGAATTTCATTACACACAATATAAAAAAGACAGTTTTTATAAGCGGCATATTGATCAATTTCAAAATAGCGACAGTAGGAAGTATTCTATGATCATATACCTCAATGAAAACTGGCAAGAAAAAGACGGTGGAGAACTAAAAATTTATCAGGCCAATACTGAACAAGTTGTTTTACCTACGTCGGGTAAGACTGTCTTTTTTAAAAGCAACGAATTGGCTCATGAGGTTTTGATTACCCATAAAAAAAGAATGAGTATTACAGGTTGGTTAAAAACTTAAATCAATGGATGATGTAGGATGTATGATGTGCGATATTTGAAAACTTATTTTGATTTGGCACTATTGAGTGGAACATGACCTTACCTTTACAAATATGGATTGGTACGAATTAAAAGTGAGCAGAGAATTAAGGGCTTGGCAAAGCCAAATGATGAAGAAACCTTCATGGTTAAACCGTTTATCCAAAAAGTGGCAGGATAAGATAAATAGTCTAATACCTGAGAAAGCACACGCTATCATCACATCCACCATCAAACAAATGTTTCGGGCGGTACTTTTTGGATCGGAACTAACAACTTCAAAAAACCAAGCCGAAGGAAACCTTCAATTGCGGGAAGCAGTCATTCTGGAAAAAATAAAATTCTATAAAAAGACAGCTGCAGTTGAAGGCGGTATAACCGGGGCGGGCGGTATCCTAATGGGCTTAGCAGATTTTCCATTGTTTATGGCCATTAAAATTAAGTTGCTTTTTGAAATAGGCTCAACATATGGGTTTGACATGACAGACTACAGAGAAAGGGTGTACTTATTATCAATTTTCCAATTGGCATACTCTAGTCAGGAAAAAAGAACTGAAGTGTATTTGAGGATTAAAGATTGGAAGCTGTTCAGCGCTCAATTGCCTGATGACATTCATCAATTTGACTGGCGCACTTTTCAGCAGGAATACAGGGATTATATTGACCTTGCTAAAATGGCGCAGTTGATACCTGTAATTGGTGCTCCGGTAGGTATAGTAGCTAATTATACGCTAGTAACCAAGTTGGGCAAAATGGCAATGAATGCCTATAGAATGCGTTTGAAAGCAATGGAATTGCTAACGAACAAATAACTTTCTAGGTTGAGAATTTTAATTGTAAATTCTTGTTCTCTTCAGTAATCATTTGAGTGAATTTCGCAGGTTCTTCACCTGCAAATCCACCCATTATAGTGGGTCAAAAATGAGCAGTTATCACTAGCCTTTGTATCAAAGCAATCTGATGAATGACGGTGGGATAATCGCAAACCCACTCACAACAATTCTTTTCTCAAGACTGGAAACGATAATGTCCTTATATTCGTCAAGCTTTAGCAAGTGCTTTCTCGTCCAATTGACCAAGCGGGCATTCTAATTTGGTAGCCGTGAAGAAATCTTGATAATATTCACTACAATTCCTAGTCCAATAGAAAGCAAGCGGGTACGTGTTTGCAGTTGAAGAAAATCCTGCGCTGCCTAATTACTTTTTTTGCTTAAACAAGCAAGGGCAAAAAAACCAAGCTAGGTCACCCAAACCGAAAATAAAAACCAAATATTTATTGGCATCATAAACGATTTTTTTTGAAAAAATTTAAAAAAATTTGGGAGGTCAGGAGAAAAACATAAATTGCAAATAGACTGATAAACACTTTATTGTCAGACTATCTGTTTAAAAATCAGTTTACAAGAACACCAATTTATTTCACAATCAAAACCAAACACATGAGACTAAAAATTTCAGCAGCAAAATTTATTATCAGCATCGTATTTTTTTTTCTGATAGTTGGCAACAATTATGGGCAGGTTCTTAAACTGGTTAAAAAAGTCAATCCCACAGGGCGTTCGTTCGCTGGAGGATTTACGCCGTTTAAGTCCAAAACCATATTTTCTGCCATCGATGGAGTCCACGGATTTGAGTGGTGGATAACGGATGGTACCGATGCCGGAACAACTTTATTGAAGGACATTAATCCAACAGGTAACAGTGTATCAAATAAATTTTTGGGGGTACTCAATAATCAATTTCTTTTTAACGCAAGCGATGGAGGTTCTCCAAATGGACTTGGATCCGAGTTGTGGATAAGCGACGGTACTTCCAATGGCACAACGATGGTGAAAGATATCGTTACAGGGCCTGCAGGTTCAGCCCCAACGGGTTTTATAAACTTTAACAACAAGGTTTACTTTTATGCCGTTGATGCTTTGGGAGCTGGCTCATTATGGGCAAGTGATGGCACGGCAAACGGAACCATCAATATTCAATCATCAATAAATATTTTATTTCTACAGCGTGGTAAGTTGGGCGTAGTGAACAACGGTAAATTATATTTTATTGCAGCTGATGCCATCCATGGACATGAATTGTGGGTAACTGATGGAACCACAGGCGTTACACAGATGGTTAAGGATATTTTCCCTGGTACTAATACTGGCGTTGTTTTAGATTTGGTAGCCTACAATAATAAAGTATATTTCACTGCACAGGAAAACAACATAAACGGGTTCGGATTATGGGCATCAGATGGCACGGCTACCGGCACTCAAAAAGTTATACAAAATGGTCAATGCACAAATTTTACTGAGCTAAATGGAAAACTTTATTTTTCTTCTAGCATACCTAACCCGGGGGGTGGCGTTGTATCAAATCTATGGGTAACAGACGGATCTTCAGGCGGCACGCAGATAGTGAAAGGTTTGTTTAGCCAGGTACCAAATAACTTTGTAAAATTTGGAGACAAAATTTACTTCTCGGCCATTGTAGCAAATATTGGTCAAGAACTTTGGGTTAGCGACGGTACTACTGCAGGCTCTCAATTATTTGCTGATTTAGCCCCTGGTGCCGGCAATTCAGTTCCAAGAAATCTTGTTGTTTATCATGATAAGCTTTATTTTATTGCAAATGGAAATGCAGCTGTAAATTTATATGAAACGGGACATACCGCAAGCAGTCTAAAGGTTATCGCGGCTAACCCGGCAGACAATGTAGATAACATTAAGGTTTCTAACGGGTCTCTTTATTTTGCACTCGGCATTAATGATACCGTTTACACTTACACGACCCAATTACCCCCTATTGAATGGAACGGAAGTGTTTCAAAAAATTGGAACAATAAAGACAATTGGGTCCTTAAAAAAGTTCCCACTCAAACAGATAATGTAAGCTTTGTGGCTGGTTCACCAAATTATCCTGTGATATCTACATATGGAGCGAAATGCAAAGGAATTAC
>JANMZN010000515.1:0-25503 GCA_031383285.1 Segetibacter sp.
CACCAACATCTACAACATCTTAAAATTGAAGCACCAGCCGTTCACCAAAAGAAAATCTGTAGTACACAAATTGGAAACAAAAAAAGATGAAACCCAACAACAACGGCTATTACAGTCCGGTTAGCTGCAATCTGGGTTAAAGCTATAGTTGCTGGTAGCACGGAATAGAGGAGTTTTGGGTATCCTATCCTAGGGACAAATGAAAATAATCCTCGCTTACTTCTCGTCTTTGCTTGAGTTGCTAAAATGTACGCTACGTAAATTGAAAATACCAGAAGTGCAGGTACTGCAGTAAGAGAAAAGTTGACAACGCCCATTGTCAGAAATGCAAGTATTCCGCACATACAGGATAAACCCTCATTACTCGTTACGAAATATTTAGTCCGCACCAGTAAAGCAAGGATAAAACCTAAATAAAGCAGCAGCCCAACCACGCCTCCTTCAAAAAGGATGGACAAATAGTCATTATAGGGCATATTCACAAAAGCTGCATTCTGAATTTCATGTTGACTTAGGTTATTCGACTTTATGTATGCCGCCTGCTCCAAATTATAATCATGTTGGAACATAGACAAACCTGCTCCAAAGATCGGCTTTTTAGCTATAGAAAGTGCCGATATTTTCCAGATAAACATTCGCCCGTAGGAGGATTCCTTTTCAAAATTCAAAAGTGTCCACCCACATACTGCCAACAAGGATATACTTGCGACACAAATTGCAATTCGGTAACTCGGACGCAAGCCTATGATTTTGTTATACAAGCTGTATTTGACTGTTGTAAATACTGCACAACAAACTATTACTCCAACCAATCCCGTTCGGCTCTTTAATAAAATAACTGATACAACTATCAAAGATAGCAAGAAAATATGCAATAACTTCTTCCATCTATTATCTAAACCGATAAATAAGAGAGGCGCAGATAGAGCTAAAAACATTGCGGTAACATTTGGGTTGCTACAAGAACCTGAAACGTGAAACAGTGAGTTCGTTGTTGGCATTAAATCAATTTTCTGGGCAATACATATCAATCCTTCACAGCAAGCTACAGTTACAATCAATTTTCTTAAAAAACTAAAGACCGAGGGTTCATTACAAAACAAATAGAAAAGTGTATAAATCAGTAGTCCCGTGGCAATCCAATAATAATGTAAATGATTAAAAGTAGTAAGACCAAAAGTGTATAAACTATAGCTACATAAGTAAATGACCAATCCAACTAAGAAAGCAATAGATAGTATGTTTAACCTGAGAATCTTATTAGTTGTTTTAGTATTTATTGGAATGAAAACAAAAAGAACTAAAAGGCATGAAATTAGGATATATGAAAAGGAACAAAATAAATTTCCGCTTCCAAATAATCTCCATTCTATTAATGTAAATGGTACTATTAAAAAAAGGAGCAAGTATCTTATCGTCTCAAACATTTTATTCATAGTAGAAGTTAGTTTTTGCGACCTTTATAATGATAGTCCTAATACAAGAACATTAAAATGAATTGAATATTTGGTCAAAGAACCTATTGTTCCAAATATTTTTATAAAAATATATTTATTCTTAAAAAGATTTGCAATTTAACTATTAAAATCTGATTAAATTTCTGGATTTACCCCCGTTCTTCGAGGTGTTCCGAAGGGCAACTCGAAGCAAAGATAAATGTAGTTCTCCGAACTGCTGTCTTTGAAAAAGACACCTGATCCGAAATAGAGTAACCCTAAAACATTGTTCTATCAATTAGTCATTACAAGATAATAAAAACAAGCCTTTACTAATGCTGAGAAGCATGTCATCCTTAATGGCTGGATAATTTTTGCAAAGACAGTCCCGTTTGTACTGGCATTTATCTTACGTTCAAGGCATGCATTGAACAACATTCCGTTCTTTATAGCGAACACTTAGGGAGAACAAGGAACGCAACAAGTAACACTGCTTGGAGCATTCCAGACAAACGAAACGCAGCAAGTAACGCTGCTTGGAGCATCCCATACAAAAGAAACGCAGCAAGTAACGCAGCTTGGAGCATTCCAGACAAACTGAACGCAGCCAGCCAAAGACCCCGGCTTTAGAAAAGATAGAATGAATACAAATTGGCTGAGATTAGCATCATTCGTTAACAGCGCAGGGTTCCTTTCAGGAAATCCAAAGCGGACAAAAAAATTTGGAAACAATAAGTAGGCAATTATAGTTAATTCTCTAATTCAAAGACCGTGTCAATTCATTCGGTCTTTTTTTCTTAGATGGTCAAAGCATATTTACAGCATTTAAATAGTGCAACTCCCAAAACCTATTCCTACTTTTGACAAAATTTGTCCACAGATAATATGTCCAAAGAAATAATTGGAGATAAACTCCGAAAATTGAGAGAAGAAAACAAGATGCCACTACGAAAAGTAGCGGCTTTGCTGGATATTGATGTATCTATTCTTAGTAAAATGGAACGAGGTGAGAGACCACTTTCTAAAGAAGTTGTACAGAAACTAGCTAAGATGTATAAGCACGATGAAGATGAATTGACGGTTCTATATTTGAGCCAAAAAATTATAAACGAAGTTGGTGAAGAAGATTTAGCATTGAGAGCAATGCAGGTTGCAGAGGAACAAATAGCATATAATACCTTTAAGAAAATTGATAGAAAAGATTTGATAAAGGCATTAAATGATCAAATAAAAAAATTTCCACAAATTGATAAAGCATGGATTTATGGATCATTTTCAAGGGGGGATGATGGACCCAAAAGTGATGTGGATATTGCGCTACAAACGAATGCTGCATTTACTTATTTCGATTTGGCAGAAGTACAACATCAACTGGAAAATAGTATTAATAGAAAAGTAGATGTGAGTTTTATTGATAGCTTTAAACCTTACATATTTGAGCATGTAAAACCTGACCTACAACTGATTTATGAGAGATAGTCATATTGAAAGCCATCAGCGTTTGCTACATATTCAACAGGCCATAGCGGATATTGAAAGATTTACAATGCATGAAAACCAGGAAACATTTTGTGAAAATGATATGCTACACGATGCGGTTATGCTACAGTTTATCATTATTGGAGAAGCCATCAATTATGTTGAAAGCAAAAAATTGGATAAATATGATTATCCATGGTACAAAGTGCGGTCTTTCAGGAATATGATTGCTCACGAATATTTCAATATCAAACTACCCGCAGTTTGGATGATCATTGAAAATGATTTGCAGCAGTTAAAGGAGGTAATACATACTATGCTTAAAAACGAATTTTAAACATTGCCAACACTCCACTTTAAAGGAAAATTTTGTGCAGATCCATCAACTTGCAGTGAAGTATCATGCGCTTATTCAAGTAAAATAGGGTTTAGTTCTATACTCATTTGGCTAGGGGATGCAAAGAAACAACTAAAAAAGTGAAGATATAATGGCTAAAATTTATATCAAATAGCATATTTCGTAAAAAGCGCAGGGTCACTTTCAGGGGATTCAACGCAGACAAAAAAAACACATTGCAATTTCATGACACATAAACCACATACTGATTAAAATTTCTCCCAAAAGATATTTTTACCGTACCTTTGCCGCCTTTAGATCATGCCGTAACATGACAAAGTCTCCATTCTTAGGATGGAATCTATCTATTATGGCGTTGTCTGTATTTATCTTTTTAGATTAAATAAACGCTCATCAAACAATGAAATTATCACAATTTAAGTTCGACCTTCCACTCAACCTGATTGCCCAAAATCCTACAAAAAAACGCGAAGACAGCCGGATGATGGTGGTTCACCGCAAAACCGGACAAATGGAAAATAAATTTTTCCGCGACATCCTGGATTATTTTGATGACAAGGATGTTTTTGTTGTAAACAACACCAAGGTTTTTCCTGCACGCATGTATGGCCGCAAAGAAAAAACAGGTGCTAAAATTGAAGTTTTTCTGCTAAGAGAATTGAACAAAGCAAACCGCCTTTGGGATGTAATTGTTGATCCCGCAAGAAAGATACGTGTAGGCAACAAACTCTATTTCGGTGACCATGATGAATTGGTAGCAGAAGTGATAGACAATACCACAAGCCGTGGTCGTACCATCCGCTTTTTATGGGAAGATTCAGAAGAGTCTTTTAAGAAGCAATTGGAAGCCCTGGGAGAAACACCTTTGCCAAAATACATCAAACGCAAACCGGATGAAGAAGATCGTGAGCGATACCAAACGGTATATGCAAAGTAT
This sequence comes from Segetibacter sp., assembly GCA_031383285.1. Classification (GTDB taxonomy): domain Bacteria; phylum Bacteroidota; class Bacteroidia; order Chitinophagales; family Chitinophagaceae; genus Segetibacter. Next base: position 4,211 of record JANMZN010000515.1, read on the forward strand.
GAAGGTGCCGTAGCTGCCCCAACGGCGGGTATGCACTTCAGCAAAGAATTGATTAAGCGTTGCGAAATAAAAGGCATTCGTTTTGCCGAAATTACATTGCATACAGGTTTAGGTACCTTCAGACCAATAGAAGTAGAAGACCTTAGCAAACACAAGATGGATGCTGAATACTACAATATAGATGAGTTTGCCTGCAGAATAGTGAACAAAGCTAAAGAAACAGGGCACCGCATCTGTTCTATAGGAACCACTACCATGCGTGGTCTTGAAACAAGTTTTACAGCACAAAAACTATTAAAGCCAAGCGAGGGATGGACCAATACATTTATCCATCCACCTTACACATTCAATGTTGCGGATTCTTTGGTTACCAATTTTCATCTACCAAAGACAAGCTTGTTGATTATGACAAGTGCTTTTGCAGGTTATGATCTTGCAAATGAAGCCTATCAGAAAGCTATCAAAGACAAGTATCGCTTCTTCAGCTATGGAGATTCAATGCTGGTTTTATAACCATACAACCAATACCAACAAGAAGGAGCTTCAGTAATGAGGCTCTTTTTTTTGTTGTTATAGCAAAAAAAGACCAACACAAGTTAAGCGTTGGTCCTTGCTTTCTACTCAATCAATTAACTAATTGACCATCTCCTTCATTCCAAAGGCAGTTAAAAATTCAACATACCCTTTACTTACTTCATTATTCGCTTTTTCAACAATTGATCCTGTCATACCATCTACAACTGTTCTTAATGGCCTCTTGCCTTTTGGCATTTCAATCAGGTTAATAATTGCGTCAGGAATCATTTGCGGATCGGGTTTCATTGCTTCAAACATTTGGCCCATTCCTGCACCAATTTGCTCAGGCACTTTTGCTAAATCACCATACCCTTCAAGGATACTGTGATCAGAACCATAGGTAGATTTGCCAAAAATTTCGGTAGGAAATGCTCCGGGCTGAATCAAAACAACATCAACACCCAAAGGCCTGACTTCATAATGCAAGCCTTCTGTTAATCCTTCTACAGCAAATTTTGTACTATTGTAAACAGTCATAAACGGTGCAGAAAAACGACCTAATCCGCTGCTGGTATTTATGATTAAGCCATCCCCCTGTTTCCTCATCTGCGGTAAGCTAGCTTTTACTACACGCCATGTTCCTTTTACATTTACATCAAACATCTTTTCGAAATCATCGAGATTGTAAGCTTCTGCAAGCCCACCTCCAAAATATCCGGCGTTGTTTACCACTACATCTAATCTACCCTCCTTTTCAATAATAGATGAAATAGCCTTATCAATGCTTCCTGCATTTGTTACATCCAAATCAACCACGGTGATGTTATTGATAGCTGAAAGTTCTTTTGCCCTTTCTGCATTTCTTCCATTTACATCCCTCATACTTGCGTAAACGGTATATCCTTTTGCGGCACAGCTTTTAGCCGTCAAATAACCAAATCCACTATTGGTTCCTGTAATAAAAACAACTTTTTTTTCCATTTTTATAATTTTTATTTATTTTTGTTACACAAAGTTACTAATAATGGTTACTTTTTGTTACTTTTGATTTCATTTCATCAAAAAAAGTAGTTACCAAAAAATAACAAACCCTATGAATTCACCCAATTGCAAATGCCCACTCTCGATGTCGCTAACCATTATTGGCGGCAAGTGGAAACCATTAATTATCTACAATCTGGAAAAATCTAAAAAGCGATTCGGACAATTGGATGCCATTATCCCCGGTATTTCTCGAAAAGTTTTAACAACCCAACTCAACGAATTGGTAAATGATAAAATAGTTGAAAGAATTGCTTTTGCAGAAACCCCACCAAGGGTAGAATATAGCCTTACACCCAAGGGAAAGGAGTTACTTCCCATCCTTAGAAGCATTGCTAAATGGGGTAGTTATTTAGTAGAAAAATAAGATGAATGCGCAATGAAAGAACAATTATTGTATTAAAGGTCTAGCACTATTTCAAACAAATTTTTGGACCTATTTTAAAAAGATCTTAAAAGATTGCAACCCTTTCTTTTGGTAGAACGTACTATTTAAGCAAACCCTTAATAATTTGTTACCCTTGAGTTATTTAACTTTCAAATCAAATAGTATGAAAAGAGCTGTAGGCATAATTATCTTATTGCAAATGTTGTTAGTGTCTTGTAAAAAAGAAAACAATACACCCGTAACCAAAAACGATCCCGCACCTGCAACGGCTACAACATTGGCAAGTGGTAGTTTTGTTAGTAGTGCCCACAATACGTCAGGAACAGTAAAAATAATTAAGGACTCCGCAAATAAACTGTTCCTTGTTTTTGAAAATTTTAAAACAGATAATGGACCCGATCTAAGAACATGGGTTTCACCTAATAATACAGGCACCCCCTATATTGAATTGGGCCTATTAAAAGCTGTAAACGGCAATTTTTTATATGAACTAGACCCTAGTTTTAACTATACCTCTAACAATCGGGTGTTAATTTGGTGCAAATCATTCTCTGTCCTATTTGGGTATGCTATTTTACAATAACAAAGAATTGTGTAAAAATTAATGTTCTAAAATACATCGTTCACTTGAATATGCAATTCCAATTGAGATGATTACTTTATTCTATCCTGTTTTAGTCTAACCTGATTATGAGTTGTGTCTTTATTTTTAGAATCATTTTATAATTTAATTAAAGGAAATAAGTAAATTTAAAAGAAAAATCAAACATTGCAACCCAACAATCAAAACCATCGTATTTATTAATCGTTTGGTAGGTCATATAGGGTCGCAGAAATTAAATAAAAAAAATAAAAAAACCCAATAGATCCGTTTGGATAACATTAAAAACATATTGGCAGGTTGCATAAAAAGGGATCCTAAATTTCAGAAAATTCTGTATGAAAGATATTATGGGTATGCTTTAAAGATTGTTTTCAGGTACATATATAGGTATGACAAAGCTGTAGATGTAGTAAATGACAGTTTTATCAAGTTCTTTAATAAAATTGACTTTTACAAAACTGATCATGACAGAGATGATGAACGAATGTTAATGGCTTACATAAAGCGCATTATGATAAATACGGCTATTGATGAATTAAGAAAAGGAAAAATGACTCCTGAAATAGGAGGAATTCCAGATCATGTTTGGGATATTCCGGATGCTAGTGAAAATGCAGAACAAATGATTTTATATAAAGACTTGATTTTGCTTGTTAAAGAACTACCACCACAATACAGATCAGTTTTTAACCTGTATGTTATTGATGGATTTAATCATTTGGAAATAGCAGATATCCTTAAAATTCCCATCGGTACATCAAAGTCAAATTTGTCACGGGCTCGCTTGTTACTGCAACAAAATATTAAGAAAAACGAAGAAGAAACTTTATGTCAAATATAGATAACCATATGGATGAATTGTTTCAAAAAGCCGCTGAAGAATACCCGTTAAAAACTTCAACCGGAAACTTTGATAAAGTGTTACCGTTTGTTGAAATGCCTACAAATATTCAAACAAATAACCGCTTTCCAATTCTGCTATGGTCTCTTCTGATGATTATGGCAATTGCGGGTGGCTCAATTTTCATCCATCAATTGAATTCAAAAAAATCTGATAATAATAAATTTTATCCCGCTTCCAAAAGTGCCAATTCAAAACAAATAAATAATACACTGAACAATACTTCGAGCAATGGATTTGTTACCAAATTGAGTAACACATCAAATAAGACATTGAGCAACACATTTAATAAAAGTGCTCAAATAATAAGTGAAGAAAAAGAAAGTAAAAAAATAAATCGTCTTAAAAATAAAAATCAAGTAGTTCAAAATAATCTGGAAAAAATGAAGGCTAGCATAGAATATATACAACCAACAAAAAATGAAATTTCATTTGATGGTATGGATATAAAAAGAAAAAAAATGAATGCGATAAACTTGAACATTGAAGATTATCTCAAAACAACAGAAAAGACAACGCTCAACAACAAGGATCAATTTTTCGCAAGTGAAACCACCCATGATCAACCCATTGAAATAAAGCCAATACAATCTAAAACAATAGCAACTGCTGAAAAGGAAGCGCTCAAAAAAAATATTCAGTTAAATAAGAAAAATAACCTCTCAGTTTATTATGGTTTGACTGCAGGAGTTGAACTAAATGAGGTTAAGAATCAGCCAATGAAAAAACCAAGCTATAACTTTGGTTTTGCACTTGGGCTACAATTAAATCATCAAATAGCAATAGAGTCAGGCCTTGTTCTTTCTCAAAAAAAATACTTTAGCGAAGGAAAGTATTTTACTCCAAAACCAGGTATTATGCCTTCAGATATGATTGTAAATAGTTTAAACGGAAGCTGCACGATTATTGAACTTCCATTAGTAATAAAATATAATTTATCAAAAAAATCAAATACCATTTTCGGAAAAGTTGGTTTATCATCTTATCTTCTAACTAAAGAAAGCAATCAATATCAAGCCATCGTAAATGGACAGAAAGTGGAGGTAAATAGTACTTATAAAGATGCAACATTTTATAGTACATCAAACATAAATTTAAGCTTAGGATACCAACATAACATAGGCAAGCAATTAAATTTTAGAGTAGAGCCCTATGTACAAATACCGATTAAAGGAGTAGGTATAGGTTCATTGCCTGTAACTACAATTGGGGTAAGAATTGGGATACTCCATTTTAATAAATAATTTATTCTTTTATCATCATTCAGGCCTTTTTTCAATAAATGAAATTGAACGGGCAACGCATTGCCTAAAAAATAATATTAAAATGAAAATAATCAATTTTATAAATACTGTTCCATCATTTAAACATCGGATAAAGCGAATAATTCTAACCGCTTGCTTAATAATACCATTTAGACTATGCGCTCAAATAGTTATAAAAGGAGGAATTTCTTTTGCGAATAGATGGGATGAAAATTTAAACGGGCAAACCCTTGGAAAAGGATTTGCGCTTTCAGGGGAGAAATATATTCTACCAAATTTATCTATTGGAACAGAGCTATCCTATCAAAATTTTCAACCAAATAAATTGATCAATATTTCTTATAAATCGCTCGATTTGTTATCAACCTTTTATTTTACCAACAAAAGAATGTTGCCCTATTTGAGTATTGGCATAGGAATTACAAAATATCAAGATAAAACAACGCTTGACTTGGGAGGAGGTTTAATCGCCAAACAAATCAGAGATAAATTTTATGGCAATATTTCACCTTCATTAGGATTGAAATATAAACTCGGAAAAGAAAATAGAGTGGCAATATTTATACAATCAAATGCAAATTTCGTTCCTGTTGTAAATATTGCTCCTATTGGGTTTCTTTCAATTTCATCAGGCTTGTCAATTAAACTCTAAATGAGCAGTTAAATATTTTTATATTAATTAAACCAATAAAAAATCAAACAATGAAAACGATCAAAAACATCTTTATGGCGGTTATGGCTATCGCATCCATGACAATTTATTCGTGCAAGAAAACTGAAACTGTTACCGAATTTTCTAACCAACCTATCGGAACAACTTCGGTTTTGAAAACTGGTAATATAGCACAACAAAATGCTCCCGGCACACCACCAACAAGTGGTAATTTGTCAATCATTCAGGACTCGAAGGGCAATCAATTTTTGAAATTGGATGCAAACTTTACAACAGGATTTGCTACAGGAACAGTCGCTGTCTACTTTGCAAAAACAAATCAAGAAATAAAAAACCAACGTAATGGTGGAACTACACCAGGCAATGTAAAGGCTTTAGGATTTGTAAATAAGGCTGGTGAACAATATATTCAACTTGCTTCAGCTGGATTAGCTACGGGATACTCATTTGTTGTTTTCTATTGCGAAACAGCTGAAGTAAACTTTGGAAGTGCTATGCTAAATTAATCATCTAGCTTTGAGTAAATGCTGCTTGATAAAAGTTTTATTTTGCTTATCAAGCAGTATTTATTTTACCAAATTATTTAGAACACAATCCATTTAAAAATTCAATAATGAAATTAGTTAGTTTTTTCTTTTTCAGCATCGTATTGCTAACATCCAACTTAACATTGGCGCAAAAATTAAGTAACAAAGAAGGCAATGCTTTTAGCTTAACAGCCAACGTGGGAGCCTCCAGCTTCGCCAATTCGTTAGCATGGACGCATGTTTATGGTATTGGAAAAAACAAGCGATTTAAAGTTGGATATGGATTGAGATTAACCAATTTTTTCGGATCGGATCAAAACTTTACAACAGCTCCTGCTAAATACACAAGTGGCAAAAGTAGCCTTGCTGCACTATTCTCGGAAAACATCATCGCAAACATTGACACTATTGCTTTAGGAAAGGTTCAGACCAATTTTATAAATGCAGGAATTTATTTGAACTACACTTTGCCTTATTGGAAAAACCGTTTGGAGTTAGGCGTAAATATTGATGCTGTTGGATTTACTTTCGGAAGTAAACAAAATGCATCTTACAATAACAATACAGTTTCGGCTAAGCCTACGTCATTTAATCTATTGTTAATTAGCGACAGCGATGTAGGATCATTAAATTCAGAATGGTACATAAGCTATTGGGCAACAAAGAACCTGAAAATAAAAGCTGGATATGAGTTCCTATTTACTGAATATACAACGGATACCAAAATTCAACCAATACCCGGCACTACTGAACGTAACGATCGTTTCAGGCTGAAATCACCAATGGTTATGTTTGGCATTGTTTATGCACCGTTCAAGAAATAAATAACAATTAACCTTAAAAAAGTATGAAACTATTACACATCCTCAGTTGTTCAATATTATCCCTTTTTGCTAATGTTGCAACTTCACAAACTTATTTTCCTGTTGATTCGGCATCGAAAGTAAAATTTGTTATTAAAAATTTCGGAATAGGTGTAGATGGGTCTTTTCATCATTTAAAAGGTACTGTTGTCTTTAATCCAGAGAATTTAAAGACTTCTTCTTTTAATGTAACAGTTGATGCCTCAACCGTAAATACTGGCAATGGATCAAGGGATGGGCATTTGAAAAAAGAGAGTTATTTTGATGTAGCTAAATACCCAAAAATATCATTTGTATCTTCTATCATCGAAAAGACAAACTCAGGCTATCTTGTCACCGGTTCCTTTACCATAAAAGGCAAGAGCAAAGTTGTTGCTATTCCATTTTCTACTGTTGCAAAAACAAACGGTTATGTATTTAATGGCCAAATTCAAATTAATCGCCGTGATTTTGGCGTAGGAGGAAGCAGCTTTATTTTATCTGACAACCTCATCCTTACGCTCAACATTTTAGCTACCAAATAGCAAGGTTTACTTTGTAAGCTTCATTTAATTTTATCGCTGTTTTTTCTCCAGCATATGCAAAATAAAATCTTTTTTTCGCTGGCTGACAGGTACAGATAATCCATTCTCGAAGATTAAGGCACCGCCATCGGTTTTGTCGTAGGACTTTATTTTATCGGGATTGGCAAGAAAGGAATGGTGGGTTCTTAAAAATCCTAATGGTTCGAGTATTTCTTCATATTCCTTTAAATTTTTAGAGACCAATATCGGGTTGTCATTTTGTAAAAAGAAACGGGTATATGTTCCTTCAGCTTCGCAATACAATATATCGCTCACTTTTACGAACCATGTATTTTCTAAATCTTTTAATACAATTTTTCTGTCTTTTGCTCGAATACCATTTAATTGTTGCATGAGTACCTGCACTTGACTACGAAGATCGTTTGTACGCATCCTAACGGCAGCTTTATGAATGCTTTTCTGTAATGCATCCGGATCTACAGGTTTAAGCAAATAGTCAATAGCGCTAAATTGAAAAGCATCAATAGCATATTTATTATGTGCTGTAACAAATATCAATTGAAACTCCGGTTCTTGTATTTGCTTCATCAAATCAAAGCCTGTACCGTCATCCATCTCAACATCCAATAATAAAACATCAGGATTAAATGTGCTGATTGCATCCAAACCGATCTTTACACCATTAGCCTCCGCTATGTCTGTGACCTCTGGACAATAGTTTTCGAGTAGCAACTTTAGACCTTTGCGAAGATGGATTTCATTATCTACTATTAAAACTTTCATATTTGGAATCCTGCTTTAAATTCACTTTTTATCAAAAAATTTATTTTCAAAAATAAACAAATTAACCAGCTAATTTCCGATTTACATTCTGCATAAGCAATAGTGGCAGCATGATAATAACAATAACCCCCTTTTCCCCGATATTATTTTCTATAACAAACGAAGCTTTGGTTTTTAATTTTAAGTTCAATAAATACATTCGGTCTTTGATGATCTGGCTTGCCCTTGAAATATGCTAACCTTGTTCTTTAATTGTTGTAGCCAACCCTTTTCCATTGTCTGTGATAATGATTTTCAACTCCTTTTGAGCAGTTTGAAAACTAATCGAAATATGTCCTTCATAATCAATGCCCGAAAAACCATGCTCAATACAATTTTCTACAAATGGTTGCTTGCAGACAGATTAACTGGTGCGCTACATTGTGCATTTGCAGTAAATGAGCTCATTATTAAAGATGACATCATCAGAAGGGTAAATATCTTGTTCATCTCAATTGTTTTTTTAGTCATTGCTTAACAACTTTATTATAGCTTATTTGGCAACAACACGGTTAAAGAATTTTAATTCATTACCAAATTTATAATCATTATTACCATAAAATAAGAAGGATAAACAGGCGCAATCTGCCGACTAACAAATGCAGGATTAGTGGCTGTAAGTGATCTTTAATAATGTTGATTGTCAACAAAATTTAGAAATCAACATCGGTAAACGAAAATAGCTCCAATTGAATAGGAGCTATTACAAAAAATTTTATTAATAATTTTTAATTACTATTTACTGCCATGACCGGGGTAGCCCCCAGTTTTTTGATGATTTGCATAACCTTTATAGCCGTACCAAGATGAGAAGTGCTGTCTCCATTAATAACTACAGAAGGCTTGTCTGTTTCTTTTGCTAGAAAAGCTTTTAACTGTTCCTCGAGTTGATCAAAGGGTATTGGCTTTTGTCCCAAAAATAAGTTTTGGTCTTTATCTACAGTGATGACTACTGTTTGCTTTGATTTTGTATCACTCTTTGCTTTAGGATTAGATACCTTGATTACATTTGGATTGGCTAACGTTGATACAATTAGAAAAAACAACAACAGGATAAACAAAATATCATTCAAAGCACCGGTGTGCACTTCTGGATGTCTTCTAAATTTACTCCGAATGTTCATTGCTTTATAAAAATTTCTTTTTTTCGTTATTGGTCGTTCGTTTCTTATTATTCGTTACTTGTTTGTCGTTACAAGCAGATAGTTGCTATTAAATCTGTTTTTGTTGAAGCTTAAGATTTTGCATGATCCAACATTTCATCTACATGGTATAAATCAACTATTCCAAATGCCTAAACAACAACTTTTATATTTTTTTACCTATTGTCTTACCTGGTTGGTTCTTGTAGCACATCAATAAACTCGGAACTAGCCACTTCCATCTTATTGGCTGTTTTATCAATTTGTGCTGTCAAAACATTGTGACCAATATAGGCAAGCAACCCAATAATCAAACCGGTACCTGAAGTAATCATTTTTACATAAATACCACCGGCAATATCATTCAAGGTAAAATTACCTGTACTAGCTATTCCATAAAACAATTGAATCATCCCCACAATGGTTCCAAGGAAACCAAACATTGGAGCGATCCCTGCTATCAAAGAAAGAATACTGAGGTTTTTCTCCATTTTATACATTTCTAATTTACCTACGCTTTCCATACTTTTCTCAATGGCATCAATAGGTTTACCAATACGTTGCAATCCTTTATCAATAATTCTGGCAACAGGATTGTTTGTGTTTTTGGCAAGTGTTTTTGCCGAAGTAAGATTGCCCGTAACAATGTTATCACGAATCATGCTCATGAAATTGTCTTCAATTTTACTTGCTTTCCGAATGGCTAAAAGCCTTTCAAAAAAGATGAAAATGGCCAATACGAGCAGCAAATAAAGCGGATACATGATGAATCCTCCTTTATCAAGGAGACTCCACAAAGAAATCTGTTCAGGCAAGGGCTGCGCAACTACGGCATTGACCGCTGTAGCTGTATCTGCTATTTGCGTATTCACCTGGAGCAATATCCAACTCATGCTTAGTAAGTATTTAAGGGTTTAAGACCATTTTTAATAGTAAGATAAACGACTAATAAAACGAAAGTAACTGCTTTATTAATTGGTAGCTGCGAGGAGTGTTGTTAAATTTTTGCACAAATGTTAATCTTCCCGATGAAAATTGTCTATTGAGAAGGCAGGAACGCAAATGCTCCAGTATTCACAAGGCTCATCAAACGGGTTGCTATAAAGAACCCTGGCCCCTTGATTTACCATGATGCTTTGACCGGCTTCAACAATTACCGTATGACCATCTATTTCAACGCATTTCCTTCCTTTGCTGACCAACGTCCATTCGTCAAAGTCTGGTTTTTGAGCAGGTTCACTCCATCCCGGGGGTGCCACCATATGTGCAATGCTCATGTGCTGGTGATGAGTAGAACTTTTGCCAAAATGCTCCTCAATTAGCTTACCCTCCATTGTTGGAATCACAACAGGCTTATTTTGCAGGTAGTAGTTCTTTCGCATAAGAATAATGATCGTTTAAACTATTTCTTATCTGTATTTTGTTTTACCATTCCCATTATTTGTTGCATAGCCTTTTCCATTCCTGACGGGCTGCCATCCAGGAACAACATGTTTCCTTTGCCATACTCAGCAAAGTTTTTGATGGCTTCTGTCCACATGCTAAACAGGATTACATTTGTGTCTAGATTGGCTTGCTTCATTTCTTCAGCAGCTTGACTCATACCTTTGGCTACTTCCTGGCGGAAAAGTGCCACACCTTGTCCGCGAAGTCTAGCAGCTTCCCTTTCGGCTTCTGCTGCAATTTTAATAGCATTACCTTCAGCTTCTGCCCCCTTGGTCTTAGTAATAAGCAATGCCTGACCTTCGTTTTCAGCAGCAGCCTTTAAATTGTTGCTCGCTACCACCCTGCTCATACTATCCATAATCTGTTGATCGAAAGTTATATCGTTTATCTGAAGATCTTGAAGGTGATATCCCCAATCTTCCAAAGAATGGTCAATTTGTTCCTTTACAAACTCAACGATCTCTCTTCTGAGCAATAGAATTTCTGCTTGCCGTTTAGTGGCAACAAAAGCCCTTATTGAACCTTCAACTGTGCGTATTAAAGCCTGCATTAAGTCCTTGTCGCTGATGAATTTAAATGCCACCCTTTTAATCGTTTCTTCATCTGCATTTTGCACAGAGTACAACAACATTGATTTGAAGTACACATTAGCCTGATCTACAGTTACTGCCTGAAACTCTAGTTCCACAGACCGGTTCTGGATGCTCACTCTTTTATAAATCACTTCAATCAGTGGAATTTTAAAACTGAGTCCAGGAAGAAGAATTCTTCGATATTTACCAAACATCGTGATAACGCCAATTGTGCCCTGTGCTACCGTAACCAAACCACTTAATAAAATAAAAATCAGTAGAATCAACCACCAAAAATCAAAAATTACGCTCATAGTTTTCGTTTGTTAGATTTACAATGAACTGCTAATGTACATAGAAGCATGTCATATCTGTTTTATTTTTTAAAGAATTTTAAAACTAACAATTTAATAAACGACGAAAGCCGCCTTAAAGGCGGCTTTCGATAATCAAAAGAGATCAATTTTAATGTTCTACAACTAACTGAATACTTTTTGTCCCGGTTAGATGTTTGATTGTTACAACGTATATCCCAGAAGAAAAACCAGCTACAGGCAATACAAGTGCACTTCTGTTTACAGTGTTTGTTTGCCAAAGTACCTTACCTTCTGTAGTACTGATTGAAACAGCATAATTGGAAATTCCACTCACCTGTAATACTGCTTTGCTTTTTGCAGGATTTGGATAAACAGAAGCTTTCCATTTTTCAATTGCAACAGATTTAGCAATAGGTAAACTTACGGATTTAGCAAGCGTTGATGGCGTTGTAAATTCAATCAATGCACTATAACCGCTCGTATCCAAAGGACTTGTTGTACAAACAGTTTGTACTTGCCATTCATAAACGGTACCTGATAACAAACCTGTAATGTTTACAAATGAGTCAACTGTTGTGGCAGCTGTAAATGGCACCGTATTTTTGGCTCTGTATTGCATTTGAAATCCTCCAAAACATGCAGGTTTTCTCCAAAATACAGTAGCTGTAGTACTTGTAAGTGCAGTGTTACCTAGCGCTGTAGGAACAGGGCAAGTACTGTTAACAGTAATTACTGCTGTATCGCTACAACCATTGGCATTAATACCGATTAAAGTATAAACACCTGCGCCAACTGTATCAGGGTTTGTAGTACTCCATTGTTGTACAGGGAAAGCAGTAAGGTTGTACACATCCCTAATACTTCTAGTACCACCTGAACAGACTAATACCGTTGTATCATTTCCAATTTTTGGTTTTGGATAGTCCACCACATTAATATATGCGGTGTCCTTACATCCACGAGTATTTGAAACAATTATACGATACTTACCCGGTGTAACAACACTATCAGCACGAATACCATTCCAGTTTACATTTAGACCGGTGAGGTTGTACAATGTTGTAAGGTTGAAAGCCGAACCAGGACACTTGAAAACCTTTTTATCACTTCCAAGATTGGGCCTGGATATGCTAACTGTATTAATGCTAATGGACGACGTTATTACAGGATTGCTTGATACAATTCTAATTTTATAACCAGAACCATTTAGCATCGGATAAGGTAACAATACTGGAATTGTTATGAAAGTTCCAGTGGTTACCATACTTGCAGAAATACTTCCAATGTTTATTGGACTGGCAAAACTACCTGCTGAACTGCTGATTTGGGCTGTAAAAGTGTTCGACCCGTTATAAACCCCTAATACTTTTCCAGTAACGTTAGAAGCGCTGGCAGGACATGGATTAATGTTGGCGATTTTCACGCTATCGATAGATACTGCAAATACATTGATCAATCTGGAACCAGCATCTCCCACACATCCAAATTTACTGGTCTCAACAACAACAATCTTTCTTGCGGAAGCAACTTGGCTCCATGTAAAGTTTGCAGTATTTTGACTTGGGGATACTGTTGCGTTGTCGCCTGACCATTTCCAAGTACTACCACCAACAGATGCAACTGAATACAAGTTTGAGGAATTAACATTAACATTACTATCCCCTGTAATATCCGAAGCAAAAGGCCTGTTATTGATAACCAAAGAATCGAAGCTGACCAAACCTGTTACAACTGGACTAGTACTAACAATTCTCATCCTGTAACTAACTCCAGAAGCAATGTGAGAAGGAAGTTGGCAAGAGATAATACCAGAAGCAGTTGAAGTTAATGTTCCTAATTCTGTAGGGGAAGCAAAACTTCCGTTTTTATCGCTTAGTTGAGCTTTAAAAATATTACCTGAAGTAAAAGTACCCGTTTTATGATAGCTCAACAAGAAGGATTCACCTGAACACATACCTCTTTTGGTGAACTTAGAGATAACAATTGCAGGGGCAGCTGGTACAATACCAATGCGGAAAGTGTCTGTATTGGTTAGCGACCATTTACCTGTGTTTGACCTTGTCCGCAAATAAAAGGTATGCGTGCCTTTGGTTAATCCTGTAATGTTCATTTGGAAGGTAGAATCTCTCCATTTGTCTGCAGGGTTCATCACTACCTGAATACCTTTTCCAAAACCCGGATCATTATCTATAAAATATTCTACCTGAGCAAGTGCAGTATCGGCAGGTGGGTCATATTTATAGAATAAAACAGAATTAGCGTGGCTCCATTTGTTGAAACCATTTTTACTGCGTATGTACAATCTGTGAATACCGGTATTTACGCTGTTAATTGGTAATGTAAATTCTTTATTGACAAGATTTTTTGCAGGAGTAATACTCACTTGAGTAGCTTTTCCAAATCCTGGGTCAGTGTCAACAAAGTATTCTACCTGCGTAATCGTAGTATCCGTTTGAGGAATAATATACTTATAAAACAATTGACTGTTTGTTAAACTCCACCTTTTAAAACCGTTCCTTGTACGAATGTACAATCTGTGAAAACCTTCATTAAGAGTGGATAGCGGTAAGCTAAATGAGGCATTAGCTATGTTTTTTGCAGGAGTGATAGTAATCGCCGTAGCTTTTCCATGTCCTGGGTCATTGTCTATAAAGTACTCTGCCTGCACAATAGTGGTATCAGACACACCCACTACCATTTTGTAAAACAAGTAACTGCTGGCATGGCTCCATGTACCATTTCCATTTCTTGTACGAAGATAAAGTCTATGAAACCCTTCTGCTACACTCGTTAAAGGAAGCGTGAAGGAAGCATCACTTACATCAAAACTAGAAGTAATGTTTATTGATTTACCCTTTCCATGACCGGGATCAGTATCAATAAAGTATTCAGCACTTGTTATTTTTGTCAACGATGAGGAAGCAGGCAATTTGTAGATAATTGTACTACTGGTATGACTCCATCGTCCGTCATACGTTCTCATATATACACGGTGAAAGCCATCAGACAAACTGGACAACGAAACCGTAAAAGGAACATTCTTGATATTAGTTGATGGTGTAGGTATTGTAATTGGTGTTGCTTTACCCCTACCAGGATCTGTATCAAGAAAATACTCGGCTTGCGTTACAGTATTTTGCCCCTCCGCTTTCCATAGTGTACACATAAGTGTAAACAATATGAATATTTTCTTCATAATAGAAGTTTTTAATTACCCCTTTATTAGGGGGATAACGGAGGTTAATTAATTATTGCTTTTTGAACTAAACTTAATTATAACGCTGCTGCCAGTTTGCGTAGATTGAGGAATAGTAATGTCGTAAATAGTTGGAATTGGTGGAATGCCACTTGGAATGTAAGGAGCTGTTCCTGCATAAGCACCAATAGGCGTATTGCCGGGTCCTGCAGTCTTAGCAGGTGAACCTGTACTCAACATGAAATACTGATCATCAAGGGGAGTTAATGTATTATTAACAAAAACAGCATTGTTTGTCATGGTTATATTGTTCTGGTTGCCATTGGTTGAAGGTAAAATGCTGGAAGCAGACATGTTATATTTAAATAAAACATTTCCAGAATTAGCTATAGCTGCGGCAGTCGACACAATGATATTTTTTTCAAAATTAAAAGCGCCGCCGCCAAAATTTACGGTATAACCTCCAGCAAGGGTGAATAAATTGTATTCCATTAATCCATTATCGGCTGCACCCATATTTACGCCATACTGAAAAATATTATTGGCTATTCTAACATTCGTTGCTGCATACGAGTAATAATTATAAATTTGATTAATAAAGTTCTGTGTGATATTAATATTATTTACAACAGCAGTCCAAAAGTAAATGGTTCCTATATTACTCCTGGAGACTGAGAAATTATTTCCTGTTATGTAAAGGTTGGTAATTGTAAGACCCATAATACGCACACTGTTTGCAGAAGTGGCATATATATTACCGAACCTTGCCGGGCTAAGGTTGTACTGAACAGGATTTGTCCAGTTATTGAGAAAATATCCTGGTCCGATAATCACAACCGATTTATTGATGTCGTTTACATCATCATAGGCAGCCGAGCTAGCCTCTACATAAATGGTATCGCCATTGCCAACCAATGTGGACGCAATGGCTGTGCTCAACTGTGTAAAATTTGCACTAATACCTGCGCTGTTGTTTACACGCCATATTTTGGCAAAAGAGCTGTAACTAACAATTAATAATCCGAAGCTGAGTAATAAAAATTTAGATTTCATTTTGTTTGATTTTATGGTTAATTAAAAATTTGAAATTATAAAAAATATATTAAAAAAAGCAGATTATGATCATGCTCAATTTGTTTAAACTCTTCACGAAACCAATTTAACAGCCCTCAAAAGGTGACCATTATTCCTGATGTAAAGTTGTGTAAAATGCTAATCCCATTACATACCCACTAGCACGTATTTTTCAATATGGTGTAGAACAAGGTTTCGATGATAAAGCTAAGGAAAAGCAATTCAAAAGACAAAATATAAATAATGGTACAGCAAATTACTAATTGAATAATAAAAATCGAGTTGCCTGACTAACATTGAAAAAATAAAAATTACAATGTATTGAATATTAAAATTATGGCTATTTTCGAGTTGAACTAATCCATTTTCAAAAAAGAATAAATTAAGAAGCGGACATTTTCAATAGTCGTTTTAATGTACTAAAGACAAACATGGCTGTAACAGCACCTATAAATGCTATTCCCATATCTTTTTGTGCATCCCAAATATCACCTTGTGTTCCTAGATAAGCTATGCCTTCCGATGGAAAAAAAATGTCTGCTACCAACCATTCAATTAATTCATAGACAGCACTAAAAGACAATGTAATTTCTATAGGCAAGACCCAGCAAACCCAATTGGGCCATTTAAAATGATTTGCGAAATAATCACGCATCGGATAGGTAATTAATAATCCAAAACTGCAATGAACTATCCTGTCGTAAGGATTGCGTTCCATCTGAAAGAAATCTTTTAGCCAATAACCAAACGGATTTTCAGCATAGGTATATTCTGCACCATAAATATGCAACAAAATGTAAACAAAAAACAGTGTATAACTGAAATCGCTGAATTTAAACTTTCGGTAAGAAATCATTACCAACGCCACAAATATAGCTGTAAGCGTATTCTCTGTAAACCAATTGGCCTTATCTGTGGTATTGACAAAAGTTATTGCCCAACAAATGAAAAACACCAATAAATAAATCTTCAATAGCAAATGTTGGGAAAAGCTTTTTCGAAAATCTGTACTTGCAGTTGTAAAGGTCATGGCAATAGTTTGCCCGAAACTAATGATTCCTACTTTAATTTTTTAATCAGGAACTATGATTGTTTATTTTCTTTTTAATATCAATGCAATAATAACCTAAGACAGCAATGCTACAGGAAGTATTTCTGCACACAATATTAAAGTTAAAAAATGGTGCTTGTTTAAATATCTATTAGCATCTCATGCTTTAACAAAAACTTTGGCATAAGGTATTAATCCTTTGGCACAATAATTCCTCTGAGTAACGAAGAGCGTTTAAAAACCCGTTCAACTACCTTTTATGAAAACACCATTTTTACTTACAAGCTTCCTGACATTATCCGGATTTGTTTCTGCCCAAATGAATCCTTCCTTTGGCATTAAGGCAGGAGTTGTTTCATCAACCATAAAAGGCGATGCAACAAAAAGCCTTGAGGGCTTACTTAATTTCACCAATGGAATGATAACAAGTTCCAATCGGACCAGTTACTATGGGGGGATCTATGCAACCATTCCAATTTCTAATGCTGTATCATTAGAGCCCTCCCTAAATTATGCACAAAAAGGTTACCAACTGAATGGGGCACTCAATGTAAAAGGAGCAGAATTCTTAGGCATTAATGCAACTGCAGATTTAGATTTGCAGTACATTGAAATGCCCGTAGTATAGAATGCCAATTTAAGTGGCTTGCATTTCTTTGCAGGGCCGCAAATATCCTACCTTATTAAATCAAATTTAAAAACTTCAACAGGCGCACTTGGCTTTAATGTGATTAATAGTCAACTAGATGCCACACAACAATTCAACAGATGGGAAACAAGCTTAACTGGTGGTGTAGGAGTACAGTTAAATAAAAAAATGAACATCATTGCCTCTTACGATCATGGCCTAACGAAAATAGATGCCAACAAAAACTTAGATGCCTATAACCGGGCATACAAAATAGGGTTGAGTATGAAATTGTAGTATCCAATAAAAAATAATAGCAGGTAGTTTATGACACCCCTGCTATTATTTTTATAAATGACAAAGTAAATTCCAGATTGAATTAAGACCGGTTTTTACTCATCAAATTCAATCGTTTTTAAATTGTCATCCGGAATTCTATCTATCAAATAACTATAGGGATCTATACCAGCCTGATATGGTTTTTCTTTTACTTTAAAAATAAAAACATTGTCCTTCTTGGTCAATTTCAATCTTTGCAAGTACAAGGGCTTACCTACATTCTGTTTATTAGGTGATTTAGCAAAACAACCAAAATCTACATAATCAGCAATCGGGATAGATTTTTCTTTGCCCAACGAATCTGCCCTGAATTTTTCTGAAGTACAAGTAACGGTAACTTCATATGCTGCACCTACTTTCTTTGAAGTTGTTTTAACCACTCTATTGGAGAACAATGTGATATTCTCAAACAGATCATCAATAAGGTACTGCAAACTATCGGGTGTAGCCTTTCTAAATGCCCTGATAGCAGATAGTGAAGTGGCATAAGGAGGTTGTTTATACGCAAACGAATCCAGCAAGGAACGAAGTCCCTCATTCACCTTACTTTCACCAATCATTTCTTTCAGATAATACATGGCTACGCTTGCCTTCTGATAATGGACATAACCCTGGTGTTCTGTTTTAAACAAAGGTCGCTCCGCTTCAAATTCTGAGCTTCTTCCACGCAGGTATCCATCCATTTCATACTTGAGAAACTTCTTCATCTTTTCCTTACCATATTCTTTTTCCAAAACCATCAATGCAGAATATTGGGCAAATCCTTCGCTCATCCATTCGCTACCCTGCATATCTGCGCCACACAATTGATGCGCCCAATATTGGTGACCCATTTCATGAGCAACTACATAAAAAACCTGGTCAATATCATCTTTAGTCACATTTCTAAGGTCTGAAATAAAACCAATACTTTCGCTATAAGGCATCGTGCCGGGAAAAGCCTGGGCAAAGCCTGCATACCTCGGAAACTCAATAATCCTGCACTGCTTATGATAATATTGTCCAAAATTCTGTGTGTAATATTCCAGTGATTTTTGCATACTCTTGAGCATGTTTGGAACATTGTAAGCATGCTCTTTTATGTAATAAACTTCCAGGTCAATACCGTTCCATTTTTTTGTTGCCACTTCGTATTTCGCTGAAATAAAAGAGTAAAAATCCAACGATTGCTGATCTAGTTTGTAATTGAAATATTTTTTACCATTTGCTGTCCAGGATTTCAATAAAGTACCTGGTGCTATTGCTATTTGATCCGGTGCAGTACTGATTGTTGTATTCACCTCTACCCAATCAGCATCGTGACTGATATAAGTATTGGCTCTGGTTCTCAAATCGTTTTCATCTAACTTATCCATGCGAATGCGCTTAGACAATTTCAACTTGATACGCTTGTTCTTGTCTTGAATTTCGTAACCAGATGTGTAACCGAAAATGGGAACTATATCACTATTATTAAAAAAAGTTCCGTTTTGTGTAAGCTGCGTAAAGCTTACTTCGTTTTCAAAACCTTTTGTTAGTCTGGAAACATCAAATTTAATTAAAACTGAATCTTGAGGCTTCAATGGAGAAACCAACGTATATATTCTATAGTTTAATCTGCTATCATCCAATTTAAGTGTACTTCCTTTAATGGTTATAAGAACAGAATCTGGAATCTGAGGCATTGTAAAATGCAATTCGCTGATGGGTTGATCTGATAAATTTTTTGCCCAAGCCTCGATGCTTGCACTCATGCTTCTTTGATATGGTAAGACATCTATTGTATAATTGTATTTGTAAAACCGAGGTTGTACCAAATGCTCATACTTTTTATATTTCGTCTCATACGCTACCTGTTTACTTTCTGAGTCTTTCTCTGAATCATACGTATTCAACACCTTTGTATTGTAATAGACAAAACTGCTGCATCCTATAAAAATTAATGAAAAAATTCCAATTGCCCATTTGTTTTTAGCCAATAATTTTCTTGCATTTCCGAACCTGTTCATAAACCCCGTTTCCTTACCACGTACATAAAAACTAAGAATAATAAATCCAACAATTATTGAAAACAAAAACCAATAAATATTGAACCAAACCGTTGACAATACAAATGGTCCAAAACCATTCATATCAGAATAGGTAACATTAGGCGTTGCGCCAAACTTGACCATATTGGTACTCACTTTAAAAACATTCCAAATAAATGCATTTAGAATAGTGAATGCAATGAAAGCAAAATATGCTATATACCTGTTATTGATCAAGTAGTGAAAAAACAATGCAATAATGACCAAATAAGCAAAGGAAAGTAAATCAATTATAAGAAGTGATTTTGCATAAACATCCAATTGATAACGATGATAAC
Organism: Segetibacter sp.; assembly: GCA_031383285.1. Taxonomy (GTDB): domain Bacteria; phylum Bacteroidota; class Bacteroidia; order Chitinophagales; family Chitinophagaceae; genus Segetibacter. The sequence goes on from JANMZN010000515.1 coordinate 24,447, forward strand.
CCAAAAAAGTCTGAGCAACAATACCAATTAGAATTGTACTACACAAGATGAGTGCTATAGCAGCTATCATAGCCACAACTTTTGAGACAAATAAAAGCGACGTTTTGATTGGTGTAGAATCCTGTATCTCGTTTATTTTTGCATCCCGCTCCTTCCAAACCAGAACGCCTGAATAAAAAGTAATGATAGCTATCAGGAATAAATAAAATGAACCTTTAATGCTATCAATCACCTCATACGTTACCGGATATTGATCGGTACCATAATTACCAGTAAAACTTGTAAGTGAAGTAACCAGATTGATTAGCCCAATCACAACGATGATGATGAATGTAGGATTTTTAACAATGGCCTTTGTTTCAAATTTGATCAGAAACCACAAAGCAGAAAATGAAAATTTATTGGCAGTATTGGCTGTATATTCTTTCAATGAAATTGCTGTATTTGTAATTTGTTCAATTTCTGCCTTTTCCTTTTTCCCTTTTTTATTTTTGGTGCTGAATGAAAATCTGAAATAGGAACCAACCAAAATTCCAAAACTTATACCGAGCCAAATCAACCTGTTCATCAGAAATCCTCCGGCTAATGGAACTGCATTTAGATTCTTCTCATCTACCGTCATGTATTTTGCAATGATACTCTCCGGACGAAAACCAAATGGATCCAAAATATTTGCCAGCCACTCCTTCTCAATGTCTTGTGTAAAACCAGACGAAACAATATAAAAAACAAGGATCAACATAGCACCTACAAATGATACAATATTGCTTCTGAAGATAATGGCTAATACATACAACAATACAGCTGCAATGATGGTATTGGGAATACCAAAAGCCAATAACCCTTGCAGGTGTCCACTCCAGATTACATCTCCATATCTTTCAGGCTGTGCCCAAGGCATCAGTGGCCCAATCAGACTGCCCAATGAAACACCTAATAAAGGAATAACAGCTATTGATGTAGCCCCTATAAATTTTCCAAAATAATAATGGCTTTTTTTAATAGGTGATGCGAAAACGAATTGATACATACCATGTGCAAAATCTCTATTAGCAGA
>JANMZN010000338.1:0-15662 GCA_031383285.1 Segetibacter sp.
TTTCTTAATTAAGAATTTGTAGCTGCAACATAGTCGAAAAAAAATACAGCTAGCGATAAAGCAGGCAAAAATAACAGAATTGATATTATGGTTTTGGTTAAAATAAAGTCAAAGAAAATTATCTTATACTCAAACCAAAAATGAAATAAAGCAAAGCAATTATTTTACAGAAGACATAAACACTGAACGTGCAAATGGAAAACAAAGGTTTTTGAGTTTGGTGATCTAAAGTAAAAGCATTTTTTATTGTAAGATTATGATCCAACAAATCACTTGGTGGTCAGGCATTTGAAAGTATTAACCGGAGCAATCAACGAAATGATAAATAGTACGGCATATCCGGTTAAAAAGTTGAAAACAGGAAAACAAGATCGGGTAATTGTGGATAGACAAATGCCAGAATGGGGGAAAGTTTAAAGAAATGAAACCTATCTAAAATGAATGTCCAATTGAGATTTTTATACTTACAACGACCAATTGATACCTATTAGAAAAGCAGATCGTTGGTTTGTCCGTGGACATGAATGAGCAAAATTCTAGAGTATTTGATATTGATTTACTAATTTCAATCATTGATAAAGCCATGACAAATAACTTTGATTCCCCTCAAACCAATCTTCATATTTTCGGCAATAAGCAAGTTACAGTAGATATCAGTATCTTATACGAAGTAGCAGGTGAAGACCCTCCACTTATGAAAGTTATGTTGCAAACTTTTATTGACAATATGCCGGATACACTCTTAAAAATTCAAAAAGGAATAGAAGCTAGTGATTGGGATGCGGTTTATAAAGCCGCTCATTTTGCTAAATCTTCCCTTTCCATTGTCAAGGTGGAAAAAATGTTGGACTTGGCTCTTCAAATAGAAAAGCATGCCAAAACCCGTCAAAATCTTGATCAACTTCCAGCATATTTTTTACAAATGAGCACCTCTTTTCTAGATGCTAAACAACTAATTGAAGAACAAAAGCTGCCAGCATAGTAAAATAATTAGTTTTTTTATACTAAAAAAATTAGTGTTGAAAACTAATTTACCCTACTTTTACCTATTATCTAATTTTGAATAAAATATATACAACATGAATAACCCGGACAAATTGAAAGCGCTGAAGCTTACAATGGATAAAATTGACAAAGATTATGGCAAGGGCAGTGTTATGCTGATGAATGAAAAGTCGCAAGAACCACACGAGGTTATTTCTACAGGTTCTATCGGCCTTGATGTAGCATTGGGCATTGGTGGTTTACCAAAAGGAAGAATTGTTGAAATTTATGGACCTGAAAGTAGTGGTAAAACAACCGTTGCAATTCATGTAATCGCTGAAGCTCAAAAGAAAGGTGGGATGTGTGCCATCATTGACGCAGAACATGCATTTGACAGTGCTTATGCTAAAAAACTAGGAGTTGATGTTGATAACCTGCTTATTTCACAGCCGGATTACGGTGAGCAAGCATTAGAAATTGCAGATCGCCTTATTTTATCCGGCGCATTGGATGTAGTTGTAATAGATTCTGTTGCAGCCCTTGTGCCAAAAAGTGAATTGGAAGGTGAAATGGGTGACAGTAAAATGGGTTTGCATGCCAGGCTGATGAGTCAGGCTTTAAGAAAGCTCACTGCAACCATTAATAAGACAAATACCGTCTGTATATTCATAAACCAATTACGCGAAAAGATTGGGGTGATGTTTGGTAATCCAGAAACAACGACCGGTGGTAATGCGCTCAAGTTTTATGCTTCGGTTCGGTTGGATATCCGCAGACAGGCGCAAATAAAAGATGGAGATGAAGCCATTGGCAACCATGTAAAAGTGAAAGTGGTAAAGAATAAAGTGGCACCTCCCTTCAGGTCGGCTGAGTTTGATATTATATATGGTGAAGGGATTAGTAAAATTGGCGAGATTATAGACATGGGTGTAGATATGGGCATTGTTCAGAAAAGTGGAAGTTGGTTTAGTTATGACGGTAATAAACTAGGCCAAGGCCGTGATACTGTAAAACAATTATTGGCAGACAATCCTGAATTAGCTAACGAACTAGAAGTTAAGATCAGGGCTAAAATAGCTGAAGCACAACTTGCTTAGTTGACTTTGGATGGGTTAATAAGGTATAAAAGCCGCTTCTTTTCAGGAGTGGCTTTTTGTTTTATTATAAATAAAGAGGCCTGAATGAGGCCAAATAATAATATTTTCTAAAAAGCTTGATTTCCAATTTATTTATTCATCTTTGCACCACAAAACTAACAACCGTTAGTTTTACAAATTAAATCTTTTTTAAGTTTATAGGTGAAGAGGAACCGGTAAGGCCTCTAATGATTGCTTGTTTATTCGTGCCGGTTCTTCTTTCATTTAATAAAAAAAACCAACAATAGAAATTGTCGGTTTTATGCAAAACACTTCCTTACAGGAAATTTTTAACCCCCGATTAATGTAACGATTTTAGTTTTTCCATTACCTATGGTTAAGTCTATGCTTATCTTTTTAATAATGATGGCAGCTAAAGATCCGGCCTGAGACCTTAGTTCATTTACAGCAGTACTTTCCCATAATTCACCCCTAAGGTTTGACCCCAAAGTAAAAAGGTTTTTACTCTGTTCTCCCTTGTTGTTAATTATTTCAAACGTTTCGGTATTTGCTAAAATACCCAACTTCAATTCATCCTGAGTGATGATATTTTTAAAGAAGCAATTTTGAAGAAAATTCATATCCATCTTCTCAATATTGCTATCCGGTCCCGAACAATTAATGACTCTTGACACCTTTAAGTTTTCTTTGTGCCCGTTTTTCTTGTTGTAATAATCTACAGTAACGACTCCACTTTCTTCCTCAATGTCCAGCAGTTTGCCTGCTATTATTTTTAGCCGCCCTTCTATTCTCAATTTTTGAAGTTTATCGTGAATGTGCAATGGAATACGATGACGGGCCACACCCCATAAATGTCTGAACCTTGCCATAAAAGTTTTTTTCTCCTCTATGCTAAACCGTTTCCATATTTGTTGTGTATAAGGCCTGATAGAGTCTATAACGGCTTCTGCCGATACACCAAATTTTCTCACCTTCTTTATGTGCTTATGAACAAGGCTAAACACTTCAAGCAAGCTAGCCTTGTCGGGCAACTCTTCTACTAGTTTGTTATACTTGAGTCCATTATGACGATGCGGAAGAATATTGAATCCATTGGGAGAAATAGAATAAATTTTTCCTTTATAATTGTTTTCGAGTAAACCTAAAACCGTATCAACCATTGTAAGACCATTACCAATGATCAGGATTGATTTTATTTTTTTCACATTATTCACACAATCACTAAGCCATGGATTTTTAAAGTAATTGCTACTTTCATAAAAGCTCATGTTGCGAATCTTAACATTTGCAGGTTCCTGATTACCGGTTGCAATGACGCAATAATCAACTGTCACCGTTTTTTTACTTTTAAAGTATACTGTTATACAACTTTCGTATTTGTCAATATCAGTAACCTTATCGTTTATAACCTGCACCTTTATATCCTTGCTAATTGCCATTTGCAAAGCCTCTTGCCACAATTTTTCGAGGTATTCTCCGTAAAGATATCTTGGCATAAAAGCGTTGGCAACAATATTTTCATCCGAAGAAGAAAAGTCGGGACGGTTCATAATCCAATTCAAAAAATGGTTAGGCTGATCTGCAAAAGCACCCATTTTGCCTGTAACAACATTGAGCAAATGCTCCTTTGAATAAGGATTGTAAGCAACACCTCTGTTCAGGCTTCCTTCTTCATTTATTATTATTATTTCAACAGGTAAATCCGCTTGTTTTATTAACTGAACGGCAGTCATCGTTCCAGTAAACCCTCCGCCTATTATTCCTACTTTTTTCATTGGAAAGCATATTGTCATTGTGAGGAATTTGGTTACTTAAAACACTAGTGTCCTACTCTCAGGTATTCTTTTAGGATTTCTGTTTTAGGATTGTTTAATACTTCATCAGCATCTCCATGTTCAACAATTTCTCCATAGTACATGAAAACCACATAGTCGGCGAGTCTTTTAGCTTGTCTTAAAATATGTGTAACTAAAATAATAGTGTACTGGTCTTTTAATTGAGTAAACTCTTCTTCAATAACACGGCTTGAAATAGGATCGAGGGCAGATGTGGGCTCATCGGCTAAAATAATTTCAGGTTCTACTGCCAATCCTCTTGCCAGGCAAAGCCTTTGCTGTTGTCCTATTGATAGTCTTTGTGCAGAAGTTTTAAGCCTGTCCTTTACTTCATCCCACAAAGCAACCTCTCTAAGATGCTTTTCTACTTTTTCAGCTATTATATGCTTTTGTTTTACACCTTTCAATTTCAGCCCGTAAGCAATATTATCATAGATCGACATGGGTAATGGAAAGGGTCTTTGCATAACCAAGCCCATCTTTTGCCTAATGCGGGTGATGTCATTTTTTTTGTTGAAAATATCTTCACCATCTACCTCTATTGAACCGGTAATTTTTAATTCGGTGTACAAGTCAGTAAGCCTGTTCATAGATTTTAGTAGCGTAGTTTTACCACAACCTGAAGGACCAAGTAAAACAGTGATTTTATTTTTAGGAATAATCAGGTTGATGTTTTTTAAAATCTGTGTATTCTTTGCATATACATTCAGGTTTTTTACTTGCATAACCGGAATCTCGCCGTTTATGATTTCGGTTGCTTCCTTTTTTTGAGTGTTTATTTCTTGCATAAATGAGCGTATAATTTGTTGCTTGTAATTATTTTTTTCTCGAAAAAACCCGGGCACTAAGGCTAACACACAATACGATGAACATAAGTATGACGGCTGCTGCGTATGCCCTGTTTTGTACTTCCTGCACAGGTGATCCCAATTGAAAGAAAATAGCCAGCGGCAATGTTGCTGTCGGGTCGCCAAGATTTCTGGGAATATGGTCCGTATATCCTGCTGTAAACAGCACAGAAGCTGCATCGCCAATACCACGACCAAAAGCAAGTAAGATAGCCGTTGCGAAACCAGGAAGCGCCTGCTTAAAATAAATTTTATATGCCGTCTCTGTTTTGGTAGACCCTAATGAATAAGCAGCTTCCTGGAGACCTATCGGAATTGTTTTTAAGACTTCATCCATTGCCCGAATCATGATAGGCGCTATTAGGCACGATACGGTAACAATGCCTGCACCTAGAGAGTTTTTAATGTGAAAATTCATCATGATAGCAAAAGCAAATGCACCATATACTATAGAGGGTATTCCCCACAAAACATCCAAAAAGAACCGGCTAGTTGATAATAACTTTGGATATCTGATAAGGTAAACATTTAAGAAAAGTGCAACCGGAAGGCTAACAATAAATGCAATTAGTGTAGCACCTATTGCCAAATAAAGAGAACCAACAATTGCGTTAAGAATACCTCCGCCTTTTCCTAAATAAAAACCCCCTTTAGGTTCCTGAGAAAGGATTTCCCAAGATATAGTTCCAAGCCCTTTGCTCAGTATTGTCCATAAAATATGAGCAAGTACAAAAACGATAAGCAGTGTAACCAATGCAGAGAAATATTTAAAAAATTCCTCCTCTGCTTTTCTTCTTAAATTCATATAAGCTCGGATTTATGAATGATATACCTAAAAAAAACATTGATAGCTAAAATGATAACAAACAGCAATAATGCAGCAAACATGAGTGCAGAGTCATAGGAAGGAATGGACATCATTTCTCCATAGTTGTTTGCTATCAATGCTGGCAAGGGGTAGCCTGCATCAAAAACAGAAGTCGGTTCCTGTACAACATTTCCTACTATCATTAGAACGGCTATTGTTTCACCAAGTGCTTTGGAAAATCCCAATCCATAAGCTGAAAAAATTCCGGTTGCTCCTTTGCGCAAAAAAATATGCTTAATGGTTTCCCATTTTGTAGCTCCTAATGAAAGTGATGCCTCACCCAACTCAACAGGAATCTGCCTGAAAACTTCCAGCAACATATTGAGGATGTAGGGTATACTCATTACCGACAAAACAATAGCACCCGCAAGTATGCTATATCCCATAGACTCATTATCAAAATAGGGAGCAATAACATCGCCCACCAATGGAACAATAATCAGGACGCCCCATACACCATAAACAACCGATGGAATACCTGCTAATATGTCTATCACAGGACGCATAAATGACAAAATCCATTTGGGTGCAAATTGGGTGAGATAAATGCCTGCAAGAAGGCATAACGGAATTGAAATGAGAATACCAATTACCGTTACCCAAAGTGAACTCAAAATAAATGACCAAAAACCGAAATTACCTTCGGAAGGTTCCCAGGTAGAAGAAAATACAAGGTTATAAATAGTATGGTTTTGTAAGAGCCCCGAAGATTTTAAAACCAAACCGACGCCTATACCAAGTGGTAAAATAATAAAAAATACAAGGCAGGCCAGCATCCAATTAGATGAAATTTTATCTATCAGCTTTCTTTTATTCATTGTTACTACTTTGGCTGAATTATTTTAACTTTTGCAATTGTTCATTTATTATTGACTGAGGCAATTGTACATACCCTGCCGAGGCTACCATCTTTTGCCCATCAGTCAACACCCAATTAAAAAAGTCAAGCAATTCCTTTTTGTTTGTTTTTCCATTTGTAAGAAAATATAGATTTCGGGCAGGAGGGGAGGGATACCGGCCATCATTTACTGCCTGAAGAAATGTGGGCAAATCTTTATAAAAGTCCTCAGAAGCATCTAATTTTCCATCGCCATTTACATCAATAGGCACCACTTCGATGCCAGATAGTTTTTTGCCGGTAGAGGGATCAAAAACAAACAAAGTATTGTTGTAACCAATTCCGTTTTTGTCTTTTCGCACTGCATCTGCAACACCCGGATCAGCATTAACACCTATACCCTTCAGATCATCTTGCTTTTTACCAAAAAAAGAAGCCCATGCATCTGCTGCACCTGCTGCATCAGCACGGGTATATACATTTATTTTATCCCCTTTATTGCTTGCAAATCCCAATTCGCTCCACTTATGAATTGAATCAGTAAAAATGCCCTTGAACTCCGCTTTTTTAATACCCCTTTGCTTAATTTCTTCAAGTAGTGGATTGTTGGCATTCATCGTCGGGATTACTGCATCTTTACAAAGTGCTATAAACCAAACGCCTTTTGACTTTTCTTCTTCCTTTAACTCTCTTGAAAACATTCCTACATCTACTGCACCTGACAGGCAATCCGTTAAGCCTTTTCCTGCCCCACCAGCCTGAATCTCAAATCTAATTTCGGGATGAGTTTTATTGTATTCCTCCGCCCATTGTTGTGCTAACGGATAGAGTGCAAATGCGCCTGAAAATGATAAGGAAACGGTACTTACGCCTTCTTTCTCTACATTTTGGTTGTTGTTATTGCACGATATACCAAAAGTTAGCATCGCTAATACACTTACAATTAAAATTTTTTTCATGATTAATATATTTATGTTCTATAGATTTAATAGGAAATCCGATTAAAAATATTTCTTTTAAAATCACCAATTTGAATAAACAAAGTGACATCACTTGCTTAATTTTTTTACCTGATCCTGTAAAACGCCTTTTGGTAAAGGCACATATCCTGCTTGGTTTACAAATTTTTGCCCATCAGTAAGCACCCATTTGAAAAATTCTATAACTTCTCTTCTGTTTGTTTTTCCTTTAGTAATGAAATACAAATTACGTGCAGGAGGCGAAGGATAATTACCATCATTTACAGCTTTAAGAAAAATCCGGAGGTTGTCATAAAAATTTTCATTAGGGTCTATCTGACCGTTGCCATTTACGTCTATAGGAACGACCTCAATGCCTGGTAATTTTTTGCCGGAGGCGGCATCATATACAAAAAGAGTATTGTTGTAACCAATAGAATTGATGTCCTTTCTTACTGCATCAGCTACACCCGGTTCCCCAGAAACGCCAACCCCCTTAAGGTTTTCCTGTTTTTTTCCGAAGAAAGAAGCCCAGCTATCAGCAGCACCTGCGGCATCCGCACGGGTATAAACATTTATCTTCTTTGGACTTTTACTGGTTGTTCCTAATAACTCGTCCCAGGTATCAATGCTTTTGTCTGTAAATATGGCGGCAAATTCGTTTTTCTTAACTCCTCTTACCTGCAATGCTTTGAATCTTGAATTTTTGGAATTCATAGTAGGCAGGACCGCATCTTTGCACAAAGCCAAAGTCCATACTCCTTTTGCTTTTTCTGCATCTGACAATTCTCTTGAAAACATGCCTACATCGACAGCACCAGAAATGCAGTCTGTCAATCCTTTTCCGGCACCTCCTGCCTGTATATCAAATCTAATATTGGGATGTGTTTTGTTGTATTCCTCTGCCCAAACCTGCGCTAAAGGATAAAGTGCAAAAGCACCAGAAAATGAGATAGAAATTTGTTCTCCTGGAGGAGGTGCCCCTTGAAAATTTAATGCCAACAAGAAGCTGCATACCAAGGTACAATAAATAGTTTTTTTCATTTGTAATAGTTTTTAGAATGATAGTTTAGCTAACGATGGGGTAAACTTGATACTCAAATAAGTCCAGTATGGGGCTTTGATATAATTCTCAATTTCGGTATTTGCAATTTTAGGGTTTCTAACTTCTACCATAGAATTGGTAACCATTGCCCAACAGGCGCCCAATTCAATATCGGTAAATGAATTTGGCTTAAAATTAAATCGCCAGTCATTTTCAAAGCCCAGGTACTTATTGTTGTCCGGTTTTCCTTTGAAAGGCACCAAAGTATGAGCATAAAATAAGTGGTTCTCCATTCTAACGGTCCACTTTTTATTTTGATACTGAAAAAATAGATAGGGATTTAACAATCCACCGTTGCTAACGTCGGTTGGAAACTGCGTGAAGAAATCCATATTGCCCATAAAGCGATGTGCAACTCCATACAAAGGAACAAAGTTTGTATTTTTTGTACTGGTTGAATCTTGTCCGCTAAGATATTCAGCACCCAAACGAATAGTCAGGTTTTTTATGCCAGAATATTTGATTTCAGGTTGAAAATAAAATGCGGAAATTGCTTTTGCAGTAGAGTCGAAACCATGCTGATAGTAGCCACTAAAAGTTGCATACCAATTATATGATGAATATTCTAGTCGCCCCCCGTTAGTATAGCGCATATAAGTTGAGTTGTACTTTTTAGGGTCTGAACTTTGGTAGCCATCTGCAGTATTCAATGTAGTTAACGTAAAATTTTTATTAATCTTCCAATTTAGAAAATGATTAATAAGTACTTTGTAATTTTTGAAACCGGCAGGAATATAATTAGTCGTGTAATTGTTTTCTGCAGATTGGTTAAATGCAGTTACCAATTCTGTATTTACTTTTATTTTATCATTGTAAATAAAGCGAACGGCATCGTGGGAGTTTGCTGCCATTCTCCAGTCATTTTCTGCAAATAACCTTTGATTGTCATACATTACTCTTTGGCGACCTATCCTTATTGACCATCTATCGTTTAGATGAGGTTCTGCATAGGCTTCAAAAAAATACGGAGATGTTGTACTAGTAGATAAATCTGTTACTCCTGATGTTGTTCCGTGCCCTGCCCTTGGATCCTGCTGACCCCAAATGCGAGTGTCTTGAAGAGAAACATAAAAATCAAACCTTTTTGCCTTGTAATCGAAATTTATCCTTGTGCGTTGCTGAACAAAAAACGCAGCTGAAGTATCTTGATACGCTAAATTTCTATATCCATGCCTGTATTCTGTTCGAACCCGCATGTCTGCAGAAATATTTAAAATGTTGGGTTTTTTTTCTTCGATGTTTATCGGTTTACTTGTATCTGCTTTTGCTGGCTGTGCCATTTGTGCTGTTAGTTGGTTAGCTAATAGCACCAAAGAGAGAAATGGAATGCTTTTTAGTTTCATGAGTTGATTAATTTGTAGCAAATATATAATTCCTATCGAATTAATAGGAATTAGTTGTAAATTTTTTTATTTAGATTTCAATGCTACCTCTAAAATATTCTCTCTGTCCAAAATATTTTGAATAGTTGCCTTTTTAAGCTGATTTACTGTTTCGTTTCTGATTTCGGCAAAAACGTTCCTTATCCCACAGGTCGTTTCGTCTTTGCATTCCTCGCACCTTTCATAATATTTGTGAGAAACGCAAGGCAACAATGCAATAGGACCTTCAAACAAACGCATGACATCTGCAATATTGATTTCGGCCGGTTCCATAAGTAAATAGTATCCTCCTGCCATTCCTTTTTTACTACTGAGCACTCCTGCATTTTTTAATGCCAGTAATATTGCTTCCAGAAATTTTCTTGAAATATGCTCACTTTCTGCTATCCGGCTTATTTGAATTGCCTCGCCTCGCTTACCTTTAGCGAGGTAAACAAGGGCATTGATAGCGTATTTTGTTTTCTTGGAAAGCATGCTTCAAAAGTACAAATACCAATTAGTAATAGCTGAAAATATTTTAGTGAATAAATAACCCTAACTTAGTTAGATTTCCGGATAATTGCAATTGTTCCTTAACTTTAGAAACCTCTATAATGTAGCTTATGACAGTTTATGCATTTTACAATCAAAAAGGTGGTGTTGGAAAAACAGCAGCTACCGTTAATTTTGCCTATTTAGCCGCCCTGGAAGGATGGAAGGTTTTGTTGTGGGATATTGATCCGCAAAGTGCTGCAGGCTATTATTTTCAGGTAAATAATGATGTAAAGAACAGTGCTAAAAAACTGCTTACTAACGATTTAAATTTGTTAGCGGCAGTACAACCTTCCGGCTACGAAAACCTGGATATCATCCCGTCCGATCTTTCTGCCCGAAATGCTGATATCATTTTGTCTGATGGAAACCAAGGAAAAAGGAGAATCAAAGCCGCATTGAACGAAGTAAAAAATGTGTATGATATTGTATTAATCGATTGTCCCCCAGGATTATCCATGCTGCACGATAATATCTTTTTTGCAGCCGATTGGGTCATTGTTCCCAATATCCCATCTACATTAAGTATGCGTAGTTATGAAATTGTACAAGAATACTTTAAGGATAATAAATTGGATGAAACAAAAATAAAAAGTTTCTTTAGCCTCGTGGACCACCGAAAGAATATGCATAATGAGATCGTTCATCAATATCACCGCAATAAAACATTTTTTAAAAGCTATATCCCTTACCTAAGCGATGTAGAAAAAATGGGGCATTACCTTGCCCCTGTAGAAACATTTGCAGCAAGTAGTTATGCTGCTCAATGCTATAGAGATCTTTGGAAAGAAATTAAAAAAGTTACTTTAGCCTAATTTTTAACCCCTATTAAACAAATATGAGAAAAGAAATCACCTCATGGTACAGTCCATCACTCAACAAAGAGATGCCAATCGTCTCTTATGGTCACTATGGTTTTGTAGTATTGCTCATTCCTACTGCAGCAGCAGATTATCTTGAGTATGAAAGGTTCCAAATGATTGATGCACTTGCACCGATGATTGAAAGTGGAAAATTCCGCGTTTTCAGTATAGACAGCATCAATAAAGAAAGTTGGTTAAACAATGAAATGCACCCTCCGCACAAAGCCATTCGTCAAAATCAGTTTAATGATTACATATATAATGAAGTAGTTCCTTTTATAAGAAACAATACAAGTCAAGAAACATTTATTTATCCGTGTGGAGCTTCGTTTGGTGCTTTACATGCTATGAACTTGTTCTTGAAAAGACCAGATTTGCTCAACGGTACAATATCAATGAGCGGTGTTTATGATCTTTCAGAATATACCAAAGGACATTGGGATGAGCAGGTTTATTTCAATAGTCCGGAACACTACATCAAGAACCTCGAAGACCATGATACGCTTGAAAAAATAAGGGCAAGCCACCATATTCATATCTATACAGGCAGCGGAGATTATGAAGATCCCAATGCTTCAAAAAGATTTTCTTCTGTGCTTTTTGATAAGGGCATTTGGTGCGATTTAGATGTTTGGGGAGCAGATATTAAGCATGATTGGCCTACTTGGAGGTCCATGCTTCCATATATTTTGGGTAATAAATTCTGATTCGAATAAGGGTGGCATAATATTTTATCCTACTTTTTATTGTTGAATAAAATGAGCAGATATATGAAAAAGGCACTTGCAATCATCATAGGATTAGCAGTTGCCTTTTTTTTGTTCTCCTACATTTATGTACTGATCAACAAGGAGTCAATTATAGCTAGTCTTAAATCTGGGCTTACCCAAAAAATAAATGGGGAGATCACCATGGGTAAAATTGACATCAGTTTATTTTCTCAGTTCCCTTCCATTGCTGTCGTAGTAGAAAACATAACAATAAAAGACTCTCTCTATTCCGTACACCATCATCCCACTTTTATTGCTTCTAAAGTAGCTGTTGAAATTAGTGTGCTAAAATTAATACTGCAAAACAATCCACTCAATAGAATAACAATCCACAATGCACAATTATACTTGTATACCGACACTACAGGATATTCAAATTCATATCTGCTATCTCCAAAATCATCAGCCTCAACAACGTCTACGTCTAACTCAAAAACAGAGATAGAAAAAGTAAAGTTGAAAAATGTAAGACTGGTAATGAATGACGAAAAAAAAGGGAAATTATTTGATTTTGAAGTCCAAAATGGGGTATGTGACATAGAAAATGAAGGCATATTTAGTATCCTTTCCGTAAAGAATGACATGCACATTCATCATCTTGCTTTTAATCTAAAAAGAGGAAGTTACTTGAAAGAAGCTCAATTTAATGGCAACCTCAAAATAGTGGTGAACAAAGAACAGAAGCAACTTAGTTTTGAAACCAGCCAACTTAAAATTAATAAGCAGCCTTTTAGTATTACTGGCAATTTCAACTTTGTCGCCAATGATTTCAATATCAAAATCGTTTCAAATAATATTGATTACAATTTTGCCAGACAGTTATTAACAAAGCAATTGTCCACAGTGATTTCCATAGTAAACCTTGATAACAAACTAAAAAAAGTAACTGCCAATATTTCGGGACTTTTAAATGGTGGAGAACCGAATATCCTAATTTCATACGATATCTCTAATTCAAATCTAAAAACACCCTTTGTTTCATTTAATAATTGCTCTTTTTCGGGGAAGTTTACAAATGAATTGATAAAAGGACTGCCTTTGTGCGATGAAAATTCAAGAATTGAATTAAATAATTTCTCAGGATTATTGGGCAATTTAAAAGTGGAATCAAAAAATATTTTCGTTGATAATCTTACTGAGCCCGTCTTAAAAGCTGACTTTAAAAGCAACTTTAAACTAGAACAAATTAATAGCTTACTGGCAAGCAATACTGTAGATTTTGTTAATGGCAATGGATTGTTAGACATTGCCATAGAAGCACCTTTGTTTAAATCTGAAAAAATAAAAACAAAGATCAACGGTTACTTAACTATTGAAAACGGTTTGTTGCACTATATCTCCAAAAACATTGACCTCACTAAAACGAGCTGCAGTGTGTTGTTTAAAAACAGCGACGTTTATATAAATAACCTTGTTTGCACAGCAAACGGTAATTTATTTGTTATGAATGGAACGGGGATCAACCTAAATTCATTTATGCCCTTAACAAATGAAAAAGCAGATATACAATGGTCTTTCTACTCGCCCAACATTAATCTTGACAAGTTCAATTCACTTTTTCAACCGAGCAAGCAAATTATAAAAAGTAAACGCAATAATGCACCTCTTTCAAACATTTCTAAACAAATAGACGAGGTGGTTCAACAAGCAAATTTTCATATACATGTTAAAGCAGATAAACTCTCATTTAAAAAATTTGCTGCATCTGAAGCAAATGCAATAATCGACATCGTAAATGAACAACTATTAATAAAAAATATTAGTCTTAAACATGGAGGTGGATCAATGGATATTTCTGGTGAAATGAAAGAAAAAAACAGTACCTTCTATTCATCATTTATTAAGTTGAACATGAAGGAGGTTGATATAAACAAAGTGATGTATGCTTTTGATGATTTTGGTCAAACAGGTATTTCATATCGCAATCTTCGGGGGAAAGTAAGTGCAACAGCCAACATAAATATGGATTTGGATAAGCGTTTAAGTGCAAGACCAGCCAACATGGTCGGATATGTAGATTTTTCATTAAAAAATGGAAAACTCCTTGATTATGAGCCTTTAAAGAAAATACAGAATATCATCTTTAAAAGGAGAAATTTTGATGAGGTTTCATTTGCTGAATTAAAAGATCGGTTTGATATTAACAACAATGAAATATTAATCAACCGGATGGAAATTCAATCTTCTGCCCTTACCTTGTTTGTAGAAGGTAAATACGATTTAAAAGGTAATCATTCAGACATAAGCATACAGGTTCCCCTTCGAAACCTTAAAAAAAGAGATGACCTTTATATTGTGGAAAATAAAGGTTCAAAATCTAAGGGAGGGGCTAGTATTTACCTTAGAGGCCAATCCGGCAATGATGGGACAGTTCAGTTTAAACTGGATATTTTCAAGAAGTTTAGAAAGAGTTGAATATATAAAATCCCTTTTCTCAAAAAGGGTACCACATCCTTAATTGCTATAATTGTAAATACGCATACGAGGTTAGCTGTTTACGAACATGGATTAAGCCCAAAGACAGGCATTTTTTAAAATTCTTTTACCTCTTAATAAAAAGTAATTCAATCTGACCATGTTAATCATGTTTCTCTCCGCATTTGGTTCTTTATATTTGTAGCTTCATGGAGAAGACAAACTTTATAGACTACATCCGCATTTTTGCAAAGAGTGGTCACGGCGGAGCAGGCAGCAGGCATTTTCTACGCAATAAATTAACTGCTATGGGTGGCCCCGATGGGGGAGACGGTGGAAGAGGCGGCCACATCATTCTTCGTGGCAACAGCCAACTATGGACTTTATTACACTTGCGCTACTATAAAAATGTAATAGCAGAAGATGGCGAGAATGGCAACAAAAACAATTGTACAGGCAGGGAAGGAAAGGACATCATCATAGAAGTGCCTTTGGGTACGGTAGCAAAAGACGAAATAACTGGCGAAGTAGATGGTGAAATACTAGAAGACGGGCAACAAATTGTTTGGATGAAAGGTGGTCGTGGTGGTTTGGGAAATTCTAATTTTGCTACACCAACCAACCAGGCACCTCAACACGCACAACCTGGTGAAGATGGCATAGAAGGATGGAAAGTAATTGAGTTGAAAGTACTGGCAGATGTTGGTTTAGTGGGTTTTCCAAATGCAGGAAAATCAACACTGCTATCTGTTATTACCGCTGCCAAACCCAAAATTGCAGATTATGCTTTCACTACCTTAATCCCTCAATTGGGGATGGTAGAATACAGAGATGGAAAAAGTTTTTGCATTGCAGACCTACCCGGAATAATAGAAGGTGCAGCAGAAGGAAAAGGCCTTGGTCACAGATTTCTTCGGCATATTGAACGTAATTCTTGCTTGTTGTTTCTAATTCCTGCCGACAGCAAAGATCACAAACAGGAGTTCGAAATTTTATACAACGAGTTAAAAGAATACAACCCTGAATTATTACAAAAGGACTTTATCATTGCCATCAGCAAAAGCGATATGCTAGATGATGAGCTAAAAGAGGCCATAGAGAAAGAACTTCCCGTTGGTATTCCTCATTTGTTTATCTCCTCAGTTGCTCAAAAAGGATTAACCGAAT
>JANMZN010000004.1:0-3567 GCA_031383285.1 Segetibacter sp.
CAGAATGACGCTCGGGGTTTTAAACCACCAATGCTTAAATCGGCCTTGCATAGAGCCGTATCAAATTTAATGAATGGTTGCATCTGTGATGTCCGTTAGCAGGAGAAATTATTTTTGTTCGTGCAAAAAATGGGGAATTACCGCTAACGTCAGTCTATGAAAAAACCACCGTTATTAAACAAATATACACCTTGGTATTTATTTGAAAAGCGATGGCTGGGCTTTGCTTTATACACTTATGCAAAACATACATGGCACCAACCGCCGTTGTTAGCGGTTCTTCAACAACAGCCTACATAGGTCTACAAAATGCTCAGATTTCCAGGTTTAAGAACCCTTGAATACTGTACAAAATACAAGCACTTCACTCTCCCAAAATCAACAGGGTAAACTAGCCGACAAATCCACAAGCGCACTTAATAGCCTGTTTCATTTCTTGCCCGTTGGGCAAAACGAAACCTTAGTTATTGCCTGCAGTAATATTATGAATGTTTTCTTAGCCCTTCGTTTCTTAATTGTGCTGCATAATCATTTAAAACGTGTCTCTTTGCTCTCTTGGTTTGGGTGATAAAGGAAAGTTGCAAGTTTGTGTTCAAATTTTGTCTCATGGAATGGTATAAAACACTTTCTCCACCATTTTCATTTTTATTTTTTTGCACTTCTTTAAATTGAGAATATTCAAGTATCCTTTTGCCCTTTACTCTTGTGTATAGTTGCCTTATATATGTTTCAGATATGTCTGAATTAAAGTATAAATGGTCAAAACAGTTTAATATTTGTAATGAGTTAAGTTTGTCTATATCTTCTGGAACTGTTATGTCAACTATAGTTTTCAGTTTATCACCGATTTTATAAACCCACTCATCGTAGAAGCAGAGCATATGAGTTGGTGATACTGGGAAAAATATTTGTAATCCTTTTGTTGCTAGACCAACGTGTCCTCCAAAGTGCTTTCGTTGTTCTAAAAACTGATTATATTTTATAACTGGATTATCAGAAGAAATAAATTTTAAGCTAGTCTTATTTATAAGCAATTTTAGTTTTAAGTCAAAAGTGATAGGTAAAGATTTGGCGGTTGTCGCAATAGCCATAGCAGCAGCATTCTTTTGTCGAATAACATAGTCATCTAATTTATCTTTAAATTCATCATGTCCCCTCATCATTAGTTTTGCCATTTGGTCTGTCATGGCATTTATTTCTTCCACTGCATCTTTAGTTCTACATGCCATAATCATCGAGAATGACAATATTTTAAAATAGTCCTCACTTAATTTTTGAGGTAATGTCGTCGTTTTGATAATAACTTTTAAACATGGAGCAGCTAAGGCTTCGAGTTTTGAAAGGTCTTCTTCGAGAGTGCCATCCTCTCCATAAAAATAATCTTCTTTGGCTTGTGATTTTAGCGGAACAGAAGACTTGTATAACTCTTTAGGTAAATAAAATAAAGCAATCTGAGTATTCTCATTATTAATTGAGAATAGCTTTAAATAAAGCTTGGGAATATAATGCTGTTTCTTCTTGTCTGCCATTACTATTAGTAGGGTTCAAAATTATTGAAGGCAACGAACAGGTATTGCTGCAAGTATTGAATTCATTGTTTGTCCAGCCTGGAACCGCTGCTGATTAAAGATATAAAAGTACAGGTTAACGAACAAATTCCCAGCAATGTATGCAGCCCAGATGAAGCACAACATTGATAAATGACCAATTGCACTAATGTCCGGCCAAAGTTCTTGTTATTGGAAGTTATAGTACGAGTCTGTTGTATCTGCTATCAGATATTATCAAATCATAACGGTTAAGGAATGCTGGAAACTTATCTTTGTCCGTGTTAAATGAGTCTGCCCAGGTATAAATGCCGTCTGATATAACCTGTATTAAGCTTTTTATGTTAAAATAATTTGATTGTACATCGCCGAGCATATCAGGTTTGTCTTCCCTGCTAACATAAAATTTTAATCGTTTTACCAATTCTCTTGCAACTTTTCTTGAGTAAGCATTTGTCATGTGAAGTAATGAGTTCCTATATTCCCAAAGTTCGTCCTCAGTAATGTTTAGCCGAGAGAAGTCGCAAAATGTTGTTAACCACTCTTTGAAAATATTCTTTTGTGGAATGTCGCCAAATTCTAAAAAAGCAATAGAATCAACAGCCGAAAGCAGAAGTTTGAGGCAAGAAACAAATTGCCCTTCATTATAAGTTAGTCTAATTGCTCCAAAAAAATCCTTATCAATTAGATCAACCAATGCAAAACCCTGCTCTGTTAAGAATTCATCTAGATAATTCTTCGTAATATCCTCATGAATCTTTGTAGTAAACGGTGCTTTAGCTTCTGGCTTATAATTTAAGGATTTGTCTAACTTGATTGCTCCGTCTACGATAGGTGTCGCCACTTGCAACGGGTTTTCTGGAAAATCAAAAGCTTGAAATATCCCTTCATATAAAATACCGTCTGTTCCATTATGTAGCAAACCATTATAGCGATCTAACGTTAGTCCAGGAACAGTAGTGCCGTCAGGATGTTGAATAGTAAAATTGTCTGGAAGTAAAGTAATTGCCATTTCTTTTACATCACAATCAATTCTTGATTTCAGAAATTCAATTTTTTCTTCGTCAGTTCCGTCAATCTCATGAACTCTAAATCCTATGGAAGTCAAAATTTGTCCTTCAAAAATTGGGAAGATATTTATAATTTTTTCTGTCATGCTTTAATATGGAAAATGCTGCCGAAAATAATTTCACCTAACGACAGTCTGTGAAAAAACCACCGCATCAAACAAATATACACATGGCTTTGTAAAGTCACAACTGAACAAGAACTTTGTTACATCTTTTTTTGTAGTGTATACAAAGCAACAACCGCCGTTGTTAGCGGTTCTTTAACAACAGTTTATATAAGTCTACAAAAGGCTCAGGCCTCCAGGTAAAAAAGCCCTCGAATACTGCAAAAAATACTAGCACTCCGCTCCCCCAAATCA
Organism: Segetibacter sp.; assembly: GCA_031383285.1. Lineage (GTDB taxonomy): Bacteria > Bacteroidota > Bacteroidia > Chitinophagales > Chitinophagaceae > Segetibacter. The sequence continues at coordinate 2,977 of JANMZN010000004.1, forward strand.
ACCAGGTAAACAACCCGACAAATCCATAAGAGCACTTACTGAACAGTTTCATTTCTTTCCCATTGGGCAAAACGAAACCTTAGTTATTAGCTGCAGACGTTATTGCGAAGGGATAAAATAAAAAATTGTCTATAATTTGTATTTACCCAGTCTTCACGAAAACCTAAAATAATTTTGCGAGTTAATAATATTAATAATGCTAAAGACACCAATAGAAATGGAATAATGTAGCAAAAAGGCATTTTAATGATTAAAAATAAGTCCCACAAACCTAATAGAACGGGAATTGGTAAAGCTGACGCAAAACTTGTGAAATTGCCTGACCGTTGAATTGAAGAAACACTTTTGTCGTTTGAATAAATTTTTACATAATTAACGCATAAATAAAAGATCTGATTGTCTTCCAAAATTTCATCCTTTTTTGCAGGGTCAAAATTAAAAATTGTAATTATTTGAGTTGCAATTTTATCTTTTAAATCTTCAGAGAGGGTAGAGGTTTTAAGAGTTCTAAGTCTTATATTTCTTTTGTATAGAAAATGATTTGAGATGATAATTTGAACTTGTGATGATAAAAAGCCTACAAGGAATGAG
>JANMZN010000009.1:0-17362 GCA_031383285.1 Segetibacter sp.
GTTGTCAATTGCATGACAAATATTTCAGCATTAATTGTATTTATCAAGCAGGGTAATTATTTGTTAGAACTTGCAATTGACAACTTTGGAATATGCCGAAGCTTGAACAAATTCAAAACCTAGAATAACTACGAAACCCAAAACAAAAAAGCTTCCTGCTCCCGGCCCGAAAAAACCATCATAAAAACCAACCACAATACCAATCAGAGAACCATAAATAAGCTGCGCTTTAGCGGGTAGGTTTTTGGTATGAACTGCCCCTAAATTCTTATTAAGAAATGTATAAATTACGATAGCTATTAGTATAACTAAAACAACCGGCTTCAAAGTGTTTACATTAATGTAGCTAACAACTTTGGCTCCTAAAAATGAAGCAATTCCGGCGCAAATTGAAATAGCAAATAGAAGATTGTAATTGAACTTGATGCGTTTGGAATAATGAAAGGCAGCAATACTTGTACCTGACAATGATGCAATTTTATTTGTTCCAAAAATGGTTGGCAAAGGCGTATTTGGAAATGAAATTAGTAATGCAGGTGTTTGAATAAGACCACCGCCACCTACTACTGCGTCTATAAAACCCGCAATAAAAGATAAAATAATGATTGAAATTATTGTAATAAGCTCGTAGCCTGAAAAAATGTGAAGTATATCCAATTTTAAATTTGCTCTAATTTGTGTTTTATAATTTCGTTTTCTTAATTACCGGTATTTAAAGTTGATATTGGTTCTAAAAGCAACACTGAGTCTTCACTTATTGCAAATGTAAAGGGAAAAACAAGATACACAAAGTGGCCAATAAGGAACTGAAAAAAGTGCAGCACATTTGTGCCCACACCGCCATCAAATACTAGCCTGAATTCAAGCAATACTTTGACCAAAAAAGGCAGAAGGTAAAAATGGTATGATGGTATTAAACGCCATCAAAAACAAACTGATATTAAGAGTAGTGCAGTTGTGAATAAGCGAGAACCCTATGTGAATGACCTACAATTAGGAGTTTGAAAATAGCTAAAATTTTATTTGTTTTTTCCATAGCAATCCAGCCAGCCTTGCAGCAAAGCCAATCCTTTAGTTTTTTCTCAAAACCAGTAAGCAATAAATTTGTCTTTGTAAACGCCTTTTGCAATTTTCAAAATTTCAAAACTGCCCGCTTAAGTCTATCAAAGCTAACTTTGTCCTCGAAAGTTCTACTTCTCCGGGCTCCGCAGCAGCGCTAAGGGAACCAACTATGTGTCAAAGATACTTTCAGTGAAGCGAAAGGCAGCTTCCCTGCTAACCCATAATGCTATAAAAGGAGAACGGGCCGGGACAAAGCTACTCACCACGCACAAGAACGGACACAGGGAATGGTTTTTTACAAAAAACAGTGGCATATTTTTTACAATAATAACATTTGAAAAGAGCAACCAAAATTTCTTTTCTTAAAAATCTCTATGATTGTATCATCACATCAGAAAGGGTGGAAGATTATTACACAACGTTCGCATGGCTTGCTGGCCGCAATGATAGCCTATCAATACGATATTGATTTGCCTGTAGAAGTGATGATCCCTGTGCTTGTTGCCATTGCGGAGCATGATGATGGTGTGACAGAAACCATGGCCGATCAAAACCTTACAGACGCTGGGGCACCCCGCAGCTTTACCGTTGAAGATGGAAAAAGTACGACTGATATAACCCCTTTGCGCAGCCTGATGGAAATTGGTAACTCAAAAAGCCAATTGAATGGTTTACTGACCTCTCTTCACATAAAATTTTTGTATGATAGAGAAAAACCAAAACCTGACAAAGGATTGGATGATTTTTTAAAGAAGCAAGAAAAATACCGAACAACTATTTTAAAAAACTTAAACATCAATAAAAAGTATGCTGCCTGGTTGTACAAGTTGTTGGAATGGAGCGATGCATGCTCGTTATTGATCTGTTTAGATAAAATACAACATGAGGGAAGAAAAATGGAAATTTCTAGAAGTCCTTACGGCGATATAAACGTAGTGCATTACAAACCAAATAAAGATATCTGTGTGGAACCTTGGCCCTTCAAGAGCAATTCTTTTAATGTTTTTTATGAGTACAAAATTTTAGAACAATTGCAATTTAAGTCTATAGAAAATTTTAATGAAGTCAGTAAAGCTGCCAAAGTACAACAAGAGGTATTTACCTTTTCAAAGTAGGAAAGCTAGGCAACGTAAACACCTAACTATTAACCATCAGCACATTTCAACCGTGTTTGACATAGTCGGTGTATTCACCCACAGCCTGAAAGGTAGGCAAGTAAGCAGGTGAAAAATACCAAAGGCATAACTTTAAGAACAGGGGAGCTCCTATGTATAGTTTGCAGGTGATAGCACCATGAAACATCAATGCTACAATACAAAAAGGGGCAAAAAATCCAACAAATTTTGAAAGTATTATTTACATTTACAACTAATTAAAAAAATAAAAAAATGACACCACAAGAAGTAGCAAATCGATTATACGAACTTTGCCAAACAGGACAGTATGAGACAGCACATTCTGAACTTTATGCTGAAACTGCAAACAGTACAGAAAGCAATATGCAAGGAGGTAGAGAAACCGCCTCAGGAATAGCAGCTATCAAAGAAAAAGGAGCGAAATTTCAAAGTATGATTGTAGAAATGCACAGTGGATATACAGCAGAACCAAAAGTTTATGGAAATTATATTTTTATGGAAATGGGAATGGATGTTACAATGAAAGAAATGGGTAGGATGAATATGAATGAAATGTGCAAGTATGAAGTAAAAGATGGTAAAATAATATCGGAAGCGTTTTACTATTAACTTTTTAGCCTGTTAGAATGCACAAAAGAAGTTGTTGAAGAATGGACCGATCTATTCGTGCTTTCATAACAACAAGTACACTACAATTTGAATTAAAAAAGAGAGGCAAAACACCTCTCTTTTTATTTTATAGTACATTTATCTACTTCATTTTTATCAGAACCAACTTCTTATTCAAGTATCGCTTTCCGCACCTTATTATTTTTTCGATCTCCTGCTTACTTTCATCCTTTGTTTTACTTTGTTCTTTGTACAGCCTTTGTCTTCAATCCGTGCTTTGTGCTATAGCCTGAGACCGCGGCATTGGTATAAAGAAATAATAGTTAAGAATAGCCCATGTATAGAAAATTTCTTAAACAGCTCAGGGTCCCTTGCAGAAGATCTGTCGCGGACGAAGATTTTTTTCGTAAAAGGAGTCTTACTTAATTGCTTCTTGGCTTAATAGTATAATACTAAAAAAAACTTGTGTACGACTACCATTCAACTTGAAAAACAATTGATTGCTCAGCCCTATATAAAACTTGCTTATTAAATTGAATAGCAGGTATCCAATTAGGACCTTTTCGTACTACTCTAATAGCCTCCTTGGCACAAGCAGAACAATTTGCAGGCGCTTCCACCACAATGATATTTTCTATTTTACCTTGGGCGGTTACTTCGAACCTCAATTTTACCTTGTAAATGCCAGCAGGAAGCCCTTTTTTGGCAGGCATATCAGCGTTTAGGTTCTCAACTAAATAAGCTACCCATCCCTTACTTCCGCCGGGAAAAATTGCCTCTCTTTCAAAAATATAATTAGGTATTTCATTTCCATTTTCGTCCCAACCGATAGCTTTTTCTACATCATTGTTATATACCAACTGCACTCTCTTTTTTCCATTTTGATAATAATGTATTGCATCTATCATTTTCCCATTTTGTGTCTTACGTTCAGATTTAAGCGCTCCATTTTCATAATAATATGTAAAGCCGCCTTCTTCTTTTTGAAAAGCGGAATCAATATAAGATCCTGACATTTGTAGTTGGTTATTTGATTTCCAATAATCTTTTCGCATCCATAACTTACCATTAAAATAAGCAACACCATAGTAAGTAGCTGTATCCTTTCCACACTTCTCCCATGATTGGTTGAAGTATAAATATAAGGTATCGACTTGGGCAACAACACTTTGAAAAGTGGCTAAAGCAACAATAAAGAACAATAATTTTTTCATTATAATAATTGAAGTGCAGATTTAATAAAAAGCTAAAACTATTTATTTATTATAAAAACAAAAAATCATTCTTCAATTGATTGAAAATTGAAAGCCATTTAAAAAAAATTTTACCACTATTGGTATTCTTCACCCTGCAGCCTGAATGGTTAGCAAGTTGGTGGGTGAAAACACCTTATTCCTGATGGGGTTCTTCCATCTATGCCTTGTGCGATAGCCTGAGACTCCATCATGGGTATAAAGATAAACTATTCACAAATCGGCTAACTATAGCAAATTTCTTAAACAACGCAGGGTCTCTTGCAGTAGAGTCGTCGCAGACGAAAGTGTCTTTTTTAAAGACAGCAGTTCAGAGAACTACATTTTCCCGTTCTTCGATGCCCTTCGGAACACTCGAAGAACGAAGGAAAACTTGGGGAAACTTAGAGAGAACTGGGATAAGCAAAATCCTCTACCTTTATTAATCAATAAATTTAATAAATGAAACAATTAGCGTTTTTACTGCTATTGGTAACCGGCATGTTGGGTTGTACCAAAGAGGTTGGAAAAGATAATAATACCCCCTATCAGCAAGACACAGTACCAGCCAAGCCTTACATACAAGGCAACCTAAATATGCAGAAATTTGTAGAAAACAAATTTACCTCTAACGGTTCTGTCTATTTCAATTATCATGAGAGTGTATATGGGTATTTTGCTGATTGGACTAATTATCCAAATCAGGTCAATTTGGTTAATGCAGGCAATATTTCTCTTGAAGATTCAATGTTGCAAACAGATGCAAATTATAACTACCAACTGATGCACAATAACCCTAATAGTGCTGCCGGCTGGTCAGGTTTTCTGGATGGATATAAAATATGGAAACTAACATCCAGTCCTAATCCATATATCAAAAATTTTAGTGCAAGTGCACCCACCGCTTTCCCGTCGTTGCTTTTAACGCACTTTACAGCCGTACCTATTATAGACAGAAAACACCCCTATACACTATCTTGGAACAATACTACACCTGCAGATGATATAGAAGTATTATTGGTCACTAAAAATAAAGTGATATCCAGCAGTGGATTGCTTGCAGATAATGGAACTTATACTTTCTCTCCAGCAGATTTAGCTACGCTATTACCGTCAACTGTTAATACAGGTACAGGAAATATGTCAGAAGATTATATTCAAATAAATGGCATCAAAAAGAAAGCCCTTACGTTTGCTGCACCCGGAGGCGTATGGATACAAAATATTGCAACAAATAGGATTACTGTTGTGATCAGGTAAGTCGTTTGAACCAACAAATTTCAATAAGAAAGCTTGCACTTCCATGGTCATTGTTTGCCATGTTTAGTTCTTCGCCAACCACCTCTCCTGCTCGTTTACCCTTAGCAAAGCTAACTTAAATGCCTTTCGGATTGCAAGTTCCGACCTGTACATTAGTTCATACTTGCCGCACACAATTTGCCCCAACTTTAAATTGGGGGTCTTTATTTCCATGTATAATTTAAAAGCTCTTCGAAACGCTTAAACTACCGAGGACAGGTGTTGCAAAAACAAGAGGTCAGAGATCTCCATTTGTCTATGCTTCAAGGTACCTTGCAGAGCATCTTGAAGAACGGGGGGTCCTTCTAAATACTTATCATGTTTAATATAAGAGCTCTTAAGAACGCTTAATTTAGCGCGGGGAACTTATTCATCTTTTTTATATCCCTCATAAAAATACGATTGTTCAATTCCTTTAAAAATCACTTCTCTATTATTTACATCTGCTGTAAGGTTGGCCAGAAGTAGTGTTCTTAATTCTAAATCGTTTATTGGGCTTCGTTCCATGGCTTGCATATACAAAGCTTTATCTACAAACTGCCAATTAACCACTTTTTTGAGTTGATTTTTTAAAATCATATCCAGCCAAATTCTAGTGGTTCTTCCATTGCCTTCCAAAAATGGATGAGCAATATTCATTTCGATGTATTTTGCTATTATTTCCTCGAATGTATGCTGTGGCATCAACTCTATTTTTGCCAATGCCTCATGTAGGTATAATGCATTGGCAAACCTAAATCCACCTTTGCTTATGTTTTGCTTTCGTATTTCTCCAGCAAAATCGTACAACCCATCAAACAGATAAATATGTATTTGTTGCAAACCTTTAGTTGTACCCACCTCTATTGTTTGTATGTTGTCGCTATCAAACAAACGATACGCATTTTCTAAACTTTGTTTGTCTATGTTTTTCATTATTTCCTTTGTTTTATTAATACGCTTGGCAAATATTTTTTTAATTGGTTATTTCTAAAAATAACTACCTAACATTCACCCAATCGTTTACCTTTAGCAAAGCTAACTAAAATGCCTTACGGATTGCAAGTTCCGACCGGTACATTTGATCATAATTGACGGACACAACCCGCCCCGACTTTTAATCGGAGGTCCTGATTTCCATGTATAATTTAAGGGCCCTTAGGGACGCTTAAACTAGCAGGGAAAGGTGTTGCCAAAACAGGAGGTCAAAGACCTCCATTTATCTCTGCTTCAAGGTGCCTTGTAGAACACCTTGAAGAACGGGCTTACTCTAACAAAGGCAAAATTTAATAACGTAAAAACACTACTAAACTTCCTGAAAAATAGTTGCCTCGACACATAAAAAATAATTTACCAATTTTGACCAAAGATCAATATTTTTACGAATGCTTCTTTTTTAATCAAACTATAAAATTTAAAAAATGAAAAAAAATGCACTATTAACATGGCTTCTTGTTATGGTAACTGTTTCTGCTTTTTCACAATCAGACAGATTCTGGTCTGCAAATACTGAAAACAAAAGTGCTATTGCCAAAGACAAAGCTGTTTCAAGACTGGCTTATCCAAAGCAGTACAAGCTGTTCAATCTCAACGCAGCTGCATTCGGACTAGAGTTGATGTCAGTAATTGATAAAAAAACCTCCAAAAAATCAACAGTAATTACACTACCCAATGCCGCAGGCGATATTGAAGAATTTGAAGTATTTGAAGCGTCTAATTTTGAACCTGCATTGCAGGAACAATTTCCTCTGATACGGGCTTTCTCGGGCAGAGGTATCACCGACAAAAATGCTTCTTTAAAACTTAGCATTTCTCCTCAGGGTGTGCAAACCATGGTTTTCAGAACAGAAAAAGACAATGAATTTATTGAACCATACTCGGCCGACCATACTATATATTCAGTTTATGCTTCTCACAGACAAAAGGGAAATCTCCCCTGGACCTGTAGCACTGAAGAAAAAGCAATGTTTACCAATATGAAAGCACAGGCAGGTAGCAGCAGTACATCCAGTTTAACAGGTAGTTCAAGCGGTACATTAAAAACCATGCGTTTGGCGCAATCATGCAATGGTGAATACGCCAATTATTTTGGCGCTACAAGTGCTGCACAAGTTGGCCTTGTACTGGCTGCATACAATGCTACGCTTACCCGATGCAATGGTGTGTACGAAAAAGATCTGGCATTGCATCTTAATCTTATTGCCAATACCACATCTGTTATTTACTACAATCCATCTACAGACCCATATTCAACCCAATTAAGCCAATGGAATTTACAACTGCAACAAACATTGACTTCTGTAATCGGAAGTGCCAATTATGATATTGGCCATATGTTTGGCGCAGCAGGCGGTGGTGGAAATGCAGGCTGTATCGGCTGTGTTTGTGTAGATCCTGCCAACAAACGTTCTCAGGCCAAGGGTGCCGGCATAACTTCTCCGGCTGATGGCATTCCGATGGGCGATAATTTTGATATTGATTACGTAGTACATGAAGTAGGCCACCAATTAGGAGCCAATCATACTTTCTCCATGAGCAATGAAGGGACTGGTGCAAATAAAGAAGTAGGCTCAGGTATTACTATCATGGGCTATGCCGGCATCACCTCGCAGGATGTGGCGCCTCACTCTATTGATATTTTTCACGAAGCATCCATTGCACAAATTCAGGCCAACCTGGCAACAAAAAGCTGCCCGGTCACTACCAATATCACAGCAAATAATGTGGCACCCGTAATTGCCCCGTTAAGCAACTACACTATTCCTATCAGCACACCATTTGCATTAACAGGTGCAGCAACCGATGCCAATGGCGATGCACTTACTTATTGCTGGGAACAAAATGACAATGCATCTTCTACACAAACAGGAGCCAGCAGCGTGGCCTCTCCTACCAAAGCAACCGGACCAAACTGGTTGTCGTTCAGCCCTGCTTCCTCTGGCACAAGAATTTTTCCAAGGTTATCTACCGTTCTGGCAGGCTTAAACGTAACCGGTCCGTTACCCGGTGGCGACGCCGGTGCCAATATTGAAGCACTAAGTTCTGTTTCAAGAACATTAAACTTCAGGCTGACAGTAAGAGACAACCGCCCGTTCAGTTCATCTGCACCTGTTGCCGTGGCACAAACCGCATTTTCCGATGCAGTGGTTACTGTTTCCAACACATCAGGACCATTTGCCGTTACTGCACCCAATTCCGCATTATCATGGGTTGGAGGTTCTTCTCAAACCATTACATGGAGCGTAAACAATACTACAGCCGCTCCTGTTAGTTGTGCCAATGTAACCATTTCTCTTTCTACAGATGGCGGATTGACTTTCCCTACAGTACTTGCCCTCAATACACCCAATGATGGTTCAGAAGCAGTTGTAATCCCCAATACACCATCTTCCAGTGCAAGGATTAAAGTAGAATCTGTCGGAAATATTTTCTTTGATATTTCTAATGCAAACTTCACCATAACAGCCGGAGCTTTAAAGCCTGTTGTTTCTTCAGTTTTTGGTACAATAGATAATATTTTGGTAGCACCCAATCCTGCGCGAAACAATGCAAACCTTACTTTTAATTCCAAAGTACAGGGCAATGCAACGCTCATTATAAGTAACCAGGCTGAAGGTGTTGTTTCCACTAAAACAATTGCTGTAGTAAAAGGTCAAAACCGTAAAATGCTCGATCTTTCCAGACTCATCAATGGCGTATATTATATTAAGCTACAGATTGAAAAGGATATACTGGTATCAAGAATTGTAGTGAGTAAATAATAAATTGTTCTTCACTTAGTAGAGCCCCGGAATTCCCGGGGCTTTTTTATGCCCTACACTACCGTAGCCTTGCTTGCTTAGTTAAGCAAAGTGAACTTAGATTCTTTTTGTGTTGCAGGTAGGTGATGGGTACATTTTATCATACTTGCCGGATACAATCCTACTTACATGTATAATTTAAGAGCCTTCCGGAACGCTTAAACTAGCGGGGTCTGGAGTTTCATTTTCCTCCTTAACTGCAAGCTACGAAGAGCTTTCTAAGCGCTTAACTATTCTATAGAGAGCAGGGGTCTCTAACTTGCATATAGCAGGCATTCTTACAAAGACCTCTTTATGTCCCTATTATTTTTATTTATTCATGAATAACCTCACAAGCCAATCAGCACATTTGTAAAGTTCAAGATTAAAGTTCTGCCCATTAGAAAGCACTCCCCGGAGTTGAATGGGAAATTCGGTTACTTCAAAAACCCAGATAGATTTTAACTGAGAATCGTTAGTGGATAATAATTTTAGTAAAGAATTTGATTTCATTGATACCAGCTCTGTCAGGTAAATATCCAACCCTCTACTGTTGTAAATTTTTCCATCGAGCGACTTACTGGTATTAGAAATTTCAATAGTCACTTTATTGCCGGATTGGCTGCTGGGTGATATATCCACCTGATCAAATTTGGCTACTGCATCGGTTGTATAGGTTACATAGTTCTTTCCCCGGTAAACGTCTGCACTCCAATACCCTTTGACAATACTATCGGGCTGTTCATTTTTCTTATAATGCATCTCACCTTTTCCTTCTTTTATTCCGTTTTGAAAGTTGCCATCAAAATACATATTGTCACTGTAGTAATAAATGCCATTACCGTTTGGGTATCCATTTTTGAAATTACCTTTATATTGGTGAATGCCTTTAGCCTCACCTATCCCATTTGCCAAACCCTTTTTACATGGTCCTCTATATTCGAGGTTAATACTTTTGGAAAGCACCTTGCATGAATCTACGCTTTCCTGTGCCAATGTAATTTGATTGAAACAAGTAATAAAAAAGAATAAGGAAATAATGGCTAAGTTCATAATAACAGGTTAGGGGTTATGATTTAAAAATAAAAATACTGATATTTTTCGTCCTGACAGGTTCACCTTTCACCGTGGTTAGTATTCTTCCCCAACCCCCTCTCCTTCTCATGTTTGATAATGAGATAAAAAATCCCACTGCCTGCTCGTTTAAGTTTACCAAAGCTAACTTAAATGCTATTGGTGTTGCATGTCTCCTACCATTACATTTGATTATACTTGCCGGATACAATCCTGATTTCCATTTATAATTTAAGAGCCCTTCGGAACGCTTAAACTAGCTAGGAAATATTTAATTAGAAGGGTAGTTTGTCTTCCCGATGAGCGGGAAAAGTGTTGCATAAACAGAAGGTTAGAGACCTCCATTTGTCTTTGCTTCAAGGTGCATTGCAGAAGACCTTGAAGAATGGGTTCATTATTCGGTTGGTTTATATTCTTCTGCAATCATCCATTTTTCACGCAGGCGAAAGGCAGGAATGGTTTGCCTTTTGGCTTTGTTGGCAGCCACGTTTGGTTTTATGGCTTTTTGCGATGCCCATATTGAAAGTGGAATTATTTTTTTTGCCGTAAGTATGGTTATTCGTTTGTGTAATGTTTCTTGCAACAGCAAGGCAAACAACGCTGTAAAACCTCCAAATTTCATTGTTGACTGGTACTGGGTAAATAGCGGATAGTATTCGGTGTGCTTGCTTTTGTTTTGAATGATAATAGGCGGTAAACCTGCATTAATTAACTGCAAGTTGATAAGCACTCTGCCCATTCGCCCATTACCGTCAACAAAAGGGTGAATGGTTTCAAAATCTGCGTGAAAGTGTGCAATGGCATCCAAAAAATAGCTGGTTTTATTTTGGTTGTAATTGTGCACCAACTCTTGGATAAGGGTAGCTACAAACTGCGGATTTGCACCCAAGTGATTACCAACCCTTACCCATTCTTTACCACTTCTAAAACGACCTGCTATGTTGTCGTCAATGTGGGTGAGCAAGGTTTTGTGTAAACTTAAAATCTGTTTGATATTGAGTTTGGATTTGTTTTTTTGCAACAAGGTTTCGGTAAGTTTTGCCAGATTTTTGGCTTCGTAAACCTCACGTACATTTACTTTGCGTTCTAAACTGCCTCCTGAGAGAATTTTTTCGGTGTCTTCTAAGGTAAGTGTTGAGTTTTCTATAGCATTTGAGTTGTAAACCATTTCAGGAATTTCGGCAAGGGCTATTTCTTTCAGCAAAAGTTCATTGCCTTTTGCCAAACTTACGTATCGCTGGTGCAATGCCTCAATTTTATCTATTGTAGTTTGGTTTATCAATTTAAGCTATTATATTTACCGTGAAAACTTGTGCTAAAATACACATTTTCACGATAAATTTCTACTTGCTGTTTTTGGTTCGGCAAGCTCACCACAAGTTGATGCTCCCCGCTTGGATCGGCAAGCAATGAAAAGCTTTTCATGCTCAATCTGACTTTTCCATGTCCACTCCGACTTTTCCATGTCCACTCCGACCAACCATTCGGCGGGTAATCTCAAGGAGAAGTCTTTATACATTTTGTTGGGTTGCGGCTCAAGGCTGGATTGAGGTTAGAGACTTCCATTTGTCTTAGCTTCAAGGTGCCTTGCGGAACACATTGAAGAACGGGGGTCAAAATCACTTCTAAAGCAAAAACCGAATAGCAGACAGTTCGGTTCCTATTTGCTGTACCCCTTTCAAAATACGTTTGGTTTGCAAAGTGGATGGTTTTTTATTGCCATTAATATATTGAGCTAAAAGACTTTGATTCATACCTATTCTTTCGGAAAGCGCTTTGGCATTAATTACTTTGTAAAACTCAAAAAACTGTGGCAAGTCAAGCACAATTTTCAAATCTTTATCAGTGATGATTTTGGATTGCTTTTCAAAATGCAGATTAAGTGCTTCAAGAATATTGATTTTTATTTGCTCTAAAGACTTGCCAACCGTGTAAACAGGATGTTTTACAGCATAAGCCGAATATCCGGTTTTTGTTTTTTCTACTATTATTTCAATTTTCATGTGTTATTTTTTTATTTGATGCCTGCATCTTTTTTTATTTTTATCTCTAGCCCTTTACCCACTTCCTGACTACCATGAAATGGGCAAACAATTTGTCCTTTTTTTATGGGATGTTCCATAATGATGTGACTGCCTGATTGCCTTACTGAAAATCATCCATCTTTTTTTAGCAGCCTTACCAGTTCGCTAGATTTCATTTTGTCAAAGGTAATAAATGTATTACTTAATTGGTTTTAGTAATCCCCTGCCCGTTTCAGTTTACCAAAGCTATCCTAACTGCTTTATGGGTTGGAGGTTTTGTCTTCGTAGCCTCTCCTTCTCCAGGCTTGGTAGAAAAGCTAATGGAACCTGCCATGTGTAAAAGGTACTTTTAGTGACGCGAAATGCAGGTGCCCTGATAATCCACCATGCTAAATAAGGAGAATGGGCCGGGACAAGCTATTGAGTAGTTCGTCTACCCGATGAGCGGAACAATTGTTGCAAAGGCAGAAGGTTAGTGACTTCCATTTGTTTTTGCTTCAAGGTGCCTTGCAGAACACCTTGAAAAGCAGAGGCAGGGAAGAAAAAATTAATGTTCAAGGTTTTCCAGATCGTCTAAATCTTTATGTCGCCCTGCTTGCTTCTTTGCTTGTATTAGATGATGGTAATGGATAACTCTTACAGTTATCTCGTCAATCATTTTTAATTCACTTTTTCTAAAAGCTTCTTCAAAATCAACACCTTTTACCCGAGTCATGATATCTATTGCTATTGGCTTTCTTCCAAACCTGAAAACATCCCACTTATCAGAATCAAGAAAGTTATTTAATGTCATATCGAAGACCGGCATACCAAAAGTGTGGAAGCCATTTTTGAGCTTATCATAATTTTCTGCTGTACACCTTACCCAAATATCCATATCAGCAGTTACTCTTTCATATCCATGCAGTATGACGGCATAACCACCCACCAGCATATAATCAACATCATGTTGATGAAGTGCTTTTAAAAAATCGCGGAAGTCGGGGTTAAAGAGGTAGCCCATTATCTCTCGAAATTTTTTCAAATGCTGTTTTATCCATGCGTGGCCATGCTTCTCCCGCAAACCTGTAAGCTATACTTACCAGGTAATTAAAATGATCAAAAGGTTCTTCAGTAGATAATGATGAAGATTTTTTAATCTGGATGTCAGCTTCTGCAAAAGTTAAAGCCTGACATGCTGTACGGTCTAGCTTGTAATTCAAATCCTTCATTTTACGAAGTTCGTGATAAAAGATTAATTCTGGCATCATAAAGAAAAGGAAATATATCGCTGTTATATGGATTTTTTATTCCACTGCTCATTTCACTTTTAGCTAATCGAACCTCAAAACCTTTTACCATGGGCCATTCTCCTGCAAGGGAACCTGGCTTTCGTACACAGCAGGTTCCCTCTCCCCCACACAAGTCTATGAAAGGAGAACCTGCAGGGACGAGCTTCGGAGCGCTTTCTTAGCGCTAAAATATTCTACCGAGAGCAGGGCGGACGAAAGTGTCTTTTTCAAAGACAGCCCCGTAAGTAAGGGGCATTTATCTATGCTTCAAGGTGCCTTGCAGAACACCTTGAAGAACGGGGGGAAACCTGTGCATTAACTGTATTATAAAGACTGGATACTAATAATAGAAAAAAAATCTTTTGCATTTATTCTTTGGTTAAACAAACTTTTTCAACATAATTACCACTAATGGGGTTATAATCATCTATTTCCCAATAAACTTTATCTTCATCGCCTACTATTATTTCTTTTAAAAATCTTTCGCCATTGTATCGTTTGATTAAATCAGCATCTAACAGCGATTTAATCGGGCTTTCACTTTTTCTATCGCTACTCATATAAATATTCAATTCAGATAGATTACTAATTTCAGATTGGCAGTTGATGAATGTTATATCACCTTCCTATTAATTGACGGTTTTATATTTAGCCAATCCGATTGGAAGTTTTAAAAGTTGGTTACATTATTTCTTTTCTTCACAAGGATTGTTGTAGTATCTCGGATAACTTTTCTTACTTCAAAACTTACTTTTCTATCCCAAACAAAGCCGAATGTTATTTCTCTTGTCTTTTTATTTATTTTTAATAAGCTATTGTTTTGAGATTTATGCCATAAGATGTATGTTCTTTTGGTGTTGTCATAAAGCCAAATATCATAATAGCGGTTGTGTGACCCGCTACTTAAACTGTTGAATAATAACAAATCCTTGTAACCATCAAAGTTTACATCCTGTATAATGATTTTTCCACCATCTTCAATGTCATTTGACACCCACCATTTAGTAAGATTAACTTGGTGAAAAGTATCTTCAACCTTATTAAAATATAAAAACGGGAAATAAAAATAATCGTCATTTGTATTTATTAGAATCTTGGTTAACTTTTTACTATTAGTCTTAATTAGGTGCAGACTATCGAAATCATAGCAAATTTCTTCTCTTGTAGTATCTGCTTCGCTGGGTGTATGGCTATAAAATAAAACTCCTTCCCAATAGTTTTGATTTATAACTAACTTTAAATGGCCTTGAATGATTCTAATTTTGGAGAAATTGTTACTTTCTTTTTTTTGATCTAAATACTTAAGTTGTTTTTCTTCTTTTTTCTTAGACTTACTATTATTACAAAATGTCAACAAAATCATTAGAACTGCATATATTAATTTCATATCTCATCATTTATTTCTGAAACCTCTTTTACATAATTAGTTCCTCTACTATTAAGATGATCTATAGTCCATTCTGCGCTATCATTACTAATCTTCAAATCGTATAAATATCTGCCAGCATTATAGTGCTTAATTAAATCAGCATCAAGAAGAGATTTTACAGTTTTCGTTAGTTCAGAATTTCTTTTGGTACTCATTAGATAATTGTAATCGGATAAGTCCTTAATTTCGGATTGCGCATTTATATAGGTAATGCTTATTTTATCATTGCCTTCTACTTGATCTGGAGTAATATGGTCTTCTAATGGTATTGATGGATTATCTTTTTCAAATTGCTTAGCCCTTTTGTGAAGAGTCTTCATTTCGTCAATTTTACTCAATAGTTTCTTAATTGCTAACTCAACATTTCTTTTCCAATTCCATAATGCTTCTGTTTCCACAGTTAGCTTTTTCCCATTCTTGTCTTCACTCGCCGATAGGTCTATTTGTCCCATACCCCAACCATCAGGTGTACCCCAAGTAGGTGTTCCTCCTAATTCACCCTTTGAACCTGATGGTCCGAGCTTATATTTTTTAATATCATTGAATTGCTGCATGACATCGACACCTTGACTTCCGGATTCTCTTATCAACATCTTCTTAATAAACCAAAACTTCGAATCATATCCATTTTCCGTTAAGTAGTCATACACTTCTCTTTTGGTTGGGTTTAAACCTCTAATATAAAAAGTAAATTCCTGAACCTGTACTTTATCAGCATATACTTTTACAACAGCAGTACCACCTCTAAAGCTGTCGTACCAAGTTACTTCGTTTTTTGCTTCGGTTACATTCTCCTTCATTTCTATTCCCCCCATTTTAAAAGTAGTCTTGGGCTTATAATCGAAACGCAAAAAATAGTTGGGATTTTTGGGTATTCTAAAGCTGTCATTTCTTTGCTTTTGCCCATCATTTACTACATGAATAACTTCTACCGTTGCCAATAGTGTTGCATATTTTACACCCGTCATGGGTGGATGAAAGGCTTGTGAAATGCGTATGCTTATCTGCGGCATTTGGGGTTCTGCAGAAATAAAAACAAATTCATTTTCTTCTATAGCTTTATTTGCATGAGATGGGTCTGTACAATAAACAGTAACCGTAATATCGTTATCCCAATCTTTCTTTTTTTCATCTTTTGGTTTGTCTTTATCCTGTTCTTTCTTTTTGCCTTTGCCAAATATTTTTTCATCAAAAAACTTCTTGTCTTTTGATAGTATTTCGGTAATTGTTTCCCCGGACAGTCCAACGTTTTCAAGTGAACCAACAGATGCTGATACTTGATAGGTTTCCATTTCTGATTTGCCTTTAAACATTGAGTTTTGTCTTAGCCTTTCATCCATTTTCACCTTGATTGTAATTTCTTCGCTACTATTATGCTTATATAAAAATACGGCTACTTCATCAAAAGCAGGAGACACCTTTTTGTAATGTTGATCCAAATTTTCCCTGCTATCAGTCGTGTATATTGAAAATTGAATAGCCCTTTTATCTCTGTACAAAGTTTCTTCTTTAAATGCTGCATTGGCAAGAAGATTTATTTTATCGTACAACACCAAAGTATCTGTACTTCTAACCTGAACGTTTGCATAATAAGTCTCACCCAACTCACGGGGGCTATAAAATGACCATTCGATAGCTGGCACATTTTGTTGAAATTGTAATATTTTCCGCCGTGGTTGGTGTTCTTCACCAACCACTTCTACTTCTCATCCCTGATAATGAGATAAAAACTCCCATTCATTTTCTTTTCCAAAATAAAAAGATGCTGAAGAATACCTATAGTTGTACGGATATTCACACCTACCAGCTTCTATTGGGTTGTTGTGGATATAGTCTAGCTTTTGTTTAAACACCTGCTGATTCCACAATGAGGTACACAAAGGTCTTCGTTCCCATATTTGATGTATTCTATCACTCGCTTTCACTACAAACTTCTCTAACACCTGCGGATGGTTATTACGCAATTCCTTCAGTATCATTTGAGCGGTGTATTTCATAAAAGATAGTTGAATGTCTTTGGGTACATGATCGCCCATTGCCTGCCAAATGATATGAATGTGATTGTCCATAATAACGAATGCATACACTCTTACTCTTTCTTCTCGCACAAGAAACCGTAGTGAATTTATTATTACATCTTTAAATTTATCTGGTTGTAGCAATTTCCGCCACTCGAGTATAGTAGCAGTAAAAAAGTCAGGGTAGAAATCGCTTGTTAGCATAAGCTAAATTAATCAATAGCCTGTTTATATTCACATCTGCGTAGTGGTTGGTGAAGAACAGTCGAGTAAGCAAGGGCATTTCAGCCCAAGCTTCTCACAGAACCATACTTGAGCCTCTCAACTCATACGGCTCTTGTTATCCATCATGCTTTTACTCCCAATCGCCAATGGTAGAATAGTGCAGGTCTTTCTGATTGTATCTTTTGATATTTCTCATACATCCATCCTGTACCTCTTAACTTGTAT
>JANMZN010000033.1:0-3071 GCA_031383285.1 Segetibacter sp.
TTTAATTTTTAAATCTATTTTCGGTTTTTTTAAATAAACTGCCAAAATTAGTGCTGAAAAATTAGACAAACCAATTCTGTTTAGTCTGTCTAAAAGAACTTTTTCATTATCTGTGTAGTCATTTGATAATGTTGGGTTATAAAAATAAAACCAGTTAACAACTGAATTTTGCAAACTTTCTACATATTCTTTAATTGAGTTTATAGTTAGTTTGTTCTCTGTTGTAATGTTTTTTAAAGTAAACATATTTTCTAAAAGAAAATCTCCTAAATTTTCTCTTAAGTGGTGGCTCGGTCTTCTTAATCTATTCGCTTCAATTTCGTCAAATGGATAGATTTCGTGACCGAAATATATTGAACAGTGATTATTTAAAAACAAGTCATCACTTAAAGGCTTATCCTTATTTAGGCCCAAATAATGATAAATACCTCTCCATCCATCATTTATTATTCTTCTTAATTTATTTCTTTCTGAATCATCAACATTAAATTTAGTTGATAAATAAATAAGTCTGTTTTTTAAAAGTTCTAAATTTGATAGCGGTTTTCCTCTATTATTCATCGTCTCAAAGGCAATAAACACATCAATATCGCTTGATATAGTATAGATATTAAAAAGAAGGTTCTGTGTTACTTTTGTAAATATTACTTCTCGTTCTTCTTTTGTAAGTTCCTTTAATTTATTTACGAAAAACTCTTTTGCATATTCTAAATTGTGTGTGTAAATTGTAATTTCTTTATTATATCCGCTTGTTGAGATCTCGTTGAATATTTTCGTTTTTAAGAACTCATATGAAGGATTGTCTTTTTCATATCCAAAAATGTAAGACCTTGAGATACCATTATCTTTTGAATCAAAAATGAATCTCTTTTTTATCTCTTCAACTGTTGTGTAATTCAGAACTTCTTTGTTTGATAATACCTCCGTCAAGGATTGAATCAAAATTATTGTAGTAGTTAGTCTTTGTTGCCCGTCAACTACATAATATGGTTCAAAGTTTTTTGATTTTATTATCCAATTATCATCAGCCCAATTATCAAATGTTTTATGTGGCACTCCTTCTAAAGTTAATACACCTACATAATGGTTTTTGTCTTTTTCTAAAAGCAATATGTCAGACCAAAAGTCTTTTAGTTGTTTTTCAGTCCAAGCATATCCTCTTTGATAATCTGGAATGCGAAATATTTTTTCTGTAAATATTTTTGAAATTGATTGAAGTTGACTGTCCATTTATTTATTTTTTATGTCAATATTTATTGTTTATTTTCAGTCTGCCACAATTGCACCTAACGCCTATATTGACGTTTTTACACGCAAATTAAGTAAAAAATTTACTATTTATTATTAATCATCTAGTGTTATTCATTTTGTATTGTCGTTAGGACAATCCACTTTCAATGGGTAAGTACCACCTACATAGAAACAGCAACTTATACCCATCTTCCTTTTTACAAAAGATTATTCTCATCACTCTATCTTCCAACTAAACAATACTCCATTTCTACTTTTCATGTTAGGTACAAATTGGTTCAAATAACTGTTTGCATTTCCTACTTAAAAAAAAGATGGGTTTCGGCAATTGCATTTTTATTTCCATGAAATAATTGACCAAAAAAAATTTCAAAAAATTTTTATGCAATTATAATATTTAATATAAAAGTTATTACTTTTAACCTTAAAAAATTTATATATCATGGCAAAAACAATTAAAAAAAGCAATCAGGAAAAGAGATTATATAATATGCCTGATGCTGTTATGCTGACTGCGGCTGGTGTTGTTGTTGAAAATGCGTTGGACAACAAAGAATTTTTGTTGGGCAAGCGGTCTAATTGGAATGATCCGTTTTTAACTGATCTTCAAAAACGTATCAACGATGGATTTAGAAACATTTTGGGCTTAAATCAGTTTAAAGAGTCTAATAGACTTAGTGCTGATTTGTATATGGCTATAGATGAAGTAAAACCGAAGTTGGCTAGTTTTAAGAAACAGGTAGAAATAGATTTTGAAGATGACCAAAGAGAAAAACAAATATTGGACAGCCTGGGGTTTAAATTATTTGACAAAATAAGAAATAACAGTCAGCAAGCATTGATAGAACTGCTTTCTACCTTTGATAAAAATTTGACCCCTGAGCTAATGAAAGAAATAACAGATGCAGGAACAGATGAATCGTATATGACAGACATCAGAAAGTATGCAACCATATTGATAGATAAAAACATAACACAGGAAAATTCGAAATCGGATAAGAAGGAACTGACAGCAGAAGGTATCATTGAACTGAACAAAATATACGCATTGGTAATGAAAGTATCGAAAACGGCTGCTGCTTTGTACGAAGAAAAGAAGGATAGTTTAATGGTAGAAAAATTTACCATGGAAAAGATAAAAAATAACATAACCGGGGGCAAAAGAAGCAGTAAAAAAATTGGGGTAAGTGATGATAAGCCTGAATAATAAGTATCGAAACAATAAATAGCTATTGAATGAGCCGAGGTTTTTTCACTTCGGCTTATTTAATGCCTAAAATGTGATTCAAGTGGGAAAATGATGTGCAAAAATGGCTTCTATCGTAGCGTTTTGAGCTGCTAAAGATGTGTTTTGAGCTTCTAAAGAAGCGTTTAGGGCTGCTTAGACTGCGCTTGGTGCTGCTATGACTGCGCCTAGTGCTGCCATAAACTTTGGGTGATGCTTCTAAGAATGCATCTGGGCCTGCTAAGACTGCGACTAGTGCTGCTAAGACCTAGGTTAAGTCTGCTAAGACTGTAGGTGAGGCTGCTAAGACTACGGTCTGCGTACCATGCAGGATAGGAAGAGGAGAAAGTGAAGCTACTTCGGCAACTTTTATTTAGTCTAAATAAAAATGGTACACCAATAAACATTGCTGCACCATTTTTATTAAAAGAATGATTTCGATGAAATCAATATTAAAATAACCTACCCAAACATTTTTCCCAATCCGCCCAACATAGAACCAATGCCACCACTTCCGCCCAGCGAACTCATGATACCACCCAGATCGAAGCTGCTATCGTTGGGGTCGTTTGTTTTGTTTAACAATTTCCCCAAT
>JANMZN010000051.1:0-5262 GCA_031383285.1 Segetibacter sp.
AAGTGTTTCAAAAAATTGGAACAATAAAGACAATTGGGTCCTTAAAAAAGTTCCCACTCAAACAGATAATGTAAGCTTTGTGGCTGGTTCACCAAATTATCCTGTGATATCTACATATGGAGCGAAATGCAAAGGAATTACAATAGCGACGGGCGCTACATTAACAATGACAGCAGGTTCACTGAGTGTTTATGGAGAGATCAAAGCAACCGATGCCAATCAGTTTGACCTGGCAGGTGGCACTTTAAACTTGTTTCATGGGAGCAATTTTCCGAAGGATATGAGATTTAAAAACCTGAACATTACCAACATAAATGATGTGCCGGAAGATAATAAGTATAAATTTCCCGGTTACGTGCTAATACACGGCAATTGCAAAATTTCAGGAACTGCTAACCCGACATTCGAGCAAATGGAGTTGCCAAAGATCGAATTAGAGAACCATGAACTCATTGATTTTGTGGGTAATTTTACAATTAGTCATGGAGAAATAGGATGGCTGTATCCTAAATTTCCAGGTCTAGCGGATAAGTCTAATATCGCTTTCCTTCAATTCTACGGCAATGTATCAATCAACAACAATCCCAGATCTGTCGCCGCCGGATCGGCAACAATAGCCTGCAACACTGCTTTTGGAGTAGGTTCTAAACTTTTGACAAACTTAAAAAGAGTCTCAACGTTCAATCTGATCCTTGACAGTGATTTTGATCTCGCAGGAAAAGAACTCCATATTATTGGTAAGATTGTTTACCAATATCCTGGGGCGAAAATTTCCAATTCCCGACCAAAATCAGGGAAAATTTTAATTGAAAATTTCGGCGATATTTCATACGAATCGGGTCCTCAGAAAATTAAAATCGACAGGCTGAGAACATTGATATATCAGCCGTTGCCGGGAAACAGTAATGATACCATAATACTTTCTCAACCGCTAGCTGTAGATACTTTGCAGGTAACCGGATTTCTGGATTTGAATGGAGAAGATCTTACTATAGGCTCAACCGCTAACAACCTAGGATTTTTAGATGTGGATTCTCTCAGCGCCTCTATTGCCCTGGGAACTGTAAAACTCTTGGGTGACGGAAACACCCCGCGGTATAAATTGGCTGCCCTGAATCTCAACGACCTGGTAGTAAACAACGGGGCAGGTGTAGAGTTACGAAATACTATAGACTTCCCACAGACATCTAATAGTTACGGTACTATGTCTTTGTACGGAACGGCTAACCTTCTATCTGGTAAATTTGACATAAAGGGAACAGACGTTTACCTTAAAAAAGACAACCTGATTAATTCGGTAAACCTCGGGAAGTTTATAGAACGCCCTGGTTCTACAATCATCAACAGTTTGAATGATGCTGCAGGGGTTCTAATTGAAACTGTAGTAAACTCCTCAACTTCGTCAGCAAACTTTGGTGGACTTGGTTTTATTATTACGTGTAGTAATCCTTTAAATTCACTGATAATTTCAAGATTGGCTACGGATTTTACAGGAGGTAATGGGGGAACAAGCATCAAACGTGCTTATGTTATAAGTCACAGTTTATCGGCTAGTGGTTTAAATGCACGTATAAAGATAAAATATGACGAAAGTGAGTTGTTTGGTCTAAACGAATCTGATCTTTCCATTTACCGGCAGGACTCCGAAGAACCGGGAAATGTATGGCACAAGATCCCGTCTGCTGTAAACACCACAACAAATACGGTCTCCTCAATTGGCGGATTGGATAGAATAAATTTTTCAAATGGTGGCCTTACAAGGTACACCTTGGCTTCAGCATCGAACCCTATGCGCCCCGGCAAGCAAACAATACCAGAACCGCTTATTACTCGCACCACCCAAGTAGTCATTTATCCAAATCCATTCACAAGCAATCTTACAGCAGCCTTTAGATCTGAAAAAGAAGAGATGGCAAACATTGTAGTACGAAGTACCAATGGCAGAATAATGCACCAGGAAAAAGTGCAGTTAAAAGAAGGGAGCAATAACATCAGTATATGTTGTATGGAGCAATTAGCTGCAGGCATCTATGTACTAAACATTACGGCTGACCATACAAAAATTGTAGGCAAAGTAATAAAGAAATAATAAGGAAACTTTCAAGCGAAGGCAATAAAAAAGTCCGGCATTCTCCTAAGAGTTAGTGCCGGACTTTTACATAGATAGATATATCTCTGTGTGTGGTCATTTTATCTGCCTTTGTGTTTCAAAAACCTACAGCTCAACCGCTTGCGGTTTAAGGGTGTGATACAAGGATGCTTAATAGTAGTACCCGTTCTTCGCTTTGTTTCGCAGGGCACCTCGAAACAAAGCTAAATGCAGTTCTCCGAACTGCTGTCTTTGAAAAAGACACCAAACTGATCAACATAGAACTATTTGTATATTGTTTGCAAGTGTTCTAACTATGCCTCGATTACCTTACCAATTTGTTTTCAAAAAACATAATCAGCTGCATTATTCAACATTGAAAACATTCCGTTCTTTAAAGCGAAAACTTAGTGAGAACGAGGCTCAACATATGGGTTTGACATGACAGACTACAGAGAAAGTGTGTCCTTATTATCTATTTTCCAATTTGCATACGCTAGTCAGGAAAAAGAAATGAAATGTATTTGAGGATTAAAGATTTAAAGATGTTCAGCACTGAAATACCCCATAACATTCATCGTTTTTTGACTTTGTGGGGTTCAATTTGGAACATAAAACACTAAAATTCAGATTTAGTACAAAAGCCACACTAACACAAAACCAATGTTGGATGTTCGACCTTTTTCAAGCAAGTTTTATCATTTGTTTTTCAAGTTTTACATTGAAGTTAATTTCTGCTTTTAGTGCTTTGAAAACTTTTAATATCGTATCAATAGTAGCACTGTTAGTACTACTCTCAAGTTTTGAAATTTGAGATTTCTGTACTCCAACAAGTTCTCCTAGTTGCTTTTGTGTCAAATTGCGTTCTTGTCGAGCAGTCTTTATCATTCTGCCTAAAACATCCATACTAAGTTCATATTCGTATTCGTCTCTATCAGCAGTTCCTTTTTTTCCAATGTACTTGTTTTTCATCTCGGCAAGTGAATAAGATATATTTTCTGTTTTTGCCATGTTGTTATTTTTTAGGTTTGCTTGCAAAATATCTTTCTCTAATTTTTACGGCTCTATCAATTTCGTTAGCTGGAACTTTGTCCACCTTTTTGACAAATCCATGTGTAGCCATTACTAAAGTTTCTTTACTATCTGTCTTGTCCCAAAATGCGAGAAGTCGAATTTGAAGTCCTTCATATTGTGTTCTAAATTCCCAAATTTCTTGTTTGAGCTTTTTGAATAATTTCGAGTCATTTGTTTGTTCGGCAAGGTCAATGTTGTAAAACACTTTTCTAGCAGTTTTTAAATCCAATTCAGAAATGAATTTATTTGCCCCCTCTAAAAATCGTGTTTCAAAATACTTCATTTACATTTATATATCCTACTCTATAGCGTGACAAAGATAATTCGAGTTTCTAAATATAGCAACTTTATTTTTCGTTTCCCCCGTTTTTCAATGTGTTCCGCAGGACACATCGAAGCTAAGATAAATGCCTCTGTACAAGGATGTCTTTGGAAAATGCACCGATCCAAAATAGCGTAACCATAAAACATTGTGCTATCAATTAGTCGTTCAAGAAAATCTAACAAGCCTTTACCAAAACTGAATAGCTTGTCTTCCATATAGGCTGGATAATTTTTGCAAACACAACAGGTTAAAGACCACCATTTATCATTCTTAGTTAACATCAAAAGTGTAAAGAAGGATACACATGATTGAGAAAATGAAACAAAAACCTTCTCGATCACAGCTGATTTCAATATTATATTTTGAAAGGCCAGATTCTAAAACCTTCAATTCTCCTATAACTATATTATCAACTAACAATTTATCTACTTTTCCAAAAGAGTGTCCAATACAATAATTCTTAGAGTTATATAGTAAGACTGATTTCCCCAAAAAACACTTCAGGTAATGTGATTTGCCGTCGATGAAATTAAGTTTATAATTGGTTTTAATCAATATAAGTGGAATGTGTTTTGATTTAATAATGATATCATTATTTTTATTGTAGAAGTGTACTTTTTCAACAAAAAAGGAACTTTTATTTTCTGCTGTGAATATTAGTTCGCCATTAGAAATAACTTCATAAATTTCGTATTTTCTAAAAACTGAATAAATTTCCATAAATTATATTACTAATAAAGTACAATTTTTTTCCCCCGTTCTTCGATGTGTTCTGCATGGCATCTCGAAGCTAAGATAAATGTTATAAAATGTGGGTATTCGCTCTTGCCAAAACGAGACCGGGTTGCCATTGTATTTTGATGCTAATTTAAAGAACTTAAATGTTATTCAATCATCCCTAGGTTTACCAGACACAGTCCTGGGTTTTATTTTAGGTTGGAGTTAGCTTCGCAAAACTTCAACCAGCAGGCTTCCCGGTTATGAACACTTAAGCTAGTTGGGACAATATAAATAAGCCTTTACATACCCTAAATAGCTTGTCTTCCCTATAGGCCGGATAATTTTAGCAAACACAAGAGGTCATAGACCTCCATTTATCTTGCGTTCAAGGTCTCGCTGCGCTAAGACCTTGAACAACATTCCGTTCTTTATTGCGAACACTTATGGTGAACGGGGGGGAGTAGCTCGGTTTACCAATAAAAGACCTGCATTACTTTCCCACTACTAAATGCCGACTAAACGTGCCAAGATCACTTATGACTTTTACAGTATAGCTGCCCGCCGATAATTTGACTGTTGAAATGCTCATTACAGACGAAAGACTATTTACTACAGTTGACAAAACTACTTTGCCGGCGGCATCTGTTATAACAATGTTTGTTTTTCCGGTGAGAGATTTGTTGAACTGTAGTTGTATGTGAGTACTTGCAGGGTTGGGGTAAACAGTAAAACCATTGCCTGTAGGCAGCTTTATCTCAACAATATTGCTATAGGTGAACTTTCCATCTTTATCTACCATTTTGAGGCGGTAATACAGTCGATTGATTGCTGAAGGCAGACCATCGAGGTTATTTGCATAGCTATATTCATTTTTTTCACTAACACCTTTCCAATTTACCCTTCCCACTTTAGCAAACTCTCTGCTGTTGTTGCTGCGTTCTATTTCATAGTGGCTAAAATTTTGTTCGTTGGCGGTTGTCCATTGCAGGTGGGTGGTTTGGTCTTGCAGATGGGCGGTGAAGGTGATGAGGTGGAGGGGGACTGCAGTGCCCAT
>JANMZN010000075.1:0-4436 GCA_031383285.1 Segetibacter sp.
TGCCAATGTAAATATAGATGGTGGTAACGGCAATCTTTTTGCTAACAACCACGCAGAATGGCTCACCGCTTTGGAACAAGTGTACAACAACAGTAAGCATTTTAGGGAAGTTGGTATCCAAAATAGAACAAGGGTGATCAATCATTATTCAATAGAAGCCAATTATGGAAAGTATTTAGACATTTTTGACATATTTTAAATTTGATAATGTTTCCGTAAATCTTACTCGGATATAGTGCGTTGTTCCAAAAACCATATCTGTTATTTCTTCAGAAAATCCCACGAAGGTTTAAATATCAGGTGTAGAAAGACCAATAGTTTTTCCATATTTGGCTATTGCTATTCAGGTTTACAAAATATTTTCAAAAAAGAGCAGGATGTATAGTTGCACTAGACCCAAGCGAAGCCATATTTGCTGCAGACAAACAAATTGGTCCCGATGAAAATGTAGAACTTGTTCAATCCTCTATTTCCAACATTCCATATCCTGATTAAACTTTTGACTTTGCCATGAGTAATGGTGTATTGCACCACATACCTGATACACAGCAAGCCATGCAGGATTGCGTGAAAAAAGTGAAAAAAGGAGGCTATTTCTGTACTTATATCTATTACAATTTTGATAATAAAAGTTGGGCTTTTAAAATGCTTCATAAATTGTCTGAGCTATTGAGATTTGTGATCAGTAAAATGCCACAACAACTAAAAATGTTAATGTGCAACATTATAGCGGCCTTGATTTATATGCCTTTTATTTGGTTTGCCAGATTTTTGCAAATTATAAAAGTACCACAACGAATTGTTGATAAAATTCCATTAAGTCCCTATATAGGTCGCACTTTTTTTATCATTAGAAATGATGCTTTAGACAGGTTTGGTACACCCCTCGAACAGCGGTTTAGCAAGGAACAAATCAGGCAAATGATGACTAACTGCGGATTAACAGATATTGTCTTTTCGCCAAAACCCGCATTTTGGCATGCCGTAGGTCGGAAAATGTAATTTTTTTTATTGAATAGTATTCCATCTTTTACAAAAAGATGATTTATCGCTTACAAACTATAGCTATTTAATAAAGCTATTTTTAGGTATAAATACCCCTATTATAGTATTATTGCACTTTTATACTAATCGTATTACAGGATAATGGCCCAACACACACTCATAGAAGATAAAACATACAACCAACGACTGTTTAGCCCGGGCCTGAGGGGATTTTTTCACAATGGCAGGTTTAAGTGGTTGTTTAACTCCTTCAAAAAATTCAATATCACCAAAGGAAGTGTATTGGAAATTGGTTGCAATGATGGACGCAGTCTGGATTATTTACCATTTGTACCATCCAATTACGCAGGCTACGATGCGTAGTAACCAAAATTGTTTTTTCGCCAAATGCTGCTTTTCCACCTTTCGCTTCTTCTCCTGCAATCCTACACAAGCTAGCCTTTAATTTTGCTTAGAAAATATAGAATTTTATTGGATTTTGTTTGTGGGTGGTGGAATGTTTAGGGTTTGCTTTGACAATAAAAACCAATGTATATATTTTTTTTAATCAAGAAGGATTTTCAGACATTTGTGAGGTGTGTAATGAGTTGGTAGGTCTTACCGCTTCCTCAATCATCTTTTAAATGCTTAACTTTGACTAAACGAACAAAATGAACTTGTCATCGCAAAATATTAGCATAGCCGACTATTACTTCGGATTATTACAGCATCTAAATCCGGACAGTAAACTTGACCTTATTTCAAAGCTTTCACAGTCTATGAAAATCAGCGATGAACTTCCTGTAGTGTCATTGCAATCTCTTTTTGGAGCATTTCAGTCTGAAGAAACAGCTGACGAGATGATTGAACAGCTTAGAGCATCAAGAATGTTTAACCGCAATATAGAAACACTTTGAAAAAATACTTACTGGATACAAACATCTGTATCTACTTTATAAAAGGACAATACGAGTTAAACAAGAAAATAGACGAGGTTGGTGAACAAAACTGCTTTATATCCGAAATGACCGTTGCTGAATTGAAATATGGAGTTGAAAACAGCAAAACCGTAGAACCAATGAGAAGAATTGTGGAAGCATTTATCTCAAAATTTTTCATTATTCCTATTTACAATTCTTTAGACATATATGCCAAAGAGAAAGCGAAACTAAGAAAGCAGGGACTGATGATAGATGACTTTGACATTTTGATTGGTGCCACTGCAGTTGCAAATGACATGATAATGGTCACAAACAATGTCTCCCATTTAAATCGGCTTGACAACATAATCATCGAAGATTGGACGACACTTACAAAAAGATAGCATTACTAACAACAAATAAGGTTTAGTACGGTGTAGCACACCAAAGATGATGCATTGGTTGTCCAGCCTGTCCTGTATTTTACGAGAGCATTTTTCGGAAGATGGAATGTTCAAATTTTTTTGCCCTTTTTGCATTTCCAGTTGTTCTTCAACTGCCATCTTACACAACCTCTAGGCAAATTTTAAAAAACAAAAACGGTAGCTAGAAGCGAAGGATGTCATAATATTCCTGAAGAAATCATTAGGAGACGTTATTTTAGAGGGTTATATAATTTAACTAATAGGTTTATTGATCTTTGCGATTATTGGATTGTAATAAATAATTCTAGCAAACCTTTTACCTTCATAGCAGAAGGTCAGGGAAAAATAGAAACAAGGATTCATGACTTTGAGATTTGGCAACAAATAAAAATACAGTTTGATGGAAAAGAGTGATATAAATCTTCAGAAACTTCGCGAAAAAATCCGCTTGGGATTGGAAATGACATTTCAAAAACTTGTAGCTCAGAAGAAAGCTCACAATGGATTTCTTGTTCTCTCGGAAGAGGGCGAAATCAAGAAAATCAATGCGGCTGACATTATTAAATAAATTATTGAAGGCTTCCATCTTTATTATTATGAAGGCGATGAAAGCAATATAACGAGTAACTAAGATTGCCGCATTTGTTTAAATACCGGAATGGTACATTCACCCAAGAAACTTAATTTATATTTTATCCGGAGCAAATAGTTAATAGAATATGCCTAATATAGTATCATTGCACTTTAATAAAACGGCATCTTAAGATAATGGCCCAACACACACTCATAGAAGATAAAACATACAACCAAAGATTGTTTAGCCCGGGCCTGAGGGGATTTTTTCACAATGGTAGGTTTAAGTGGTTGTACAATGCATTCAAAAAGTTGAATATCACTACTGGAAGTGTATTGGAAATTGAGTGCAATGATGGACGCAGCCTGGATTATTTACCATTTGTACCATCGAAGTATGCCGGCTACGATGCTGATTGGGAAGGCGGATTGGATGAGGGTGCTGAAAGGTTTAAGCAACACCAACATTTTAAATTTGTTGCTAGTACAGATCCTGCTACTTTCAACCCGGCAAATGAAACATTCGACTTCAGCCTGGCAATGGAAACTTTAGAGCACTTGCCGGAAAGATTTCTACAGGATTATCTAAAAAAACTGGCAGCCTCTACCACTCAGTTCGGCTTTTATTCTTTTCCTAATGAAAGGGGCTTGTTGTTTTTTCTAAAGTACTATTTTAAGAAATTTTTCATTACCCAACGCGAACCGCATACTACAAAAGAGGTTTTTTATGCGCTCATTGGTAGGATGGACAAAGTAGAACGTACCGATACCAGTCATAAAGGATTTGATTACAAAAAAATGATCCGGCAATTAGAAGAACATTTTGAGATAGTGGAAACCAAAGGAATCCCGTTTTCTTTTCTGCCGCTTTCGCTCAATTTTACGATTGGCGTGATTGTAAAAAAGAAAGCATAACAACTGTTGCTCAAATTACCTTTAAATTGCTGCTGATTTTAGATTTATATATCAACGTATGTGTGGCATAGCAGGAAGGATAAGTGGTAATAATGTAGTGGACCATAGTGTCTTAAAAAGCCTGGCACACCGTGGACCCGACGATCAAACCTTCGTTCAACTTGGTGAGGTCATTTTATACCATGCCCGATTGGCTATTCAGGATGTGCAGTCCGGAATGCAGCCTATGTATCTGGGTGACGAATTGGCCATCGTATTCAACGGAGAAATTTACAATCACCTAAGCCTCAGAGAAAAACACAAGCTCCAATGCACTACCCGGTCAGATACCGAAACAGCACTGCTACTTTACAAAAAATTGGGCATTGATTTTCTGCACGAGTTGGATGGCATGTTTGCCTTTGCATTGTTAGATAGAACCAGCAATCAACTTTGGCTGGCAAGAGACCGGGCTGGAAAAAAACCCCTTTATTATTATCAGGATGAAAAATCCTTCTTTTTTGCAAGCGAATTAAACACTTTAAAAAAGGCGGTATCACCACAAATAAATCATGAATATTTTTATGAATACCTGAGGCTTGGCTCCTTTTTTAATGAACATACACCCTACAAAAATGTC
>JANMZN010000344.1:0-1547 GCA_031383285.1 Segetibacter sp.
ATGAACATGTTGCTGCATGGGGTAAAGGATACAGAATTTGACATACATCATGGCGACTCTTTGCTTAATGATTGGATCATACTTAATGAAATGAACCCTGCTAAAAAGATGGAGTTTGATGCTATAGTATCCAATCCGCCATTCAGCTATCGTTGGGAACCATCAGAAGTATTGGCCGAAGATTTTAGATTTAAAAGCCATGGTCTTGCGCCTAAATCGGCTGCTGACTTTGCTTTCTTGTTACATGGCTTTCACTTCCTGGGCAAAGAAGGTACAATGGCCATCATTTTACCACATGGTGTATTGTTTCGTGGAGGTGCAGAAGAGCGGATAAGAACCAAATTGTTGAAAGATGGACATATAGATACGGTGATAGGTTTACCTGCTAATCTTTTCTTTTCAACAGGTATTCCTGTGTGTATTCTTGTACTAAAAAAGTGTAAAAAGTTTGATGATGTATTGTTCATTAATGCCAGTCAACATTTTATAAAAGATGGCAGACTAAACCGTCTACGTGATGGCGAAGGAGACGAACCCAACGACATTAAAAAAATAGTAGAGACTTATCAAAACCGCAATCCGGACGACAATCGTTATGCACGTCGGGTGACAATGGAAGAAATTGAAAAGAACGATTACAACCTGAATATCTCACGTTATGTAAGTACTACAGTAGAAGCAGAAAAAATTGACTTAATGGAAGTCAATAAGAAGTTGGTTGAAATAGATAAGGATATTGTAGTGGCTAGGAATAAGCACAATGGGTTTTTGAAGGAGTTGGGGTTGCCGGGGATATAATTTTGTAGTAATAAATTGAGCACAAAGCAAATCAATAACTCAACCTTGCAATCTTTCCCTTTTCTCCTGCTAAAAAGATTTGTTTTCCCGGGCTCACCATACATACATTAAATGCTTCGAGGCTTGCCCTACGCCATTCTTTATGGGCATTGTTTGCAAAGTCAACTCCAGTAGGTCCGCATGCGACCATCATTTTATCGTTGACTATTCTAATACAGCTTCTGTAGCCAAATGGAGGGCCAAGTGGGGTTCCCCATTTTGTGCCGCCATCTGTGGTGAAGTAATAATTATCGAAATAGTCGCGGGGAACTTTGTAGTCACCTCCAATGACATAAAATTTTTTCTGCCCATCTGTGGCCATAGAGAAGGCACCGGTTGTTTCTTTGCCACTAAGAATAGGGGTAGGGGCAGCTTTGCTTTGTTTGCCATCGCGACCTATCAGGTATAGATTGCTGATGTATCCTCCTGTAACAAAGGCGTATTCATAATCCGGATGATCGATAAACTGAATGTTGGTACCACTGGCAGCAAAAACAGATTCTCCCGTTTGCATGGGAGGCATTTGGTAAAGCGGTACTTCCGCCCAAGTATCTCCACCATCATGTGTGCGGATAATGTAAAATACTTTTCTGTTGATGCCGCTTAGGTTTAGCGGATCGCCCAAGCAAATACCTTCTTTGTTATTCTTAAAATCCATCGCATCCAGAAACATTCCTTCCATTGACCTTTCAAAAACTTTCTTCCAATGA
>JANMZN010000122.1:0-15790 GCA_031383285.1 Segetibacter sp.
GATCTGTTCGGTTGTCATATACTTTGGACGGTTGATGGAAACGGTCATGATAAAGAAAACACCTTTGAATCCGTATTTTTTCATTTCAGGAGCCGCTATCGTAAACTGGTCATCGTCCGTATCATCAAAAGTAAGCATCACCGGTTTTTCGGGTAATGGATCGCCAAAAGCAAGGTAATTATACAATTGATCCGGAAGAATGGAATGATAACCGCTGTCGGCCAATAATTTTAAGTGCGATTTAAATGCTTCGACCGGAATAATATAGTCTTTGGCAGATTTTGAATCTGAAGCAGTCCAATCACGTATTTGGTGGTAACAAAGTATAGGAACTTCCTTTCGGGCCAAAATGGTATTTGCATCTGCAATTGCACCGGAGTGTTTGGAAGGGCTTGGCGCAGGATCTGCATTTTTAGTATCTGTATTGACTACGGTTGAACTGTCGGAGGTGGCTTTTTTTGAAGCGTCTGATTGATTGCATCCTGAAAAATGTGCAGACATCAAAATGATTGCACTTAGAAAAATTGTTTTCATCACTGTTTAATCAATTAAAATTTGCTGCAAAACAAACCTTTTTTTCTTTTCAGTGCTTTATAAAATTATTAATCTATTGGTAATACATAATTTGGCAAAATACGAAATTGAAACATATTTTAATGTTTGGTTCATGCGCTTGCCACTTTAAACCGGTCCAAAGTTTACTTTTTTACAATTTTAATTGTTTTTTAAACCTAGCCATTTTAGATACTAGAAAGAGGTAATTTAGCCAAAAATGTTGCGTAGTTCTACGTCAAATTGGCTTCATTATTGGTCAAATCAGTTAGTTTGTCTTTATTTGTTATGCATTTTAGAGTCAAGATTCATTTAAAGTGGTTGCGTATGAAAATTTTTATTGCATTTCTGTGTACATTGATAGGTGGTCATGTTTTTGCACAACCGGCACCAAATCCTGCTGAAAAAGTAGGCGAAGTAGTCACACTTTCAGGGCGAGTTTATTCTGCAAACTATCTGGTTCATGTAAAAACAAAACCAACATTTTTAAATGTTTACGATTCCTCTCCCAGCCATCGTTTGATGCTCAGAATTGATTCCATAGACAGAGCGAAGTTTTCGACGCCTCCTGAGTCTTATTTTTTAAATAGGAATGTAACTGTAAGGGGCCGTGTAGAAAATTATAAAGGAACTCCGTTAATTCGGATCACTGATCCATCTATGATGGAGGTAAATAAAGAAGAAATTGATACGGTATGGCAAAAAAATGCTGTAGTGAACAATAAGTTTGTTTCCAGTGCGCCAATCTACCAGGCAGGACCACAATCTTTGTTAAGATCGGATACTGCGTTGCAGTCTAAATGGGTATCTGATGTTTCTAAGCAAAATCATGAAATGGAGTTTACTGATGTAAGAATGGTAATGAAAGAAATACCACTACGTGTGAATCCAAGCAATGATGCGCCTTTGGTTGCTAATCTTCAACCCGGCATTTCAGTTTCTATTTTATCAACTTCCAAAAGGTGGAGCTATGTAGCTATTAAGAAACCTAACGGATCAGGTGCCATTTACGGGTTTATTAAGAAACGGATGCACAAATTCCTGAAAGAGATAAAAAAGTAAAGTATCCCCACATAAACGGATTTTCCACACAATACTAACGATGCATTAATAAGCAAATGACAGACATGTCTTATATTTCTGTCTTTGAAAAAGAGTAGGCTTATTCCTTTTTTCAGCATTTATATTTGCACAACTTAAAACCAGAAGCAGATGAAAGTAATGAAGTTTGGTGGCACTAGCATAGGCAAGCCTGAACGGATGAAGCAAGTGGCTGAATTGATTAAAAACAGCTCAGAGCCAACTATTGTTGTCTTAAGTGCATTAAACGGTACTACCAATGCATTGGAAGAGATTAGCATTGGTTTGGCAAGCAATGAAAGAAAGAGAGCTAGTGTAAATGTTGCTAAATTAGAGGCTTATTACCGTGAATTTATAAACGAACTTATCAATACTGAATCGGGAATGGAGAAGGCAGAATTAATCATTGCCGAGCATTTTGAATTTCTGAATATCATTCTTAAAATATCCTATAGCCTTGCGCTTCAAAAAGACATTCTTGCACAAGGTGAATTGTTAAGCACTAAGATTTTTTCAATTTATCTGGATGAAAGTGGAATAGAACATGAGCTGCTGCCGGCTTTGGATTTTATGCAAATTGACAATGACGGCGAACCGCTTATCGGAAATATTCGAGTAAAGCTTTCTCAAATATTGAAAGAAAAGAAAAATAAAAAGCTTTTTATAACTCAAGGATATATATGCCGCAATCACCTGGGAGAAGTTGATAACCTAAAGCGGGGAGGAAGTGATTATAGCGCTTCACTTATTGCTGCAGGTATAGACGCATCTGTATGTGAAATATGGACGGATATAGATGGCATGCAAAACAATGACCCAAGAGTTGTTAAGGCTACGATTCCAATTGAGCAACTAAGTTTTGAGGAAGCGGCTGAGTTGGCTTATTTTGGAGCTAAAATTTTGCACCCATCATCTATTTGGCCTGCAAGGCACTACAAAATTCCTGTTCGACTGCTCAATACTATGCAACCGGAAGCCAATGGTACTTTGGTAACTATGGATGCTGGGAGTGTAGGTGTTAAAGCTATTGCAGCTAAAGATGGCATTATTGCTATTAACATCCTAAGCAGCCGTATGTTGCTGGCTTATGGATTTTTGAGGAAAGTATTTGATATTTTCGAATCGTACAAAACATCCATAGATATGGTTACTACCAGTGAAGTAGCGGTTTCAGTAACCATAGACAGTAAGGAACATTTGGAAGATATAAGACGAGATCTTGATTCTTTTGGTAAAGTGGAGGTTGAAGAAGATCATACCATTGTATCTATAGTAGGCAATGAAATACTTCAGACTCCTCATTTAATTAAGTTGATATTCGAATCCATTCATGATATACCTGTTAGTATGGTTAGCTATGGAGGAAGCAAACACAATATCTCATTATTGATAAAGAGTGAGTTTAAAGTTGCTACCATGAAAGCTTTGAACAAAGGGCTGTTTGGTTTGGAATAAGCAAATTTTCCGATACAGCTTTCTATTTTTCAGGATAGTTTGCCCTCATAAAATTATCCTTTACCGTTATTGTTTTCAGAATTACGATACCCTTTCTTTGATTTGGCTTCATTATTGTTTAAAACAATAACATAATGGATACTCCGTTAGTAGAATAAGTAAATCTTAGAAAATGACAAGAAATACACAACTTCTAATGTGCAGCGAGGACATGCACAGATTTATGGAAGCACATCAAATCAACAGTATTCCTGAGTTATTTGAACTTTCTCTTTCAAATATGGTATTGATGCCAGATTTCCCTTTCAGGCTACTAATAGAATGGATGTCCTTACGAGATAAGTTCAACCTGCTATTTGAAAACTAAAAGTTTCGGGCTTCGGACTCCCGTAATTTTTTTAATAAATACCTATCATTCCAACATAAGATTTAGATATTATTAAATTGTATTCAATGGCTCGGATTCTCAAAGGGTTCATTGTAACATGGATGCAATCAGCTTATATAGCCAACTTTCCTTTTCCATTTATGTTTGTTGGATAATATCTAATGTCAGTCGCTTCTTCCTTAAAGATGAAAACAACCGCTTTCGCTCTCTTTCGAAATCTGGTTAATTCTACCTCCAGATCTTTCAACAATCATATGATTTTCAAAAGAAAACTACAATAATTGGAAAACATTCAACAAGGCAATAATAGAGGCTAACATGGCTGCAATAATATCGAACACTCTGAAAGAAATTGCGGGTTGATTGAAACTTTTGAATACCAATACAAGTGAGACAATACAGCATAACAAAGAAAAAACAATAATTATCTGAAAATGCTGAAGCGATTCCGGAAAGCCATAAAGAAAGGCATTAACCCTGCCTTCAGGCGAAAGGGTATCACTCGTACCAAACCATTTAATTGCCAGCAATAATGGTGGAACTATAAGAATATTTCCAATGATACCCAGTTGTTTTTTTGATGTACCATTGGCGGGATGTTTTTTGTGACTATGTGTAGTTGTCATTGATGTGGATTTTGGTAGGTTAAGGTAATTGATTCATTTTACTTCCAGCTTGTTTTTTGTACTTAAAAACTTCATTAGTTCTAAAAAAAATCTTACTTTGTACTCTGCAAATTTGCTATTACTTGCTTCTCATTTAGCTGATAGTTTACTGGAAAAAAGGTAATTGATATCATGTCTCATTTTTTTAGCATAAATACCTCCACTATGTAAATGCAATTAAGTTTTGCTACTAAGCATTATTATTCTTTAACCATAAATCATTTGTTATGCCAATTTTTGATACTGCTCATTTAAAAAACATAGTACTGCTGGGACATTCCGGCAGTGGAAAAACGACCCTCGCAGAAAGCATGCTTTTCGAAGCGGGATTGATACATAAACGGGGAAGTGTTGAAGAAAAAAATACAGTCAGCGATTATTCAGATATTGAAAAAGAAAGGGGTAATTCGTTTTTTTCTAAACTGCTACATACGCCCTGGAAGGGATATAAAATCAATATCCTTGATACGCCAGGTAATAATGATTTCTCAGGTGAGATACTTACTGCGTTGAGGGTTGGCGATACCGGAATCATGTTGTTAAACGCAAGCACAGGTGTAGAAGTAGGTACGGATGTGATATGGGAATATACTGAGAAATTCAGAATGCCCATGATCATTCTTATTAACCAATTAGATCATCCAAAAGCCGATTATGCCAAAACCCTTCAGGAAGCCAAATCGCATTTTGGCAAAAATATTGTTCCTGTTCAATACCCGATCAATGCCGGTCTTGGATTTAATGCTATTGTAGATGTTTTGACAATGGTTATGTATCAATACAGCGAAGTTGGCGTAAAACCTCAAAAATTACCTATCCCATTAGATGAAAGAGGAAGGGCGGAGGCCATGCATAAAGAATTGATTGAAGCCATTGCTTCCAATGATGAAAGTTTGATGGAAAAGTATTTTGATAAAGGTGAACTGACAGAGGATGAAATGAAAGCCGGGATTCGCCTTGCAATGTTGAACCATGATCTTTTTCCTGTATTCTGCACCTCAGGTAAGCAAGATAGAGGAGTAGCGAGGCTGATGAGTTATATTGACAATGTATGTCCGCCCGCCAACGAAATGCCACCTCAAATAGATAAGGATGGAGTAGTCGTAAAATGTGATGCTGCCGGTCCGGTTTGTCTTTTCGTATA
Organism: Segetibacter sp.; assembly: GCA_031383285.1. GTDB lineage: Bacteria > Bacteroidota > Bacteroidia > Chitinophagales > Chitinophagaceae > Segetibacter. The sequence goes on from JANMZN010000122.1 coordinate 5,285, forward strand.
TAAAACATTGACGGAGCCACATATCGGTGATCTGAGTTATTTTAGAGTTTACTCAGGCACAGTAAAAGCCGGTATGGAGTTGGTAAATGAAAATACCAACGTTACAGAAAAACTAAATCAGTTATTTGTGGTTGAAGGGAATAAACGTATTGCTGTTGAGGAATTGGTTGCCGGTGACATAGGGGCAACTTTAAAATTAAAAAATACGCATACCAATAACACTTTGCATGAAAAGGGGAAGCAAATTGACCTTACACCAATTATTTTTCCAGACCCATTGCTGAGCATTGCGATTGCTATTTCAAAAAGGGGTGAAGAGGAGAAGCTTGCTGCTGCTTTGCACCAGTTAAAAGAAGAAGATCCTTCATTACAAGTTGAGGTTTCTGCCGAGCTTGGTCAGACTATTTTGCATTGTCAGGGTGAAATGCACCTTGCTGTTATTAATTGGAAACTGCAGCATAATTTTAAAATTGAAGTACAATATTACCCAGCAAAAATTGCTTACCGAGAAACGATTAGGAAAGAAGCTGAGGCCGCATTCAGGCACAAAAAACAATCAGGCGGTGCAGGTCAGTTTGGCGAAGTTTCTTTGCGCATAGAGCCATGGTATGAAGGCATGCCGGAACCTGATAATTTAACTATCAGAGGTAAAGATATCTATGACCTGACATGGGGTGGAAAATTGGTGTATTACAACTGCATTGTTGGCGGCGTAATTGATATCCGATTTCTTCCCTCCATTTTAAAGGGAGTAATGGAGAAAATGCAACAGGGGCCATTAACCGGGTCTTATGTAAGGGACATAAGAGTTTGTGTATTTGATGGAAAAATGCACGCTGTTGACAGTAACGATATTGCCTTTAAATTAGCAGGTATGCATGCATTCAAACAAGCATTTCAGCAAGCAGATCCACAGTTATTGGAACCCATTTATTATGTAGAAGTCCGTTGCCCCGATGAACTTACAGGTGCCATCATGGGCGATATCCAGCAACGGAAAGGCTTGGTGGAAGGGATGGAAACAGAAGGGCATTTTACATTTGTAAAAGCTCATGTTCCGCATGCTGAAATGCAACAATTTTCCGCTTCATTAAGAAGTGTAACCCAAGGGAGAGCCCGTTTTAAAATGAAATTTGACCATTATGCGCCGGTTTCTTTTGAAGTTCAGAAAAAATTAAGCGAAGCATATAAAAAAGAAGGAGCAGAAATGGCTGAAGCATAAAGTAACAATTGTGAACAATGATGGCGAATGCATTTGTATTCGTCATTTTTTTTGCAGAGAATTAAAAAATATAAATAAATGCAGTAACTTTTCGTATCCATTCACCTAAACAGCTTATTTATGCAAAATTTTATTCTCGACATTAATTTATTGCAAGCTCAAGAAACAGGTTTAATCTCTCTTGAAAACATGCAGATCATTACCATTATTTTTCAGCTTGTTATTGCCATTTCCATCTTAAATGTATGGGTTTTGAAGTTTGAAACGATTGCAAATGATTTTAAAACTTTCAATTTTCCTGACTGGTTTCGGAATATTGTAGGTATTGCAAAGGGATTATTATGTGTAATGCTCATCGGAGGTATTTGGATGTACCAATTGGCAGTAATAGCATCATTGTCGATTTCTCTTTTTATGTTGGTCGCAGTTATCGCTCATTACATTGCAAAACATTCATTTTCCAAAACGTTGCCTGCTCTTGGACTTTGCCTTTTATGTTTTTTGGTTGCTTATCTAAGCTGGCATTATAAGTTCAAGGGATAATTTTTTAAAGAAGCTTGTTGGTAATTGCTTAAACCGGTTCATAAGAAAATGAGTTTTGCTTTTAATGACAAAAGGGTAATAGAATTTTGTTCAAATTATAGGCCTATGCTTCAAATTTTATGTTTTGGTTTCATTGGATTTTTCTTTTTTTTCCTCCTTTTATTCAAATGCCAACGCAAATGGAATTACTTTCGGTAATTCTATAGATAAACTATTGATAGCAATCAAATAAAGCATCATGCAACGAAGAAATTTTATTAAAAATTCCTCATTGGCCGGCATTGGTATTATGTCGTTTCTTGGGGTCAATGGAACAAAATTGGAACAGGATCCGATTGAATTGTATGAGGTTGAACACGGCGATATTGATCTAAAAGAAACGACTATTGAATTACTTCAGCATAAAATGTCAACAGGAGATTTGACTTCGGTTCAGATCACTAAATGGTACCTTAAGCAAATAGAAGCTTTGGACAAAACGGGTCCATCGCTTAATAGCATTATAGAACTTAACAAAGAAGCATTGTTTATAGCTTCTGTTATGGATGCCGAAAGAGCTTCTGGATTGGTAAGAAGCATGCTTCATGGCATACCAATTTTGATAAAAGACAATATAGATACTGCGGACTCTATGATGACTACAGCAGGTTCTTTAGCACTAATGGGAAACATTGCATCGAAGGATGCGCATATTGTGAAACTGCTTAGAGAATCGGGCGCTGTTTTATTGGGTAAAACCAACCTTAGTGAGTTTGCCAACTTCAGGTCCACACATTCTACCAGTGGTTGGAGTAGCAGGGGCGGCCAAACAAAAATGCCTTATGCGCTGAATAGAAATACATCGGGTTCAAGTTCAGGAACAGGTGCTGCCATCGCTGCCAATTTGTGTGCAATTGGCATAGGTACCGAAACGGATGGTTCTATTGTGAGCCCGGCTTCTATCAATGCATTGGTAGGCATAAAACCTACTGTCGGCTTGTGGAGCAGGTCAGGTATCATCCCTATTTCAGCTACGCAAGATACTGCAGGACCTATGTGCCGAACGGTAAAAGATGCCGCTATCTTATTAGGAATACTGGCAGGTAAGGATACTAATGATGCCATAACCCTGGAGCATAAAGCAGAAAAGGACTATACCAAGTTTTGTACACCAGATGGATTAAAGGGAAAGCGGTTGGGAATAGAAAAATCATTTTTCAATGGTAATGTAGAAGTTGTAGCACTGTTGAAGGAAGCAATTGAGGTATTAAAGAAGAATGGAGCAACGGTTGTAGAAATTGATTTGCTGAAACTGATAAATCCGTTAGGTAGTTCCGAGTATCAGGTACTTCAATATGAGTTTAAAGACGGGTTGAATAAATACCTGGCAACTGCCAATGCAAAAGTAAAATCTTTGACAGAAATAGTTGCCTACAATAAACAACATGCTAAAGAAGCTATGCCTTACTTTAAGCAAGAACTATTGGAGATGTGCGATGAAAAAGGCGATTTAAATGCTAAAGAATACAAGGAAGCTTTGGTTACCTCCACTTCTGCCAGAAAGGTAATTGATGATTTGCTTGAACAAAACAATCTAGATGCTTTTTGTGGAACAACTACAGGGCTTTCGTGGTGTATTGATTTGGTGAATGGGGATTATGATACAGGATTTTCATTAAGCTCACCCTCCGCAATGTCAGGCTATCCGCATATAACTGTTCCTATGGGTACTGTACACAATTTGCCTATTGGGTTTTCATTTTGTGGTACTTCTTACAGCGAAGGGGAATTAATAGCTATGGCATATGCTTATGAACAGGCAACAAAGAAAAGAGAAAAACCAAAATTTCTGCCATATGTCTGATTGCTAGTTCAGCTTCATTTCAAATAAAAGTGGCCACTTTTTGCCGGTAATATAAAATGATTTTTTAAGGCTATCATAGGCTATACCATTTAGAACAAAACCATTGTCATAAGCTACGCTTTTGCCTGCCTGTTGCAGAATGCCAGTCAGGTCTATCTTTCCTATCACGTGTCCATTGGAAGGATCTATTTTAATGATAAAGTCTGTTAGGTAAATGTTTGCATATATGGAGCCATCTACATACTCCAGCTCATTCACATTTCCAACAGGTCCATTGTTATCCGTTACGCCAATAATCGTTTTTACTTTGAACGTAGAAGGATCTACAAAATAAATATTGCTTTCTCCGGTACTTATAATCAGGTCAGTGCCATTGTGGGTGATTCCCCAACCTTCACGTTCCCAAGTAAACTCTTTGACCTTCTTTAAAGTTTTGGAGTTATATACCAACACTTTGTGATCTTGCCAGGTTAGCTGGTAAATTGTATCGTGTAAAATGGTGATGCCTTCTCCAAAAAAAGTAGGATCAATAGAAATGGTTTGAGATGCCTTGCCACTTTTCAGATCTACCTGCATTAGTTTGCTATGTTGTTCCAACCCTGTTCCTTCGTACAGCGAATTGTTTTGCCATATCAAACCCTGCGTATATGAAGAGGTATCGTGGGGAAAACTGTTGACAATATTGAAAGCGATATTGGTTGGCGTAGTTATGGTATTAGTTGGTTCAACGGTTGCTTTATGTTGGTTATCGCTAGTGCAGGCACTATAAGTAACGATAACTACAGCCACTAAAACAAAAGGTATTATTCTTTTCATTCTTTAAATGTATTCGACAAATGTAGGATTGCGTTTACATAAATTTGAATATCATTGCGCTTTCAATAATCAAAAACAACGCTCATAACTTTATTTTAACCAAACTTCGTGGTCCTTTTTTGATACTTTGCCTTTAAATGGTATCATTTTTGTCTTAACCTGCAAAAACAACTCATGCAAAAAATTATTTTCAGCGCACTTTTCTCTTTCTTAATTGTTACAAGTGCTCAATCTCAGGGGCTTAAAGGTTTAATGAAAAAAGTCACTAACGATACTTCGGGTACGCTTTCCCTTGACCGGTTGAAAGGGGGGAAGGGAGGTGGTTTATCAACTGAGACAGTAGCAAGCGGCCTCAAAGAAGCTTTGGAAGTAGGAACCCAAAAAGGTGCTGAAAAGTTATCTGCAGCTGACGGATTTTTCAAAGATGCTGCCATCAAGATTCTGATGCCTGAAGAAGCCAAAAAGGTAGAACAAAAACTTCGTTCTATTGGTTTAAGTGCACAGGTAGATGAAGCTATACTGAGTATGAACCGTGCTGCTGAAGATGCTACAAAGAGTGCGGCACCAATTTTTGTAAATGCCATTAAGCAAATGACCATCACAGATGCTATGGGCATTTTAAAAGGTGGCGATTTTGCTGCTACCAATTACCTCAAAGACAAGACGACGACCAATCTTACCAATGCATTCCGCCCGGTAATAGAACAATCTTTGGCTAAAGTGAATGCCACAAAATACTGGAATACCTTGTTCACTAATTATAACAGATTTAGTATGGAAAAAATTAATCCGGACCTTGCAGCATTTGTTACTGAAAAAGCATTGGCAGGTATTTTTTACCAGGTGAGCCTCGAAGAACAAAAAATAAGAAAAGACCCATTTGCTCAAACAACTGACTTATTGAAAAAGGTCTTTGGAAAACAATAAAAATTAAGCCAGTTTAAAATATTTAACCACACTATAAATTACTGTTTATGAAAAGAATGCTCTTACTATTTGTGTTGATTTGTACCACATTCGCATCCTGCGATACGGCTCAACAGGTACTTAATACAATGGCCAATACCGGCCTTACAAATCAAGACATTGTTGGTGGACTAAAACAGGCGTTAACTATAGGAACAACCAACAGTGCAAACAGATTATCTTCTGTTGACGGTTTTTTTAAGAATGCCGCATTAAAAATACTCATGCCTGAAGAAGCTAAGAAGGTAGAAAGTACCTTGCGCAGTGTAGGCATGGGCAGTATGGTTGACAAAGCCATTCTGTCTATGAACAGGGCAGCCGAAGATGCTGCAAAAGGAGCCGGAGGAATCTTTATTGGTGCGGTAAAACAAATGTCTATACAGGATGCTGTTGGAATATTAAAAGGCGGCGATTTTGCTGCAACCAATTATTTTAAAGAAAAGACCACAGCTGCACTTACTGCTTCTTTCAGACCTGTCATAGAACAATCATTGCAAAATGTAAATGCCACTAAATATTGGGCAGATGTAACTAAAGTGTACAACCAATTTGCAACCACTAAAGTAAATACAGATCTTGCCGGTTATGTAACCCAAAAAGCGATGGACGGCATCTTTGCAGAAGTAGCAAAAGAAGAACAAAAGATAAGGAAAGACCCTGTTGCCCGAACTACCGATTTGCTTAAGAAAGTATTCGGAAGTCAGGAAGCTACAGGGAGGAGATAGGAAGTCAATTTAATATTAAAAAGGCTGTTATAGTTAAGGCTATGGCAGCCTTTTTTATTGTTTTACAAACATTCTTACTGGTGCTTTCAATCCATTGCTACTAAATAAATGTATTAAGTATGTTCCCTTTTCAAGTGTTGTTACTGTTGTAGTTAAATTGTTTTTGCCTTTTTGTAATTGTCGTGTTTCTTGCTTTACTATTTTACCAACGATATCGGTTATTAACAAATTTACTTTTTCGTCAATTGGAGACTGTATAGCTATTTCTAATTGTTGAATAGTTGGATTAGGATAAAGAGAAACAATGGACATATGAGTTAAAGCATTTCGTCTTATTAAAATAGTGTTAGAAAACGTACTTTTCTCATCTAAGTCAATTTGTTTAAGTTTATAATAATAGCTGACTTCGGTGACATTCTTATCAACAAAATCATATTTCAATTCACTATTAGTGTTGCCATTCTTTGCCTTTGAATGCACAAATCCAATAGGTGTAAAAAATGTTCCATCAAATGAGCGATAAATTTCAAATCCTTTGTTATTAAGTTCATAAGTTGTTTTCCATGAAAGGTGATTTTGAATACCTTGTTTTTCTCCTTTAAAATCTCTTAAGGTGACAGATAAAACAGGAGTTAAATCTACTGAAATGTCATCAACAAATAACTGGCCTTGATTTGCTGAAGCATAAGAATGAAAACCAAAATAAATTGTATCAGATAAATTAGTTGAAAAGTCTGTTGCAGAAGTTTGTTTGGTAGCTCCAGAAATGGACGGTAAATTGACCAACAGGTTTGTCATTGCTGCAACATATGGGCTTCCTCCGAACTTCACTTCAAGCTTTTCATTTGTGGTTGATCCATTATTTCCATATTTAAATGTAAGCCTGTGAGAAATTCCACCCCCAGAGATTAATACGCCTTTTGTGAAAAACCAAGTATCTGATGGGTAAAAAGTTGAAAAATGATACATCGTTTTGTTGATAAACCCAAACCCCGGATTAATGGTAGTCCGCCATAAAGTTCCTCCTGACGGGGGACTTGTAAATAAAGTACAAGGCGGTAAAGAAGGAATATATGAAAGTTCAAAATCTTCAAAATATGGAAAATTAGGAATTTTACATGGAGTAGAAAAAGTACCTATTGTAGTCCAATTGCTACTATCGCCTTTCGCACCTATCGTTCTAATACTGAAATAATATTGTGTCCCTTCTAAAAGGCTGTCTAATAAAATGGACGTTCCTAAAATGCCAGTTTTAGTTGGAGCTAACTTTTTGCATGCCCATGGTTTAGAATTAGAAAGAAATAGCTGATAGGATGAATCGCCTCCTAAGGTTGAAGAAGTCCAACTAAGCAATGCATTTGAAGATGTAATATTACTAATAGCTATTGATTTTGGTTTTCCGCAAATTAATTTTCTTAATTTAATATCTGTTAAACTCAAGATGCCCTGATCAGCTATAGAATTGCAATGAAAAATAACCCTATGAACTCCGGTGGCAAATGGAGAGAACTCTGTTTCAGAATACTCGGAACCTCCCGGTACTGAAGGAAATGATAAGTTAACCATTCCTTGTACATTGAAACTATTTATATAACCAGTATATCCTTCATAACAAAATGATAGGGAGTAGGTATCATTTTGACTCACATTAACCGGTTGAGAATAAAACCACGCATCGGCAGGCGCTCCATTAAATGTACTTGTATTTTGAAAACCAATGCCGTTATTATACCACAAGCCTCCATTGCCATAATATTGCTGTTTAGTACATGGCTCAAAAATAATGTTATAAGGTAAATCTGTTGTTCCGCATGATTTGGCTATTGCTGATACCCACACACCAAATGAGCCTGAAGTACACTTTGTCCTTACATAAAAATTGTAAAAATTATTTACTGTTAAGCCGGAAAATGTTACTGATTTAGTAATTGTACTTCCACTTGCCATTAGTCCATTAGTTCCACTCCCAGGACTTCCAGTTTTTCTTGCTTCCCATTCATATAAAATTGGGGCTGTTCCAACAGGAGTATTCCAAGTAGCTTGACTTGTCGTTAGGCTCGTCTCAGTGACGACGATATTGCTAACAGCTGGGCAAGTAAATGGCGTTAGTCCATTGATAATTATATTACCTGTATTGTAGTTTATAAACCCGCCATTAATAGTATTTACATTTATTGGACTATTATTATTAAAGATATATTTATTTCTATTTGATCGAAGATAGTAAGGATGAATATAAGTTGAAGTTTGTGTCCCCTGAAAAGATGAATTAGGTAATTCTTGACCAGGCTTTACTTCATTTATAGCAACAACCAGATTTGAAGATCCATCATACAGAAATGGAGTTGTTAATTGTAGGTTTATCCAACCTGGGACATTATAGTTACTCAATGTTTCATCGTAAACTAGTGTCATACTACTAGCGGGTATCCACGATGTGTCTTCATCAAAATTATTTTTATTAGTCAACCCCAAATACACCTTCAATTTATCAGAAGAACTGAGGCTGTTTCCTTGATATTTAAAACTAAGAAAATTTATATATCCGGACCCTGGTATTTCTGTAACTAAATAAATAGTTTGGGAATAAGAGTAATTGTATGAAGGTGTGTAGGGAGAGGTGGAAGAGTAATTTCCATTGCCTATAGAAATAGGTTGAGCTAAAGAAATAGAACTTAGACAGTAAAAAAAGATGAAGACGTAAAGTATTTTCATGATATATATATATAAATTCTTTTTTTCAGATCTTGGTAAGTTGTACAGTTTTCACCTTTATGTTTTTTGTAAATTTTTCTGCAAAAAATTAATACATATACGAAAGTAATAATTATTTATCTCAAAAAAAATTTAGCGTTTAAGAATTTTATTCCTAATTATGGATTTATTCAATAATGAGTTTTCATCAAACCTATAAATGTAATATTATTTATTATCAAAATAGTATTTAGAGTTCAATTTATAGTATGAAATGAAGAAAAAATAGCTTCCCCTTGAAATTAATTTACTTCACAAACTTTTCTTTTGTTTACGCAACTTCGCTTTCACCATTACCCCATTTCCCCCCTATCTATTGGCAACTGCCTTTCAACTATTATCTTTGCGCCAATTTATTTTGTTCAGCGCTAAACAGTTGAGTAAAATATGTAAAGTACAAAAGTGCGGCACCGCCTTCGGACGGTGGCACTCGACAATGGTGGTTAACACTCTGCTGTTGCTCAAAAACCTGAAAATTATATTAATATGGCAGACATTTTTGAAAAATTAGTAAAGGACGGTGGACCGCTTGGTCAGCATATGGACAGGGCACACGGTTATTTTGCATTTCCTAAGTTGGATGGTGAGTTGGGACCGAGAATGAGTTTCAGAGGAAAGGAAATGATTGTATGGAGTCTTAACAACTACCTCGGTCTTGTAAACCATCCCGAAGTGAGAAGGGTAGATACTGAGGCCGCCGCTATGTATGGAATGGGTAACCCTATGGGTGCCCGAATGATGAGTGGAAACACCGCTAAACACGATGAACTGGAAAAAGTAATCAGTGCGTTTGTTAGCAGAGAAGATACCATGTTGCTCAACTTTGGTTATCAGGGCATCATGAGTTGTATAGATGCCATTGTAAATAGGAGAGATGTAATTGTGTATGATGCAGAAGCGCATGCCTGTATTGTTGATGGTGTAAGGCTACATATGGGGCATCGGTATGCATTTAAGCACAACGATATTGAAGATTGCGAAAAACAATTGCAACGGGCAACTGAACTTGCCAATAAAAATGGGGGTGGCATATTGGTGATTACCGAAGGCGTTTTTGGAATGGATGGCGAACAGGGCATATTGAAAGAGATAGTAGCCTTAAAGAAAAAATATGAATTCAGAATACTGATAGACGATGCACATGGTTTTGGTTATATGGGGCCTACAGGAGGTGGTGCAGATGAAGCACAGGGCTGTCAGAAAGATATAGATTTGTACTTCTCTACTTTTGTGAAAAGCATGGGAAGTATTGGTGCTTTTATAAGTGGCGATAAAAATGTAATCAAATACCTCAGATACAATACCCGTAGCCAGATTTTTGCCAAAAGCCTTCCATTGATCGTTGTAGAAGGTATGCTTCACCGGATGGAAATGGTGAAAAGTATGCCCGAGCTAAGAGAGAAACTTTGGTACAACGTAAATCGAATTCAAGATGGCCTGAAAGCAAGAGGTTTCGATATTGGCAGCACCAATTCGCCGGTAACACCCATCTATATGAAAGGTGAATTGCCTGAAGCCACTTCAATGGTAATGGACTTGAGAGAGAACTATCATATTTTCTGTTCGATTGTTGTTTATCCGGTTATTCCTAAAGGCGATATTATTTTTAGATTGATACCCACCGCTGCACACTCAGA